>JAVVHH010000001.1:0-67657 GCA_032249615.1 Acetobacteraceae bacterium
CGCGCGGTAGGCCCGTTCGGCGCCCGTGTAGTTCTCGGCCAGGTTGGCGCGGGTGCCGGCAATCATCAGGGATTGATACTGGCCAATGTCGCCGGCGGAGAACGACCGGGCGGCGAGCCGCGAGGCGATCAGGGCGTCGGCCTGGCCGGGCGGAAGGGAGGCCGCGGCTGACGGGGTCGCCTGGCCGGACATTACCGCGATGCCGCGCTCGAGGACCGAGACGGCCGGCAGGATCCCGTCCGCGAGGTAGTCGCGGTCGCCGATGCGGGTGACGAGCGCCGCCTGCGGCCAGCCGCCGATCTTGCGCGTGCAGCTCAGCAGCAAGGCTGGCGCGTTGCCGTTGATCGTGGTCGACGTCGGGGCGCTGCAGATCAGGCGGGCATCCAGCCCGGTGCGCCACGGGCTCGACGTGGCAAGCGCCTGCAACGAGGCGGTGCTGGCCGGCTGGGCCGCGATGTGCCCGCTCGGCTGGTCCCAGGTGCCGCAGAACACGTCAACGGAGTCGGTCGAGCCCTGCTGCGTGCAGGCCTCGCCGACCGCGTTCTTGCCGATGCCGACCGCCGAACTCGAGCGGCCGCCGCCGCTGACATAGGCGGCGGGCGGCGGCACGGCGCAGGCAGCCAGAGAAAGGGAAAGGAGGAGTGAGCTCCACCGCATGGATCAGTAGTCCCGGTCGGAGATGTTGGGGAGGAGAAGCGTGGGATCGTCCCGGTCGCGCGTGACGGAGAGGTCGAGAATTCCGAGCGTCAGGATGTCGGGGCGCAGGATGCTACTGACGGCTGCGGCCGGCAGCGTGACCGCGCCGAAGGTTTCCGCGCTGCAGGACGGCGCGGCGATCACGCAGGCGTTGAAGGTGTAGCGCAGGTCGGAGCCGGGGAGCAGCTTGCCCAGCTGGGCCGCGCTGGAGTCGCTGCGGTCGCCGATCTGACCTTCCAAGTTCGCCCGGCCGCCCCTGCCGAGAACCGTCAGGCTGTTCGTCTGCAGCGTGCCGCTCGCCGTTCCGTTGCCCAGGGAGAGCACCAGGTTTTCGTGGGACGCCTGGAGGTCTTCGAACGTCATGGTGCCACCCGTCCCCAGCAGGTCGATCCGCAGCGTGCCGATCCCGCGCGAGTAGACGTCGAGGCTGGTTGTGCCGGTCTGGACGAAGTTGGCGGCGCCGCTCGCTCCGGGGCGGACGGCGAAGTTGCTGCCGCCGGGGGCGGGAGCGGCGCCGACTTGGGTCGCCAGCGGCTGGCCGTCCGTGCGGATCTGGCCGTTGTCGAGAACCAGCGATCCCGTGCTGGCCACCGAGAGCAGGGGCGCGGCGAGCGGGCCGGCGATGCGGAGCGGCACTTGGTCGTTGATGGCGATCGATTTCGTGGCCGTGAGCGGCCCTAGCGTCTCGAAGGAGGCCGGCGACAGGCTTCCGAGGTCGAGGCTGCCGACACTGCCGGCGAGGGTGGCGACCAGGAGGTTTCCGGCGGTTTGGACAACGGCGCCCGGGCTGCTGAGGGCCAGCGCGGGCGCGAAGAGCGGCCCGGCGAGGGTGATCGCGGGTGCGGACAGGGCGATGCCTGTGCGCTGGTCGCTCAGCGGGCCAGTGAGCGTCAGCGACAGGGTCGAGACGAGGGCGAACCCGCTTTGGGTGCTGAAGGCGCCGACCGTGTCGAGCTGGTTCGGCCGCGTGAGTGCCGCGCTGGCCGCCGAGCCGGACAGGGTTCCTGCCACGAGCTGCCCGCCGGACCATTCCACGATGTCGCCGGTGGCGGTGAGCACGATGTTCGATGCGGTGATCGTGCTGGCGACCGTGAGCTTGCCGTCCACAGTCAGGCTGACGGTGTTCGGGTCGACCGGGCCGGCGACGGTCAGGTCGCCACCGTTGGTGTAGGAGAAGTCGCCGGACGTGGCGAAGCCGGCCAGCGTGGTCACCCGGTTGCCCGTCTGGTCGAGCGACGCAGTCGCCGCGCTGCCCGTCAGGGTGGTGGCCGAGAGCGAGCCGCTGGTTTGCCTGAGCTCGCCGGCCGCGTGCATCGCCAGCGTTCCCGGCGTCGTCAGCGCCCCGGAGAGGACCAGGCCGGCATTGGTCGACAGGGTGATGTTGGCGCCGGAGACCGGGCCGATGACGGCGAGGCTGCTGGCGTCGCCCAGCACGAGGTCGCCCGTGGTGCTGAAGGCGCCTAGGGTGGCGATGGCGTTCGGCCCGGTCAGCCCGGCACTGGCGGCGCTGCCGCTCAGCTGGTTCGCCGTGATGATCCCCGCGGACTGACTGATCGCGCCGCGAGCGCTGAGGCTCAGCGTGTCCGAGACGGTGATCGCGCCCGCGGCGTCGAGATCGGCGGCCGTGGCGATCGAGGCGTTGGTGCCGGTCAACGCGAGCAGGGTGAGGGAGACCGTGTCGTTCAGGAGCACCGTGCCGGTTACCGCGATCGAGGCCGAATCGAAGCTGTTGGCGCCCGGCAGCGACAACGCCGTCGACCGGGCCGCCAGCGTGGTCGCGGTCATGCTGCCGCCGGACTGGATGATCGGGCCGCTCTGTGCGGACAGCGTCAGGTTTGCGGGCGTCGCGATCTGCCCGCCGTTCTGGCTGATCCCGAGGGACCCGGAGAGATCGATCGCCGTCCCCGTGAGCGATCCGCCGGTGACCAGGGTGCCGGCGCTGGCGAGCTGCAGGCTGTCCGTCGCGGAGACGTTCTGGGCGGACAGGGAGGAGCTGGATCGAACGGCGATTGGCCCGTCGGTGGCGTGGAGGTCGCTGACGGCGCCGATCCCGTTGGCGGCGGATCCCAGCACGACGCTCGGAGCGCTGCCCGAAAGGGTGGGCACGACGAAACGCGCGTTGCTGCCTTCGGTCACCGGGCCGACATTGCCCAGCACGAGGGTGCCGACCCGGCCGCCGAAATCGACGGTATCGCCGGCGTTGCCGATCTTGACCGGGCTGTCCGGGGCGGCGAGGACGAGGCTCGCGACATCGAGGCTGCCGGTCAGGGCCGCGTCGAGCGACAGAGAGGACGGGTCGGCAACGCTCTGGCCGATGAGTTCGATCGGCCGGCCCGGGGTGTACGGGGTGACGGTCAGGGCGCCTTGCGTCACCGAGACGGCCGGGCCCGACCGCTCGGTCGCGTCGACCGAGAGGCCGTCGGCCACGAGCGTCGCCGAGCCTGCCGCGACCTGAAGCTGACCGCCCCGCCTGCCAAGCACGAGTTGGGAGCCGGCGGTGGTGAGGGCGAAGTTGCCGCTCGGCTGGGTGAAGCTGCCCACGCCGCCGACCACGTTGCTGGCGTTGGTCAGCACCGTGTCGCCGAGAGAAGCGCCATCCAATTCCGGCGTGACGAGCCGCGACCCGCTCGCCTGCTGCAACCCGGCCGCGGTCAGGCTGACATAGCCTGTCGTGGACGAGACGCTGCCGGTGATCGTCAGCGCCGACCGGGTGTTCAGCACCAGGCCCGAATAGGTGACGAAATCACCGAGCGTGCCGATCGCGTTCGACCCGCTGAGGGACGCGTAGCCGGCTGCACCACCAAGGCTCGCCGCCGTGATCGTGCCGTCGGTCTGGAAGATCACCGGGTCCGTGGGCGTCGGCGTGTCGAGGCTGCTCGAGAGGCTATTGAGGTTGATGGACTGGCCGCTGATGGCGCCGGACAGCGTCATGCCATCCGGGCCGGCGGAGGACAGGGCGATGTCTCCGCCCACGGTGAGGTTGCCGACGGTCAGACTGCCATCGGTGTGCAGCGCGACGCTGTTGGCCGTGACCTCGGCGATCCGGCTGATCTGGTTGCCGGCCAGGGCGAGGCTGAGGCTGCCGACGGTGCCGGTCACGGCCGGCACGGCGAGCGGGCCTCCCTGCGTCACGGCGCCGGTCGTGTTCAGGCCGAGAGTGTTCAAGCCGAGCGCGGTGAGGTCGATGGCCTCGCTGGGGTTGCCCAGCACGATGGGACCGCTTTGGGCGGCCCGGGCTCCCCCGATGCTTCCCAGGGTCAGTTGGCTGGCGGAGATGCGGGCGAGTTCGGGTTGGGTGATCGTGAGAACCGTGGGCGCGCCCTCGCCCACAGCGGAGAGATTGCTGAGCACGATGGGGATTGTCGGCGTGTACGGCGTCAGGGCGACGGTGCCCCCGGGGGCGTTGATCGCCGTGCCGCCCGCGGGCGCGTTCAGCGACAGGTGGTCGCTCGTGATGCTCACCAGACCGCCGGCCTGGGTGGTGATGCCGCCCGGCGATCGGGCGTTGCCGATGGAAACGCCGTCGTTCAGGACCAACACGAAGCTGCCGCCCGTTCCAGTGACGTTGAAGGTACTGATCGCCTGGATGCTGTTCGTGGGCGATGGCAGGTTGGCCGATCCGGCGGTGCCGCTGAGCGTCGTGGTGGAGATCCCGCTCGGTCCCTCGCCGAACGTGCCGGTCGTGGAGATCACCAGATCGGTCGACAGCGACGGGCCGAGGACGATGCCCCCCGTCCCGGCCGACAGCGACAGCGTGTTCGCGGCGCCCGTGCGGTTGAGCACGGTCAGCGATGCGGCCGGATCGTAGCCGGGGACGGACCGGTCGCCGGCGGAAAGCGTGATCGAGTCGCTGGCGGAAAGCGTGCCGCCGGCCGCCTCCGTGATGCTGCCGCCGGCGATGATCGTGAGGTTGTCCGCCCCGCTGTTGCCCGCAATCGTCAGGTTCCCTGCCGTCGTGAGGGTGGAGGGGCCATTCGTGCCGATGGTCAGCGTGTCGAACCGGTTGCCCGTGTTGGAGAGGGTGGCCGCACCGGTGTTCTGGATGTTGAGGCTCGCCACGGTCAGGGGACCACCCTGGTCGATATTGTTGTGGCTGCTTAGGACGAGCTGGGGAATGCCGGCGGCGGTGAAGTCGATGGCTTCGTCGGTCTGACCGATGGTGACGTTGCCATTGAGGGCACGGCTCCCGAGTTGGAGCGTGTTCACCGCAAGCAGCGATAGCTCGGCTGGTGTGACGACCAGGGCGGGCCCGTCCGGAAAGGTGGCCGATACCAGGATGGACAGGTCGCTGTTGGATGGCTGCAGCACGACGGTCGACGCCGTGATCGCTTTGCCGCCCACGGGAGCGGCAAGCGATAAGGAATCCATGCTCAGCGTGACGGTCTGGCCGGTCGGCACCGAGATGCCGCCTCCACCCTGGGGCGTGCCAACCGTGAGGAACTGGCCCTGCGCCTCCGTAACCAGGACACCGCCGGCCGTGGTCGTCAGAGGGGCATTGAGCCTGTTGCCGATCCCGTCGATGGCGTTGGCGGCGGGAAGGTTGACGGAAGCAGCCGTGCCGGAAAGTTGCGGCGTGGTGAGGGTGCCGCCGGTCTGCGAGACCGGCCCGGTGGTGTTCAGCAGCACGGCGGTGCCGGCCGTGACGTTGGCCGAGAGCGCGATTCCGCCGGTCCCGGCCGAGAGGGTGACGGTCGGACCGGAGAGTGGGGCGGCGATGGACAAGGCGCCGGTCGGGTCATAGCCGGCGATCGCGCTGGACGCGGCGAAGAGGTTCAGGTCGCCACTGGCGGTAACGCCGGGATCAGCCAAGATAATGGTGCCCGACCCTGACCCACTGCTTCCGAGGCCTGCCGCAGCGGTGGCTGAAACAGTGAGGTTCCGGCCCGCTTCGAGGGTTACGCTGCCGCCATTGTAGCTGAAGCCATTGGTGACGGTCAGGTCGCGTGTCGTCAGTACATGGAGGTTTCCGGTGAGCGCCTTCAGTTGCAGGGGCGTCACGTAGGCGTCGGTGGCGACCCCGCCCGCGTCGGCGGCGATGTTGGGGTCGGTATTGTCCTGCAGCGGCTGGTTGGGCGTTCCCGCCGACGGCGGATCGACGGCGATCGTGAGGTCCCGCGGGTCCAGCAGGATCGTGCCGGCGGTGCCATGCGGCGCGCTCGTGTCGGCGTGGCCAGTGAGGCGGAAGCCGGTCTCGCCGGACAGCTCGATAGTGCCGCCGTTGCCTGCCACGGCGCCGCCTTTGGCCTCGATCGTGCCCGCGACGGTGGTCGACGCCGTGCTGAGCACGGTCACCCGGCCACCGTTGCCGCGCTTGCCGGCGCTGGCCGACACGCGGGCGCCAGGAGCGATCGTGGTGCGCGCCGACGTGGTGGCGGGTGCCGGACCGGTCGTGCGGGCGCGGGCCAAGGTGGTGCCGATGGCGACCGTGCCGCCGCCGGCCGCGCCGTTGGCGGTCACGTGGGCCGTGTCGGCCAAGATCGTGGCGGCGCTGCCGTTCAGGACGATCGTGCCGCCATGGCCGCCCCCGTGCCCGTCGGCGGCGACCCGGCCGTCGATCACCACGGAGCCGCCCGTGCCCGCGATCTCGATCTGGCCCGTCGTTGTCCCGACCGTGTTGGCGCGGATGGTGCCGCCGGCATCGACCAGACTCTGCACCACGCCGTCGGCGGCGCGGGCGCTGAGCTGGATGGTGCCCCCATCGGCGGCGATCGTGCCGGTATTGGTGACCAGCGCGGTGACCGGTTTGCCGCCGGGTCCGACCGGGGCTTGCTGGACCTGCTTGGTGACGTCGATCGAGACCAGGCCGTCGCCGTACATATCCAGCGTCGCGGCGGCGGCACCGGCGAGCACCACGTGGCCCAAATGGGCGGTGATGGTGCCCGAGTTGGCCACGGACGGCGCGACGAGGGCGGCCAGGCCGGCTTGCTTGACCGTGATGGTGCCGGCGTTCTCGATCCGGGCTCGGGGATTGGCCGGGCGGTCGAAGACCATGCGGCCGGCCATGAAGTTATGTGTCGTGATGCCCGGCGCGCTGACGATGACGCTCTGGGCGTTGACCTGCGCGCCTTGGAAGAAGGTGACGCCGTTCGGGTTGGTCAGGATGATCTGGCCGTTGGCGCTGATGCGGCCGGCGATGGCGGAGGGGTCGGGTCCGGTGACCCGGTTGAGGGTGGCGCTGCTCGCCGAGGGCTGCTGGAACGTGACGGCCTGGTTGCGGCCGACATCGAACGAGCGCCAATCGATGGCGGCGCGGTCGGTGGTTTGGGTGATGGCGGTGGTTCCAGGCGTCCGCGCGATGGTGGCGCTGCCGGCGACCACTTTCCCGCCCTGAGGCTGCGCGTTCGGCGCGGGCTGGGCCTGGACCGGGTTGGCGATGGTGAGGACCGCGGCCGCCTGCAGCGCTGTGCTGCGGAGGAGGTCGGAACGGCGGGCGGTTCTCGGCATCGGCTCAGAACCGGGTCAGAACGCGCCAATAGGCGGCGTCTGCCTTGAGCGGGTGGACGATGCCCGCGGTGCCGACCGGCAGGCGCGTGTTGCGCACGACGCCCTCCACGTCGAACTCGGTGAAGCGTGTCACCGTGACGCGGGCGCCGACGCCAACCGAGGAGAGGCGCGCGTTCGGGTCGATGGACTGGTTCTCGAACGTCTGCCCCCGGTCGTAGAAGGTATAGAACTGGGCGCTCACGGGGATGGGCGTGTCGAACACCGTGAAGTTGGCGGCCGTATTCAGTTGAAGCTCGAGCGACCAGGCCAGGGCATTGTCGCCGGTGACTTGGCCGGCATAGAACCCGCGGTTGATCTCGCTGCCGCCGAGAAAGAACTTCTCGGCCGGGGGCAGCACGCTATTGCTCACCTGCCCTTGCGCCGACGCCCGCAAAGCGACGCTGGACGCCGTTCCGACCGCGAACAGGGTCTGTGTCCGCGAGAGTTCGGCGGTGACCTTGATGAAATCGACCCGCTCGTTCAATCGTCCGGGAGTCAGGTTGTTGTTCCCGGAACTGCCCAGGAAGTTGAGCCCCTGCGACCCGCGCAGACCGAGGAAGTTGACGGCTGGACGGTCGTCGCCGGCCAGGCTGTCCTGGATCGCGTATTCGAAGCCCACGCGGGCGACGCGGAGATCGTCGTTGCTGGTGCGGCGCGATTGCCCTTGCGGGCCCGTATCGGTCCGCGTGTCGGTCTCGATCGCGTCCAATCTCACGACGAGGTTAAGGCTCTGGTTGCGCGAGCGCACGACCGGGTAGGCGGCACCGAGGCCGAAGACGGTGGTGATGCCGCGATAGCCGACCGTACGCAGGAAGTCCGACGGCGCCGCCTCGCCATGGCCGCCGTAGAGCCGCAGCTTCAACCCGGAACCGCCGACATAGAACTCGGTCGAAGCCTGGCCGAAATTCTGCGTGTTGCCGTCGGTGTGGTATAAGGAGGCCTCCGAGCGTTCGCCGAACTCGGTGAAGCTGTTCGCGTCGATGACCAGCAGGCTTTCCACCGGACCGGTCTGCCGGAACGCCCGGTTATCGGCGGTCAGCAGCCCGTTGAAGGCCTGGCGCCGCACTTGCGCGACCAGGGTGAGGGCGCCGGGATCGCTGACGGAGGGCTGCAGCACGGCGTTCAGCGAGACGCCCGGAACATCCTGCGCCAGCAGCAGCCAGCGCTCGATCGTGGCGTTGTCGATCGGTTGCACTTCCGTCAGGTGATTGAGGAAGCGGAGCACCTGAACGCCCGCGGGACCGATGTCACCGTCGAGCTTCACGGCGGCGATCCGCCCCTCGACGACGTTGAAGCGGAGATCGCCCTGCGGTCCGATCGCCGCGGTCACGGTCGTCAGCACGTAGCCGTTCGTGCGGTAGAGCGACAGCAGGTCCGCGCGGGCCTTTTCGACCCGGGCGACCGGGATGCCGGGGCCGACGAGGTTGGCGGTGAACCCTTGCAGTTGCGCCGCGGGAAAGGCGGTGGCGCCGGCGATAGCGACGCTGCGGATCGGCACGTTCAGCGCCGGCGAAGGGGCGGGCGCGGCCGGCCGGACGAGACCGGTCTCCGGCGCCACGATGGGAGGAGAGGGCGGCAGAATACGCGGCAGCGGAGACCCTTGCGGCACGGCGTTGCCGGAGAAGGGGGCATCCGGACGTTGCGCGAGAGCGGGAGTGACCGTCGCGATCAGCGCGATCGGCAGCAACGCCGAAACGAAGTTCCAGCTCGGCCTTTGTTCGTTACGGCAACTCCATTGCTTGCCCAGCGTCATGGCCTTCGGTTGCTTGATTCGTCCGCTTCCGAAATCGTTGTATCCCGTGGGGGCAACGATGTCACCAGTTGTGGAGAGGCTCGCCTATGGCCTTACGGCTGCACGACCACGGCGGTGACATTGTCGCGCACGCCAGCCAGGAGCGCCGATTCGACGAGGCGATTGGCCGGGTCAGCCGGGTCGGCGGTGAGCAGGGCCATGGTTGCGAGGTCGAGTGTCTTGCTGAGCCCGTCGCTGCACAACAGGAAGCGGTCACCCGGCACCAGGCGGCCGGTCACCTTGTCCAGCTCGAGCAGCGGCTCGTCGCCGCCGACCGCGCGGGTGATCACGTTGGCATGCGGGTGCCGCTCTGAATCCTCTTCCGACAGGCTGCCGGCGTCGATCAGCGTCTGCACGAGGCTGTGGTCGCGCGTGATCGGCGTCAGCGAGCCGTCACGGAGGATGTAGGCGCGCGAGTCGCCGGCCCACAGGCAGACGAAGTGGCTGTCGCGGACCAGGAGCACCACCACGGTGGAGGCGATCATGCCGCCCTCCTCGGCGGCCCGCGCGCGCAACGCGTCGTGCACGGCGGCGAGACGAAGCCGGATCTGCACCAAGCTCTCCTCCGAGCCCAGGGCGGACGGAATCCCGTCGAGCGCCGCCGCAATCATCGCCGAGGCGACCTCGCCCGCGCGATGCCCGCCTGCCCCGTCCGCCACCGCCCACAGCCCGGCGTCGGCGCGGCTGACCAGGGCGTCCTGGTTGTTCGGGCGGACGGCGCCGGGATGGGTCACCGCCCAATCATGCGCGGCGGCGATCATGCGGCGTCTTCGAGCATGCGGACGAACTCCTCCGGTGTCGGCATCGCCGCAGCGTCGAGCGTCTTGGCCGCCACGCGCGGCGCACCTTCCGTCCACCAGACGCCGGTGTCCCCGCCCGGAGCGCCCCCCGGCTCGCCTAAGCCGTCCAGGGCGGCCTGGAGCGCGGCCGGGGTTCGATCGTCCTCGAGCGCCGCACGGGCAGTGTCCTCGGCGCCGAGCAGCCAGTTCTCGTCCCGCACCGCCCGCTCACCTTGGAACACCGCCGCAACCGTCAGCGGGAAGTAGCGCCCCGACGCGTCGACGGACGGCAGCCACAAGCCGAGCACGCCGTCCGGTCCGCACTGGCCGGCCGGCAGCAGGAAGCGCCAGACGGGGGCTTCCAGCCAGGCGTCTCGCCAAGCGTCCCCCATCTGTTCCCGGCTGAAAGCGAGGACGTTGGAAAGCCAGCGGTCCCACGCCGAGACGAAGCTCCCTGGCAGGCCGCTGCGGAGGAAGTCGCCGCGGCAGGGCAGCTTGCCGAAGAATCCCGCCATCACTCGAGCCGCGGGCATGAGAAGCTCTGGAGCAGGCCGGGGCTGAACGGGTTGTTGACCGACCCGGCGCGGATTTGGAACGTCACCTGCCGGTCGGCGAGATTGTAGCCGAGCTGATACAGCTCCGCGCCGTTCTGCTGCTGCAACTTGCCCTTGCCGACCATGCGGAACAGCGCCCACGGCCCCGTCGTCTGCAGCCCGGTCGCGCCGGTGGAGAGCGGCGGGTCGAACGTCAGCCGCACGGTGCCCATGCCCTGCGGACCCGGCCAGGTCACCTGGGTCGCCCGCTCCGGGCCGTGCACGTCGCTGATCGCGATGCCGTTCAGGTCCAGCGTGACTTGCCGCGAGGTAGAGTCGGAGCTGACGGGCGTGATCTCGAACTTCACCGAAGGCGTGGCGCCGCCGGACGCAAAGAACAGGTCGCGGATCATGGCGGCCCGCTGGAATTGGTCCAGGTCGGCTTGCGAGATGGGCGGCGCCACGCCAGCCACGGTTTGCAGCTTCCAACCGCCCGCCGCCTGATCGACGAACGCGCGGAGCTGCTGGTTGTAATACGCGTCCAGCAGCCCGCCCGGCGCGAACAGCTTGCCGAAATCGTCGAGCGGGATGTCGAGCGCGGAATCCGCCTTGAACGGGTAGCGGCCCTCCACCGCTTGGCGGCACAGGGAGCCGGGGCCGCCAGGTCCGTTGAACGCGGTGGCGGCCTGCTGCTTGGCGCCGGTGCCGCGCAGGCGGTCGGCGGTGGAGGCGAGCGTTTGCAGCCAGCCGGAGACGGGCGGCGGTTGCCGGAGCGCCTCGGCGCGGAGAAGCTGCGCCGGGTCGGCGCCCGTCGCCGCGACCGCGGGCGCGGCAGCACCGGCCGGCGCCGCGGCTAGGGTCGCCAGCTGCTGCTGGAGGTCGTTCAGGAGCTTGAGGGTGATGTCGATGGGCGCACCGGGGCCCTTGCCGACATAGGCGCGCAAAGCCCGGAAACGGTCGTCGATCGCCTGACCCGGTGGCACCGCCGGCGGCGCGTTTTGGCCGAACAGCGCCGCAGGGCGGGTTGCGGCCGCAGCGGCGCCGGGAGCCGCTGCCCCGGCCGCGCCTGCAGCGGCCGGAGCGCCCGGCGCCGCGACGGGAGCGGTCAGCGTGAGCTGGTTGGCGATGGAGGTCAGCAGGTCTTTCAGCGGCGATTGCGGCGAGGAGAGCACGTAGAGGTCCTGGACTGCCGTCTGCAGGTCGCGGAGCGGCCGGATGGCGATGTCGGACAGCATCGCGTCCCAGCGCTTGGCGTAGTCGTTGGTGTAAAGCGCCACGACGTCGGTCTCGAGGGTCTTCAGCGCCGGGTCGTCGGCCGGATCGACCGCGGCGCCCGTGCCCAGGACCCAGCTTTCCGAGACCACCTCGCGCGTCGCCGGGGCCAGGGACGGCAGCAGGATCTTGTGGAAGCCGTCGACGGTGTAGAAGCCCGGCACGCCCTCGGTCAGCGGCTTGCCGGAGGGGCGGACGAACACCGCCGCGCCGGCCCCGCCCAGCGCATCGGCCGGCGTCCAGGGCGGGACCTGCTGGCCGGCGCCGGGGCGGATTCGGGAGTAGACGCGCTCGGCGAGGCTCACCCGGCTGAACGTGCGCCGGGCTGTCTCGACGAGTTGTCCGTCCAATTCCACGGCGGGCAGCGGGCCGGCTAGCAGAGCGGTCAGGTGCTCGTCGAGCGTCTTCCGCAAGGGCTCGCGGGTCAGGCCACCATAGGTGCTGGCCCAATCGGCGGCCATCCAGTCGCGCACCAGGCTGCGGTCGAGCGGGCCTTGGCTGCCTAGCATGAGGTAGATGCGAGTGGCTTCGTAGAGGAACTCGGGCCGGTTCATGGCGCCGCGCATCTCCGCCTCGAGCTGCCAGAGCAGCCGGGGCAGCATCACCCAGTCGAGCGCGTGCCGGTAGGTGATCTGTGACGTGGCCGCGAGCTGGGCCGTTTGCGACAGGCCCGACCAGCCGGACCGGCCGGCGGCGGCGCCGAAGGGCAAATTGCGCGCTTCGTCGAGCAACGGCAGCACGCGGGGCAGATCGCCGTCGGCCACGGGATCGAGCGGCAAGCTCGCCGCGATCTGCTGGTAGCGGGCCAGGGAAGCGCTGAGACGGTCGGTGTCGGCTTGGGCGGAGCGGTTCGCGGCCAGGATGAGGCCCATGGCCCCGAGCGTCACCAGCAGCACCGCCGCGAACGCGCCCGCCCGCATCAGCGAGCGGCGGCGCGCCAGGGCAGGCGGCTCGGAGACGAGCATCGACTCGCGGAACACGACCTCGCGTAGGAGCCGGTTGACGAAGTAACTGCGGCCTTGCGCCGGGGCGAGGCTGGCCAACCGTTGCGACGGCATGCCGAAGGCGCGCGCCATGCTGCCGGTCAGCCGGTCGATCGGTGTGCCGTATTGCGTGCCGGACAGGAGATAGAAGCCGCGCAGCAACGGCGCCGGGTCCAAGCGCGTGCCGCCGAAAGCCGCCGAGAGGAAAGCCTCGAGCGGTTCGGCCAGGCTCGCGACCTGGGCGGGGAAGCCGGCGATCAGCTGCCGCCGGTCCGGGCTCCGCTCGGCCTGCAGACGGTCGATCACCCGCTCTTCGACCCGCTCCAGCAGACGGGCATGCGCGGCGCGGAACTCGGCGGCCGGGCCCGCGGTATCGCCGCGGCCCAAGGGGAAGCTTTCGCCCCAGACCTGCTTGCGCTTCTCCGCATCCAGGTCGGCGAAGAACTCGGTGAAACCGGCGATCAGGTCCGCCTTGGTGAACAGCGCGTAGACCGGCAGCTGCACGCCGAGCTGCGTGTTCAGCTCCTTGATCCGCGCGCGGATGGCTACCGCGTGCGCCTCAGCTGCGGCCCGGTCGGCGACGATTTCCGGCACGCTGATCGCTACCAGCACGCCGTTCAGCGGCTGGCGCGAGCGGGTTCGTTTCAGGAGTGCCAGGAAGCCCTGCCAGCCCGCGCGGTCCACCGAGGCATCGCTATCCTGCGTGGTGTAGCGGCCGGCCGTGTCGATCAGAACCGCCTCGTCAGCAAACCACCAATCGCAGAGCCGGGTTCCGCCGACGCCGGCGACCGCCGCAGGCTTGCCGCCGGGTTCCGTCAGGAAGGTGAGCCCGCTGTTGACGAGCGCCGTGGTCTTGCCCGCGCCGGGCGGGCCGATGATTACATACCACGGCTGCTCGTACAAGTAGCCGCGGGTTCCGTGAGCCCGCTTGAGCATCGCGGTGGCGGCCGCGAGCTTATCGTTCAGCGCGGCCACTTCCTCGGCAGAGGCGTCCGGCCCGGCCGGCGCCGCTACCCCACCCTTGAGCGCCGCCTCGGCGCGTCGGTGGCGGCGGTCGGCCAGCCAATTCGCGACCAACCAGACCACGACCAGCAGGACCACGATGCCCAGCCGGATCGGCCACCCCTCCAGAAACGTCAGGAGAGGGCCGAGAAACCACACCAGCAGCGCCAAAAGCAGCACGCCGAGACCGGTCAGCGTCCAGCGCGAGAGAAGGACCCTTCGAAAGCCAGACATGGCGGCCTGCTACGATTGCCGGTGGAGGATGAGTTCGATCCGGCGGTTCTGCTCGCGCCCCTGCGCCGTCGCGTTGGAGGCTATCGGATCGGCGTCGGCCCGGCCTTCGGCCCGCAGCCGCTCCGTACCGCCCATGACACGGGCCAACTCCGCCTCCGCCGCGGCGGCGCGTGCCGCCGAAAGTTTGAAGTTGGACGGGAACTTGACGGTTCGGATCGGCTGGTTGTCGGTATAGCCGAGCACATCCACCTGACCCTTCTCGGCCGCCAGCGCCTTGCCGATCCGATCGAACAGCGACAGGAAGTTCTCGTTCAGCGTGGCGCTGCCGGATGCGAACAGGCCGCTGTTGTGGATGCGGACGATCGGCGTCGCGTCCGTGCCCAGGACCTCGACCAATTTCTGGTCGATCTCCGGCTTGAGGAACGTGCGGAGCCGATCCACGGCCGTGGGTTCGCTGGGGGGAGGCTGACGGGGTGGCGTGACGGCGACCGCCCGGCTGATGGCCGGCATGTGGCCGGGCGGCAGCGCCATCGCGCGGGCGAACAGGTCGTCCGACGCTTCAGCCAGGGTGCGGCTGGACCAGACGAACAGGGCCGCCGTGACAGCCAGCCCCGCAACCGCGGCGACCCACACCGGCAGCCGTGCGCGGGACGGTCGATAGGGGGCATTCTGCCCTTCCCAGCGCGGCGACAGAGCAGGCTCCGGCGCCCGCCGCTGCCGTGCGATGACGGCGTAGGTTTCCTCCCGCAGCCGATCGATTTCCGCCACGCCCCGCTGGGACAGGCGATGGCGGCCCATGAAGCCCAGCGACAGGCAGAGATACATCAGCTCCAGCACGGGGAGCATGGTGCCGGGGTTCTGGCGCATCTGGCCCAGCACATCGAAAAAACGGTCGCCGCTGCGGACTTCCTGATGGAAGGTCGACACCATGGAGCGAGAGGCCCACTCGCCGGTGCTGCCCCACGGCGTATTCAGCACCACGTCGTCGAGGCTGGCGCAGAGGGCGTAGTGAGCGGGGCGGAGCTGCTCCATCGGCACGCCGCCGTCGCGCGCGACCTGCTCGAACCGGCGCATCTCGGCGACGGCCCGCTCGCGCAGGCTGCCGCTGTCGGGCGCGGTGGCGGTGTTGCCGAGGCGGGCGAGGAGCTGGATGAGCGGACTTGCGGCGACGGCAAGCGGCGAGTTGCCGATCGCCAGGGCTGAGCGCGCGCCGGGCTCCTCGGGCGCGCTGGCGAAGGATGCGGCGGGCTGATCGACGAACGGGGCTGCTGCGGGCGCGGCGGCGGGCGGCCGTGCCGCCGGCCGCCGGCCGCCGGGAGCGGGGCGAATGATCGTCCGATCGCTGTCATCCGGCTCGGCGAAAGGATTGTCGCTCGCCATCATGTCCTCGATTGATCGTTACCGGACAAGGAACATTCCTCGTCATCATCGACATCAGCGGACGCTACCCGCGAATTGCCCAAAGCTCCATGGTCAGATTGGGAAATTCGCCCGACACATGGATCGCGAAGCCGCCGGATGTCTGCATCTGCTGCCAGTGCGGCGAGTTGCGGTCGAGCTCGAAGTAGCTCGCGCCCGCGTGGAACGGGATTTGCCGCGGCGCTACGGGAAGTGGCACGATCGCGATCCCAGTCAGGGAGATGTTGACCAGCTCGCGGATCTGCTCGACCGCGCCGATCTTGACCTGGCTCGGGAACAGCCGCCGCAGCGAATCGGTCGGCACGTCCGCCCGCACGCTCAACACGAACGAGGCGGCTTGCAGAACGCCGCGGTCGGTGATCGCCCCCACGCGGACGCCGAACCGGCGCTCGACCAGCGGGATGCTGATGGCGTTCGTTTCGAGCACCGCCGACAGCGAGCGCCGCAGATCCGCAACGACCGGGGCGAAGGAGCGCTGCAGGTCCTCATGGCGATACGCGGGGTAAGGGGCGGGCCGCTTGCTCGCCTCGGTAAAGGTCGCGAACTCGCCGGCCATTTGCACCAGTGTCGCGTAGAGCGTTTCCGGGTGCGGCGTTCCGGCGTCGGCCCAGTGGCTCAGCAGCTTTTGCCAGCGGTTGAGCGATTGCAGCAGCAGGAAGTCGGCCACGTCGGCCACGCCGCGGGCGCCGGGCGCGGTGAGCCGCCCCGCCAGGGCCTCGCCGCGCTGGTTGATCATGCCGGCCAGCTCGGTCAGCAGCCCGGCGAGCACCGGGCTCGCCGCGCAGAGGAGGACGGAGGCGATCCAACGGTCGTCCAGCGTCACCCGTCGGTCCGACGACATCTCTACGATGCGGGCGAGCGGAATGCACAGCCAGCCCGCCCGCTCCTCGGTCTCGAGCAAGTAACGAAGCCGCAGCCGGCCGACGACCAAATCGGCCGATTGAGGGGCCGCGGAATGCGTAT
The DNA here is from genome assembly GCA_032249615.1 of Acetobacteraceae bacterium. Taxonomy (GTDB): domain Bacteria; phylum Pseudomonadota; class Alphaproteobacteria; order Acetobacterales; family Acetobacteraceae; genus JAVVHH01. Next base: position 16,157 of record JAVVHH010000001.1, read on the forward strand.
CGAACGCTTCGAACTGGCTCACGCCGTAGCGGGCTTCCGGTCCGCCGGCCACCGCCAGCTCCGCCGACCCGGCTTGCTGGATCGGCACCCCCAAAAAGACCAGGGTGTTGCGCGCGTTCGGCGGCACGTCGAGCGGGAGCGGGTGATCCGCCTCTCCCGGCATGGAAAACGGAGTGCCGTCCTCGAACACGCCCGTCGCGGCCGATAGAGCGAAGCGGCCGGTGGCGAGCAGGTCACGGTCGATGGTGTAGTTGGACAAGCCCCAGCCGAACGGCTGCAGATGGGCGGTGCGGGCGCGCACCAGGTGCTCGAGACTGCGGTCCTGCTGCTGGAAGTGCTGCGCCCGGAGGAACATCCCCTCCTGCCAGGCGACCCGGTTGGTCCATGTCATGGTGCGGGGGCGGCGGGTTTCAGCGTGAGCACGATGCCGGCGGTTTTCGCTTCCAGCTTGGTCGGTCCGCTTGGTTTGACCGGCGCCTTCACGCGCCAGGTGGCGTGGTCGATGTCGCGGAATGCCGCGACCATGCCCAGCGCGGTGACGCCGGGCTTCAGCGGTTCATTGATCGAGACCGTGGCGCCCGGGGCGAGGAACACGGTTTCGCTGGCGGCCGCTTCGTCGCCCAGTGTCGCTTTCTCTTTGTCCAGCAACGCGAACACGTCGGCATTGTCGAACTTGCCGGTGCCGGTGAGCTGGTAGACGTGGATCGCGACCGAGTTCGGTTTCCCGGCCGGATCGGGGTTCTGGTCGGCGCCGCCCGAGAGCGTCAGCGCGAGGACCGCGGGCGGCGGCGGCGGCGGACCGCCGCAGCCCGCCAGCGCGAACAGAAGAAGCAGGATGGGCCGCGCGATCGGGATCATGGGGATCGGACCTCATTCCTGGCGATATCGTCCTGCGCCCGCTCGTATGAGCGGGCAAAACTCTTGCCGAAGACACTGTCGAAATCGTCGGCGAGGCCGGCCGTGACGGTGGCATGCAACGCCTCGAACGCATCCCAGGCGCGGGCCTTGCGCCCGAGCGGCACCGCGCCGCCGCCGGCATTCTGCTTGAGCACCGCCGGGTCGAGCCGGGCGACCAATTCGCGCACCGCCGATTGCAGCGCCGCCATGGTCGCCAGTTCGTGCAGGCGCATGTCCCGCAGCGCGTCGGCGACCGCGGCGGGGGCTGGCATGCTGGCGGGGCGGGTGCCGAGCAGGGCCGCGAGCGCATCGTTGTCGTCGGCGGAGAATTTCAGCGGATTGTTGCCGCTAGCGCTGATCATGGTGCGCTCGATGCGGAACTCGTTCTTGACCGCCGAGCGGGCGATCAGGGCCTGCCGAAGTCCGCTCACCATGGCGCGCATCGCGGCCCCCATCTGCTCCATCAAGGCTCCGGGGTCGGCGACGGAGACGCCTTCCATGCCGGCGCCCCGCAGGAAGCGCTCGAGCAGCGCGTGATCGGCAGCCGGCGGCGGGACTGGAGGGGCCGCGGGAGCCGTTGCCATGGGTGCTGCCGGCATGGGCGCCATCACTGGTTGCGGCATGGGTGCAGGCGCTGGGGTCGGCGGCGGTTCCGGGCGGCGGCTCATCGGGGCCGGCGCTGGCTGCGCAGGGAGGCCGACCGGGCTCTGCATGGGCGGCGGCTGGGTCGAGGGGCCGGGCAGCAGATCGTCCGCCCAGTCGTCAGGCAGCAGGCTCGCGGCGACGGTTGGCGGGCGGAACGCGTCGCTGGTGGCGGGTGACGCGTCCGGCTGTGCGGGCCGCAGCCAGCTCGAATCCGGCCCCGGCGCCATCGGGTCGAAATCCGACGGCAGGCGGATGCCGGCCTCGAGCGGTGGCAATCCGTCGGCCGCGGGCGACCCCATCGGGTCGCTGCGGAACGGGTTCACGAACGGGTCGTCATAGGCTTGCGGGACGTGGGGATCGGACCACGCGCTCGTCGAGCGGGCCGCGCTCAGCCGGACTTCCAGCTCGTATTGGCCGAGCTGCAGCCGATCACCGTCGGACAGGCGGCGCTGGCCGGATGCGCCGAGGGGATCGCTTTCGCCGTTGATGAAGGTGCCGTTGGACGACTGGTCCGCCACATGCCAAGCGCCGCCGCGGAAGGCGAGCGTGCAGTGCCGCTTGGAGAGGTGACGCTCCGGGTCGGCCAACACCCAGTCATTATCCGGCCCGCGGCCCAGGCTGATGTCGCCGCCATCGAAGCTGCGCGTCTCGGTCACTGCGCTCGGCGGGCACCGCAGGATGGAGAGGGTCAGTCGCATGGGCCTCTATCCAATCAGCACGGTAAAGCAGCCGAGCACGATCGTGCCGCCGTGCGCACACATGTCGCCCATCCGCGCGGCGGGCGTACCCCCGATCAACACGGTGAAGGACCCGAGAGCGATGGTGTCGGGCGGGCCGACGCACGTCGCCATGTCGCCCACACGCGCTGCGGGCAGCGAGCCGATGAGCACGGTCGGCGCTCCTGGCGGCAGGATGGGTCCGCCCACGTGCGGCACAATTCCGGTCACCATGGGGCAGACGTGCATGTCGGTGATGCGCGCGGCCGGCTGACCCATCAGTTCGCCTCCGGAGCCATGCGCCCGGGCCCACCCATGCCGATATCGCGGGCACTGGCCAGGAAGCGGCGGAGCCGGTCGGCTCGGCGCTCCGGAAAATCCCGCACCGAGGCCAGCGCAACCGCGCCGGCCACCGCGTTGGCGGCGACATGGTCCGGCGGCGCCACGGGCGCTTGGCCCACCGGGGCGAGGCTGTCACCGCTCCAGAACGCGCCCACCGCAGCCCAGGCCTCCGGGCTGTTGAAGCCGGCTTCCCCGGCATGGGCGAAGGCTGCGCGCCGCACCTCGTCGCTCTGCACCCGCACCCAGGTCTCGGCCGCTTCCAGCGCGGCGCGGTCGGCGGCGGGGAGCCCGGCCGGTGCGGTTGCGCGGGCGCACATGCACGCCCACCACACGGCTTCGCGACGCGGCAGCGCATGCGCCACCAGTCGCGTCGCCTCGACCAGCAGTTCCGCTGCGGCGAGATGATCGAGGGCGGCTTGGGTGCTCCGAATGCCCGCGATCTGCTCCGCCGCGGCGGGGGGAAGGCCCAGCCGCGGCAGCAGGGCCGCCACGTTGTCGTTGAGTTTGGTGGCGATCGATCCCGACATGGCGCTAGTTGATCATCGTGATGCCGCCCTTGAGGGTCAGCATCCCGTCGCCGTTCACCGTCGTCATGGGCGCCTTCACGTCCGTTTTTATGCTGCCCTCAATGGACACCTGGAGACCTTTCACCTCGATGCCACTCTGGCTGATCGTGATCGTGTTGCTGCCGACCTTCAGGGTGATCGACTGCAGCGCCTCCATCGAGATCGCCCCGCTGCTCACTTTGACGGTGAGGTCGCCAGCATCGACGGTGAGCTTGTCTCCGCTGGCATTGATCGTCGTGGTGCGGCCGTTCTTGATCGTGTTGGTCTGTGAGTCGTCGACTTCGATCGTTTCTTTCTGCTTGACCGTGTGCGTGCGGTTGTTGTCGACCGTCAGCGTCTGGTCGTGCTTGACCTCGATCTTCTGGTCGTTCTCGACCTCGACCGTCATGTCCTTCTCGGCATGCGCGAAGAACAGCTCGGAGCCTTTGGTGTCGTCGAAGCTCAGCTCGGAGAAAGTCGACTTGTCGCCCGTCTTGGTCGAGCGGGTGCGCAGACCGCTCTTGTTCTGCTCATCCGGCACCGCGAACACCGGTTGCATGGTGCCGTTGTAGAGCCCGCCCAAGACGACCGGCCGGTCGGGATCGCCGTCCATGAAGCTGACCGCGACCTCGGTACCGACACGCGGCAGGTGCTGCCAGCCCCAGGTGTTCCCCGCCCAAGGCTGCACCACCCGGGCCCACACGGCCTTGTCCGAGCTGGTGTCGCCGCGATGATCGAAGAACAGCATCACCTTGACGCGGCCCATGCTGTCGGCGTGGATCTCCTCGCCGTCCGCCCCGAGCACGATGGCGGCGTAGACGCCCGCCATCACCGGACGGGGCGTGGTCATCGGCTCGCGCCAGGGGGTCGCCGCCGGCAGCGCGGATAACTCATTCGAGTAGGTGGCGACGCCCGCGTTATTCACCCAACTATTGTCTTGTCCCTGATGCGTGATCCGGCGCACCACGTAATCCATGTCCTCGTCGCCGTTGAACGGATCGCGAAGGACCGTGAGTCGGGTGCCTGCGGATAAAAGGTTATTTTGACTCGCTCCGTCGCGTAACGACACCGCGGCCTCGGCAGCTTCCAACATATATTTCGCCTGCCGCGTGATTTCGGCGGAGACAAAGGACAGGGCGGGCCAGCGGAACACATCTCGCTTGGACGCACCGCTCGTTTCCAGGGTCGTCGCCTGCTGTTTGGTGAGGTCGGTGCCGGGCTTGGCCGGGTCGTAGTCCTTGAGCTGGAGTTGGCCGTAGGTGGTCGCGTGGGATTTGCGCCAGTCGGTCAATACGTCCGCGTTGCCACCCTCGTAGATCACGGCCAGGGTCGGCTTCGGTTGAGTGGGAAAACCGCTGTTTTGGTCGGTCACCACCATCGTGTGATCGCTGTTGGTGTGTTCGAAATGGAAGTGATAGCCCTCGGCTTCCATCAACCGGCGCAGGAAATCGAGATCGGTTTCGTTGTACTGCGTCACATATTCCTTGGCCGTTGTACTGCCGTAGGTCTTGAGCGTCAGTGTTTGGCCGATTTCGGCGCAAATCGATTGGACGATGTTCGCAACTGGCAGGTTTTGAAAAATCCGGCAATCCATCGTCTGGGAGAGGAACCAGAAGCGGGGCACAATCTCGAGCGTGTAGGCCCAATGGTCGCGGATGGGCCGCCCGTTCCCGGAGAACGCCCGCACGAGACCATGAAAGTAACGATCGTCGAGATCCCCCCGCACGGTCAGACAAGCCGCGTTGTAGAGCACAGTGTCGGGATCGATGGAGGCTTCGGTCGAGACGGCTTCGACAACGACGGTGAATGGCTCGCCGATCGCCTCGTCAGCCCGGAACGCGACGGGGATGAGAACATCGTCTCCTAACGCCGTCGTGAGCGCGAGCAGGCGTTTGCCTCCCGCCGCTCCTCCTGATGCGCCCGACATCAATCACTCCTTCGCTTGCGCGCCATACTACCTGGATATCAATGCGGAACAACATCGCCCCGCAATCGTCTGCCGAACTTAGCTCTCCGGGACGCTGGCTGCCGCATACCAGTCGGCCAAGCTGGCAAATTCCGCATCCAGTTCCGAACCGGGCATCGCACCGTCGTGGACGATGATGACGGATCCTTTGGGCCGATGCGGGTCCCGCGTCACGACGCAGGCCACGTCGTCCCGGTCACCACGGCGTGCGAAAGGCAGGACGTCACGGCCCGGGAACTGCTCGGCCAGCGAATCACGGTTGGCGACGGCGTTGCGCTCGGCCAGCATCCACCAGGGCCCGAACTCGCGTTCGATCGTCTCCAATTTTGCAGCGGTCTCGCTGGGCACATCGACGCCGCGAAATTTCAGGGCGGGCACGAACCAGTCGAAGAAGCTCACTATTTGGGTCCTGGAAGGGAGGGCGGGGTCAGTGTGCCGGTCGGCCCGAGCGGTGGGATCTGCCGGCTGGTCCGGTACGCGAGTGCCTCGCCCCAAGTCTGGCTCGGTCCGAAACGGGCGCTGTCGAGCATAGCCTGCGGCAACGGATCTCCCGGTTCCCAAATCCGGACAGGGATCGATGGTATGCCCTGTTCGCGCGCCACCGCAACGCGGGTGTTGTCGAGCGAGACCACTCCGTCAGGGATGCGCACGGCGTCGATCGGTGGGCCGTTCCAACCGTTCTCCGCCATCGAACGCCGAAGCGCGTCGGCGCGATTGTTGCCGCCCGCGCTGTTCTGGCTGAAGCGGACTTCCTTTGGATCGAGGTTTTCGACCGTCTGGCCAGGGCCGACGGCGCGGGCACTCGGAGCGCCACCGCCAGCACGCGATCGGCCTCCTCCTCCTCCAGTGCGGCTGGTCGTCTCTCCGGTGGACCTTGCCGATCCGGTGCCGCCGTAATCCGACGTTCTGCGGGCCGCGCGGGTGATGAAGATGGTCAAGAACGCCAAGCCCAGCACCACGAAGGCGTCCGCCAGGTCTTTTGCCGCCGTGTCGAGATCGGCGTCGTTCTTGGCCGTCGTGGCGTCCGCCGCGGCAGCGGCCATTTGGTAGAGCGCCCGCACGCCGGCCAGTCCGGCGATGCCGTAAGCGATCCCGGCCAGGACCACGTCCGCAGCCTCGCCGTAGCCGAAGAATTGCGCCGCAGCCAGGCCGGCGAACGCGGCGACGGTGAGGCCGATCGAAGTGGGCGAGATGAGCTGGAGGAACGCTTCCTTCAGCGGCCCGGACAGATATTTCGGCACCAGCCGCAGCGCCGCTTCGACGCGCTCGGCATGCGACATGTCGCGCACCGCCTTGGCTTTCGCCGCCGCGACGGTCGGCCCCGGGGCGGCCGGCCCCGGCGCGGCCGCTGGCTTGAACCCGCTCGCGACCCGGATGTCCGGATCGATCGCGTGTGGGAAATACGCGACCGTGAGACGATGCGACGCAACCGCTGCATTCAGCAGATCGATCATGTGCCGTTCCGACAGGCGCTCCGGCGCACCGGGCAGGCCGAGGCGGCGCCAGGCGCTGCGCAGGGTGGCGACGGCGCGCGGGTCGCGAAGCAGGGGCCGTAGCCGCTCGCCGGCATGCGCGCGGAAGGCGGTCGCTGCCGCGACCGACCCGAACGCGGCCGGCGGCGCCAGCACCAGCGTGCCGCCCGGCAACGGGATCGCGCACTCCGCCCGGGGCCGCGCGATGGCGATGCTAGTGGTCAAACTGATCCATCCCGTACGTATGTATGACGTATTTCAGCGTGGTGCCGTATTGCGGGTCGGTCGCGTAGACGCCCGTCAGCGCGTCGGCGAAGGCGTCGGGGTCGGCGCGCTTGGCCATGGCGGGCTTGTAGGGTGCGGCCGTCGCCAGCAGCTTGCCGTGCTGGTCGAAGGCCTCGTTCAGCGACGCGAACTGACGGAACTTGGCCGAAATGGTGATCGACTGCCCGGCGACGACCTCTCGGGTCGCGCTCTCGACGCTCGGCTGATCGCCGACGGCCTTGATCCCGAACGGGTTGTTGCTGCCCGGCGGCATGGCGGCGCCCCACGCACTCTCCACCGCCCATTGTGCGACGGTTACGGAAGCGGGCACGCCCCACTGCTTGAGCGATAGCTTGGCCGCCTCCTCGACCTCCGGCGGCACCTTGCCGAAATGGCCCACGAACGGTTTCTTCGGCTGCTCGATCAGGGGACGGGAGGCGAGCGAATAGTAGGTGGGGCTACCGGGCTCCACCAGCCCGGTGGGCGGCACCATGTTCATGACGACGGCCTGATAGGCCTCGATCGCCAGCGTGGTGCCCACGTCTTCCACGCCCGTCGCCGGCACCGGCGAATGGGGCTGCGGCAAGCGCTCGTCCAGCAACGATTGGATGATGAACACATCGAGCGGCGAGTTCGCTCCGCCGCGTCCCACCGATTGGGTGATCGGCGGTGCGACCCGGCCCATCACGTCGGTACTCAGAACGGTCGGGGACGGAATCAAGGCCACAACGACAACTCCGGAACCGGGCCGTTCAGCGCACGCCCGCTTGCCAGGCGGTGCGTCAGGAACCCTTTCGCCTCCGTGTGAAAAGCGATACCGCTGGTTAACGATCATCGCACGAAGGAGCGTGACCGACAATGCGTGCCGGCAGAAACGCCCTCATGCTCAACCTTCTCATCAGCTTCGTCGGCGTTGCCCTCCTGGCGGTCTTGGTCTGGTTCCTCGGGCCGTTGGTGCCATGGCTGGATGGGGTCGTCGTGCGCGGGGCGATCTGCCTCGTTCTGCTCCTGGTCTGGGCCGGTTACGCGGTCTGGACGGTCGTGCGCTGGCGGAAGCAGGGCCGCGAGCTCGAGCGCGGCCTCGTCGCCGCGGCCGCCGCCGAAGAGGTCGGCGCCATCCAGGAGCGGTTCGCCGCGGCGATCGCCACGCTGCGGCAAGCCGGCTCCCTCCATTCGCAGCCGTGGTATGTCATCATCGGCCCGCCCGGCGCGGGCAAGACGACGGCGCTGCTCAACGCGGGCTTGAGTTTCCCGTTCGCCGGGAAGGCGGGCGGCGCCCACCTGGCCGGCGTCGGCGGGACCCGGGATTGCGACTGGTGGTTCACCGACGAGGCCGTGCTGATCGACACCGCCGGCCGCTACACGACCCAGGACAGCGACGGCGTCGCCGACAGCGCGGGGTGGGGCGCCTTTCTCGACCTGCTGCGGCGCACCCGGCCGCGCCAGCCGCTGAACGGGATCATCGTCGCAATCCCGGCGGTCGAAATCGCCGGCGTTCCCCAAGCGCTGCGCAGCGCCCATGCCCGCGCGGTCCGCGAGCGCGTGGAGGAACTCAACGGCAAGCTCAAAACCGACCTGCCGGTCTATCTGCTATTTACCAAAGCCGACTTGCTCGCGGGCTTCACCGAGTTCTTCGACGATCTGGACGCGGAGAGGCGGGGCCAGGTCTGGGGCACCACCTTTCCGCTCAGCCGCCGGCCGCTGCCAGTGCCAGATACCGGCAAGGCGCTGGAAGCCTTGGTCGCTCGGCTCGATGAGCGCGTGATCGACCGGCTGCAGGCCGAGCGCAGCCCAGAGCGCCGGCGGCTGATCGCCGGATTTCCCACCCAGGTGGCAAGCTTGGTCCCGCTGCTCAGCAGCTTCGTGGAAGAGGCTTTCGGCGGCCACAAGCTGCGCCAGGCGCCGCTCCTGCGCGGCATCTACCTGACCTCAGGCACCCAATCCGGCACGCCGGTCGATCGGCTGACCGCGGTGCTGGCGCGCTCCTTCGCGCTCGCGCCCGCCCGCCTGGCCAGCCTGCGCCCGGAGAAGGGGCGGAGCTACTTCCTGCATCGCCTGATGAGCGACGTGCTGCCGGGCGAGGCCATGTTGGTCTCCTCCCGCCCGGAAATCGTCCGCCGCCGCAGGCTACTGCGCGGCGCCGGCTACGCGGGCACCCTGCTGGCCACCGCAGCCGCCTGCGCCGCGATCTGGCATGTGCGCGCCGGCAATCTCCAGGCGCAAGCCGCCGTGGCGCAAGCGCTCTCCGCCCAGGCCGCCGAGGCAGCGCGCCTGCCGCTCGACCCGGTCGCCGACACCGACGCGTTGCGCCTGCTTCCGTTGCTGGATCAAGCGCAGGCGATGCCGTTACGGACGGCGGTGGAATCGCAGGGTAACCTGCTGGATCAGGACGCCACGCTGGGCGAGATCAGCCGCACCACCTACCGCCTCGCCCTGCAACGCGACTTGCTGCCGCGATTGCTGCGGCGGCTCGAGGCGCAGCTCGCCGCGTCCTCCGACCGGCCGGAGGACGCCTACAACGCGACCAGGGTTTATCTCATGCTGGGTGGCGCCGGGCCGCTCGATCCGGCGCTGGTGCGGAACTGGTTGCAGCAGGACTGGAACGAGCGCTGGGGCGGGGCGGCGCAGCAGCGGCAGCGCGATCAACTCGCCCAGCACCTCGACGCGCTCCTCGCGGCGCCGCTGCCTGCCGTCGAGTTGGACGGCGCGCTGGTGGACCGCGCCCGTGCCGTGTTCAATCGCGTGTCGCCGGCCGCCCGCGTCTACAGCCGCATCCGCTCCTCCGCCGCCGGGCAAGCAGTTCCGCCCTGGCGCCCGCGCAGCGCGATGGGGCCGCTCGGCAGCGCCCTGTTCACGGTGAAATCCGGCCGCTCGCTCGACGACGGAGTGCCCGGCCTGTTCACGCCCGCCGGCTACTACGACGCCTTCCTGCCCGCGATCGCGCCCACGATCCGCGCCGTCGCCGCCGAGAGTTGGGTGACCGGCAACCCGGTCAAGGCAGACGACGACTCCGCCCGCCTGGCCGCGATCGAGCAGGAGGTCGACGGGCTCTATCGGGCGGACTTCATCCGCACTTGGGACGGCTTCCTCGACGACCTGCAGTTCACGCCGTTCCGCAGCGTCGCCCAGGCCGCGCAGGACCTGTACGTGCTGACGTCGCCGCAATCGCCGATCAGGCAGATTCTGGGAAGCATCGCGCTTCAGGTGAGCCTGCCTCCGCCGCAGGGCGTGGCGGCCGCGCCCAAGCTGCCGGGTCAGCCGTCGCGTGCGTCCGGCCCCGCCGCCGCGATTGCCGCGCATTACCGGCCCCTGATCGATCTGGTGGGGCAAGGCCCGGGCGCGCCGCTCGATCAAGCGCTCCGGTCGCTGACCGACCTCCAGCAGTGGTTGGCCAAGCTCGCGGCCGCAGCCATCAACGTCCCGGCGCCTTCGCCCGGCACCACCGACCCGGCCGCCGCCCTCAGTACAGAAGCGCAACGCTGGCCCGAACCGTTGCGTCGCTGGTTCATGACAATGGCCGACTCAGCGGCAGCGCTCAGGCCCAAGTAGAGGGCAGTACGCGGTCCCTTGACGCCAGAATCATGTCAAGATGGCATTGACCTCTTGGGGCCGGCAACTATAGTCGCGGCCATCATCCAATGGGGACTGGCAGATGAGCGCAAGCATTCACGACAAGCTGAATCGCGTCCGCAAGCCGCGAGTTCACATCACTTATGAAGTCGAAACGGGCGATGCGCAGATCAAGCGGGAGCTTCCGTTCGTCATGGGCGTGATGGGCGATTTCTCGGGTGATCCGACGACGCCGCTGCGCCCGCTCGCCGACCGTAAGTTCATCCAGATCGACCGCGACAATTTCGACGACGTCATGTCGCGGGTCGGGCCCGGTCTCAAATTGAAGGTCGACAACACGCTGGCCGGCGACGGCAGCCAAATGGCGGTCGACCTCAAGTTCAACAGCATCGAGGATTTCGAGCCTGGCCGGGTCGTGCAGCAAGTGCCAGCGCTGAAGGCTTTGATGGACACGCGCAACAAGCTGCGTGACCTCATGAGCAAGGTCGACCGTTCCGAGGAGCTCGAAGGACTGCTGGAACAAGTTCTCCAGAACGAGAACGAGCTGAAGTCGCTATCCGGCCAACTCGGCCTCGGCAAGGAAGGATAAGCCCGTGTCGGCAACGCAATCCACTCCGGAATCGGCCGCGGCCGAAACCGTCGAAGGCACGAACCTCCTCGACCAGGTCCTTTCGGCGACCAAGCAGACAGCGCCCGATCATGCGCAAGACCTCGTCAAGACGCTGGTCGAACAGGCGCTCGACGGCACCGTCACCTTCGACCGCAACCTCACCCGGACCTTTGCGCGCGCGATCGAAGCCATCGACCGCAAGATGTCGGTCCAGCTGAACGCGGTGATGCACGACCCTAAATTCGTCAAGCTGGAAGGGTCGTGGCGGGGGCTGCACTACCTCGTCATGAACAGCGAGACCAGCACGTCGCTCAAGATCCGCATGATCAACGTGAGCAAGCGCGAGCTCAACCGCGACCTGACCAAGGCGGTGGAATTCGATCAGAGCCAGCTGTTCAAGAAGATCTACGAGAACGAGTTCGGCACCCCCGGTGGCGAGCCTTATGGCGCTTTCATCGGCGACTACGAGTGGACCAACCACCCCGACGACATCGAGACGTTGCGCTTGATGTCGAACGTGTCGGCCGCCGCCTTCGCCCCGTTCCTATCCGCCGCCAGCTCGCAAATGTTCGGTTTCGACGATTGGACTGAGCTGACCAAGCCGCGCGACCTCGCCAAGATCTTCGACACCAGCGAATACATGAAGTGGCGCTCCTTCCGTGACAGCGAGGACAGCCGCTTCGTTTCGCTCGTCATGCCGCGGGTCATCTCCCGCCTTCCCTACGGCGCGGCAACCAAGCCGATCGACGAGTTCGGCTACGAGGAAGCACCGGCCGATGCGGCCGGGGCCGCCAAGCCGATGGGGCATGGCGAATATTGCTGGATGAACGCCGCCTTCGTGATGGGCGCGCGCATGACGGACGCCTTCGCGAAATACGGCTTCTGCACCATGATCCGCGGCGCCGAGGGCGGCGGCAAGGTCGAGAACCTGCCGACGCACCTGTTCCAGTCGGATGACGGCGATACCGACACGAAGTGCCCGACCGAAATCGGCATCACCGACCGGCGCGAATTCGAGCTCTCCAACCTCGGCTTCCTGCCGCTCTGCCACTACAAAAACACCGACTACGCCGTCTTCTTCGGCGGCCAGACGGTGCAGAAGCCCAAGAAATACGACCGTCCGGACGCAACCGCCAACGCCGCGATCTCCGCCCGGCTGCCCTACATCATGGCGACGGCCCGCTTCGCGCACTACCTCAAGGTCATGGGCCGCGACAAGATCGGGTCGTTCATGGAAGCGACCGATTGCGAGAAGTGGCTGAACCGCTGGATCGGCAACTACGTCAACGGCAACGAAGCGGCCGGCGCCGAAGCAAAGGCGAAGTATCCGCTGCGCGAGGCCCGCGTCGAGGTAAAGGAAATCCCCGGCAAGCCCGGTTCCTACAATGCGGTCGCCTATCTCCGCCCCTGGCTCCAAATGGAGGAGTTGACCACCAGCCTGCGGATGGTGGCGCGCATCCCCGAAAAGGCCTGATGCTGCTTCGTCCCGCATGGAAAGGCTAGCCGACGCGCCGGCTGAGGACGTCCTCCCGCCATTGCGGGACGAGGTTTTGGCCGGCCGTTTCTTCGGCCCCCGCGCGGCCGAAGCAACCCACCGCCTCGCCGGCCTGATCGCCGGCGCCTCGGTGTTCCAAACGCTAAACGAGTGGTTCGGCATGGCGAGGACGGCGGCGCTGGCCGTGTCCCCCGAACACCTGCGCGGCGCCCTCGACCGGGATATCGCCGCGATCGACGACCTCATCGGCGCGCAACTCGACGCCGTGCTGCACCATCCGCGCTTCGCGGCCATGGAGGGCAGGTGGCGTGGGCTCGATTGGCTCCTGCACAGCTATGATTCCGGCGCGCGCATCAAGGTGCGATTGCTCACAGTGACTTGGTCCGAGCTCGCTCGCGACCTCGATCGGGCGGCCGAGTTCGATCAGAGCCAAGTGTTCCAGCGCGTCTACGAGGACGAGTTCGGCATGCCGGGCGGTGAGCCGTTCGGCCTTCTGCTGATCGATCACGAGGTGCACCACCTCGCCGGGCCCGGCGGCGACAACGTCTCTACGATCAAGCTGCTGGCGGCGGTCGCCGCGGCCGCCTTCGTGCCGATCGTCCTGCCCGCCTCGCCCCGTCTGCTCGAGGTCGACGGCTTTTCCGATCTGGCCTATTCGCAGCAGCCCGCTTCGCCGTTGCGGGCACCGAGCCATGCGCGGTGGCGGAGCTTGCGGCGCCATGAGGACATGCGCTTCATCTGCGTCGCGCTGCCTCGGCTGCTCGCTCGCACCACTTGGCGGGATGACCCGGCGCGCCACGACGGTTTCCGCTACGTCGAATACGCGCCAGACTCCGAGAGCCATTGCTGGATGTCCGCCGGCTTCGCTTTCGCCTCCTGCGTCGCGCGCGCCTTCGCCGCGTTCTCGTGGCCAGCCGACGTGCGCGGGGTCGAGGTCGATCGCGAAGCCGGCGGCGTCGTGCTCGGCCTCCCCGTCGAGACCGACGCGACTGGCCACTGGGCACGGTCCGCGCTCGAGCTCGTGCTGACCGACGGACAGGAACGGGACCTGATCGATGCGGGGCTGATGCCGGTCTGCGGCCTGCCCTTCAGCGAGGAGGCGACGTTCAGCGCCGTCCGCAGCCTGCAGGAGCCGGCGCGGTTGAACACGGAACTCGCGACCGCCAACGCCCACGTGTCGGCGCAAATCAACTCCATGCTCTGCGTGGGCCGTTTTGCACATTACATAAAAGTAATGGGCCGCGACATGGTCGGCTCGATGATGACTGCGGACGTCATCGAGCGCCGGCTGCAGAAATGGCTCGACAATTACGTCAATGGCAACGCAATCGCCACGCGCGACAGCCGCGCCAAGGCTCCGCTGACCGCCGGGCGGGTGACGGTTACCGAACGCCTGGGCAAGCCGGGCGTGTTCGGCTGCGTCGTGCACCTGCAGCCGCACTTTCAACTAGACGACGTGTCGACGACGTTTCGTCTCGTGACCGACTTGGCCGCCCCGGGCGGCCGTTAATCCACGCCAGATTTCAAGGAACACCCATGAGCGAGTCGACGGAAGCGGGCAACCTGTTCAAGGCCGGACACCTGGACGAGGCCATCGCCGCAGCCAACGCCGCCGTGCGGAAGTCGCCGGCGGATCTCTCCGCGCGCGTCCTGCTGGCCGAGTTGCTGCTGTTCGCGGGGAACTTGGACAGGGCCGACTTGGTCCTGGATGCGGCGGCCGATCTGACCCCCGACGCGGCCATCGTGATCGCCGAATTCCGCCAGCTCCTGCGCGGCGAACAGGCGCGCCGGCAGCTCAGCCGCGACGGACGCCTGCCGGAGATGCTCGCCGAGCCGACGCCGGCGATCAGCGCCACTCTCGCGGCCTACGTCGCGCTGCGGAGCGGGGATCCCGCCGCCGCCGCCCAAAGTCTGGAAGCGGCGGAAGCGACGCGACCACCCGTCTCCGGCGATCACGACGAGACGGCGTTCGACGATCTCCGCGATGCCGACGATCTGTGCGCCGGGTTCTTCGAAGTGCTCACCACCACGGGCAAATACTATTGGATCCCGACCGAACGGGTCGAAAGCGTGCTCTTCCATCCGCCGGTTCGCCCGCGCGACCTGTTCTGGCGCCGCGCCACCATGTCGGTCCGCGGCGGCCCGGATGGAGACGTCTACTTGCCGGCACTCTACGTTTCCGACGCGCCGGATCTCGCGGAAAGTCTCCGTCTCGGCCGCGAGACCGACTGGCGGCAGGAGGGCAATGGTCCCACCCGCGGGCTCGGCCAGCGAATGTTCCTCGTCGGCGAGGAAGCGTGCGGCATCATGGAGCTGGGTACGCTCACCTTTGGCGGGGCTGAAGCCGCGCCTGCCGGAGACGCATGAGCGGTCGGCCGCGGCGGGGCGGCGAAGCTGCCCAGATCCCCTTGCTGGACCGGCTCATCGACAACGAGCCGGAACGGGCGACCGACCGGGCCCTGTCGCCAACCGAAACGCTGGCGATCCTCATGAACTCCGTCCGCCGCGACCTCGAAATGTTGCTCAACGCGCGCCGGCGGTTCCGCTCCTGGCCATCGGCGCTGCGGGAACTGGACACCTCGCCGCTGAATTTCGGCATTCCCGACTGCACCGCCGGGACCTTTAACGACCAGCGCGAGCGGGAGGCTTTCCGCGCCGAGGTGGAGGCCACCATCCGCCGCTTCGAGCCGCGCTTCCTGCGGGTCAGCGTGCAACTCCCGGACGCTGACCCGCGCAAGCTGTCGGCCAACCTCAACCTGCGCATCGAGGCACTCATGCACGCCGACCCGGCGCCCGAGGCGATCTCGTTCGAGACGATGGTGGACGCAACGACGTCCAACATCACGATCCAAGCGGTGCATCAGGGGTGACCGCGCCGGTTCGGGGGACACGCCGTGTCCGATAGCTTGCTGCCCTATTTCGACCGCGAGTTGAACGCGATCCGCGCGCTTGCCGGAGAGTTCGCGGCTGCCAATCCGAAAATCGCGGGACGGCTGCGCCTGTCCGCTGATGCGGTGGACGACCCGCACGTCGCCCGTCTGCTCGAGGGCGTCGCCTTCCTCGCCGCCCGTGTTCACCACCGGCTGGACGACGATTTCCCCGAGCTGACCGACGCGCTGCTGAGCACCCTCTACCCGCACTATCTGGCGCCCGTCCCGTCCTGCACCATCGTACAGTTCCAGGCTCCGGACGACGCGCAAGGCCCGGCGACCGTGCCGGCCGGGCGGCTGCTCGACACCGAGCCGGTGCGCGGCGAGCCATGCCGCTTCCGCACGACCGCTCCCGCCACGGTTTGGCCCGTCAGCATCGAGGCCGCGCGGCTCTCCGGATTGCCGCTCGCGGCCCCCGCCAACCCGCAGGCGATCGGCCGCGATGGTTCACGGGCCGTCGCGGTGCTCCGGCTCACGGTGCGCTGCAACGTCGCCGCCATGACCTTGACCGGGCTCGGGCTGGATCGGCTGCGGCTCTTCCTGCGCGCGGCCTCGAACCTCTCGCTGCCGCTCTACGAGTTGCTGTCGGAAAACGTGCTTTCGGTCGCTTTGGCCGACGGGCCCAACGACCCGGCGCCCACCCTGCTGTCCGCCTCCAGCGTTCGCCCGGTCGGCTTCGAGCCGGACGAAGCGCTGCTCCCGTGGCCGGCCCGCTCCTTCTCCGGCTTCCGTCTGCTTACCGAATACTTCGCGTTTCCCGAGAAATTCATGTTCGTCGATCTCGTCGGGCTCGACGCACGGACGATGGTCGCGGCGGGACAAAGCCTCGACGTCTTCATCTACCTGAACCGTTCGGTGCAGGAACTGGAGCGCGTCCTGAATGCCGATAGCTTCGCCCTGGGCTGCGCTCCGGCGGTCAACCTGTTCTCCCAGCGCTGCGATCCGATCCCGCTCAACGGCTACACAACGGAATACCGTATCGAACCGGACCGGCGGAGACCGGGTTTGATGGAGGTCTGGACCGTCGAGCGGGTGCGGGAGAACCGCGCCGACAGCACGCAGCGCCTGCTCGCGCCGTTCTATCGGCTCAGCGCCGGGCTGGAGACGTCGACGGAAGAGCTGTCCAGCAGTTTCTATTCCACCTCCCGCCGCGCCTCGGCCACGCTGCTTGGCACGGAGGTGATGCTTGGATTGTATGACCCGTCCTTCGATCCGGAGCAGTCCGGCACCTCGGTGCTGTCGGTCGACGCGTTGTGTACCAACCGCGACTTGCCGAGCGAACTGCCCTTCGGCGGCGGCCATCCGCGGATCGCGCTGATCGACGGCATGGCATCGATCTCGAGCGTCGGCTGCCTGACCGCGCCCTCCTCGCCGTTGCGGAGGGCCTTGCGCGAGCGCGGCTTTTGGCAGCTCATCTCCCATTTGTCGCTGAGCCATCTTTCCGTCGTCGGCGGCGCCGATGGGGCGAATGCGCTGCGGGAAGTGCTGCGGCTCTACGATCTGCGGATGACGCCCGAGACGGAGGCGGCGATCGAGTCGCTCGTGGGCGTCTCCGCCAGGCCGGGAACGGCGCGGGTGCCCGGGGCCCAGGTCGGCGCCTTCTGCCGTGGCCTCGACGTCACGCTCGAATTCGATGCGCGGGGTTGGCAGGCCGGTGGCCTATACCTGCTCGCCGCCGTCCTCGACCGCTTCTTGGCGCTGCATGCGACGGTGAACTCCTTCGTGCGGACCGCGGTGAGCCTGCGGGGCCGCCCCGGCACGGTGGCGAAATGGCCGGCGCGCGCCGGGTCGCATCCGCTCCTGTAATGGCGCCGCCCCCCAACGCCTCGGCTTCGGCCCTCGACCGGCTCGTCGGCGAACCGCGTCATTTCGACTTCGACGCCGCGATCCGTCTGCTGCTGCTCGCGGCCCGCAACCCCGACCCGGCGGATGTCGTCCGGTTCCGCTCCGTCGCCAGCCTCGCCCAGCCGCCGGCCGAGGTGCTCTCGATCAGCGCTTCCAACAGCCACCTGCCGCCCAGCCTGGCGACCACCGTCTTCGGCCTGGTCGGCACGTCGGGCGTGCTGCCGCGCGGCTATACCGAGCTGGTCAGCAGCGTCAGCCGCGGCGGTTCGCGCGCGCTGCACGAGTTCATGGATATGCTGTCCCACCGGCTCGCGGCACACTACGCGCGGGCAGGGATGAAATATCGGCTCTCCCGGTCAGCCGAACTCGCCGCTCTGCTGCCTCAAGCGCCGCCCGACCCGTTCGCCACCGCGCTCCTGGCGCTGACCGGCTACGGCCTGGGCAACATGGTGGAGCGGCTGGCCGCGGGGGGCGAGCCGCTGTGCCACTACGCGGGCTTCTTCGCCACGCGGCCCCGCTCGGCCGACCGGCTCGGGGCGCTGGTTTCCGATTGGTGCGGCCGGCCGGTGGAGGTGGTGCAATTCGCCGGCACCTGGCTCGTGCTCCCGCCCGACGAGCAGACCCGGTTGCGCTTCGGCATCTTCGCCGGCCAGTTTGCCCGCCTCGGGGCGGACGCCACGATCGGCAGCCGCGTCTGGAACGCGCAGGCGAGGATCGTGCTCCGGATCGGCCCGCTTGATCTGCCCGCCTTCGACGCGCTCCTGCCCGGGGGCTCCGCGCTGCGCCGTCTCGTCTCGCTGGTTCGCAGCTTTCTCGGGCTCGAGACGGGGTTCGCGATCAACCCGGTGCTCGCTGCCGCCTCGATCCCCCCGCTGCAACTCGGGGGGGCGCGGCTGGGCTGGAACACGTGGTTCCCGAGCCATGGCCGCCGCCAGAAGGACGGAGCCGAAGCTCAATTCGAAGCGGAGACGGTCGAGGCGCTGGAATGCTAGAGTATTCGTCTTGATCAAGCGGCCTTTGGCGCCCGGTTCCGCTGCTCGCGAAGGAGCGCGTTAGCGAGGATGGCGAGCTTTTGCATGGCGGCGATGATCGCGACTTTGGGCGGCTTTCCGGCGGCGAGCAGCGCCTGATACTTGGCCTTCATGTCGGCGTTGAAGCGGATCGCCACCAGCGCCGGCATGTAGAGCGCCTGGCGTAGGTGAGCGCGTCCGCCGCGGATGAAGCGTTTGCCGCTGTGCTGTCCTGAGTCGCGAGCGATCGGCGCCAGGCCGGCGAGGCTGGCGATGCATTTGTTGTCGATCGCGCCCAGCTCGGGCATCTCGATCAGCATCGTCAGCGCGGTCGCCTCGCCGATGCCCGGATGCTGACGAGGATATCAAGCCGCGCCTTCAACTCGGCATCGGCCCGGCACAGGGCACGCAGTTCGGCGTCGATTGCAGCGATCTGGCGCTCGATCTGGCGCAGCCGCTGGTCGGCCTTTTGCAGCGCATCGAGCGCGCCTAAGCGGGCGAGCATGGCGGCGTCGACGGCGTCGGTCTTAGCGCGCTGTCCAATAGCTTCGGCAAAGCGCCGTGCTTGCAGCGGATTGACCTTGACCATGGGCACGCCGTCCTCGCCGAGCTGGCGCTCCTGCTGCCGGCGAGTTCGCACCTCGTCGCCAGCACCCCATCTTTGCCGGAAAGGGCAAGGAACGTCATAAGACAAGCACTACTCCCGAGCCAATTGGCTCGGGAGTAGTGCTCTAGCCGCATACGGCTGCCTGCAACGATTGCCTAAACCATGGCCACGACCCATTGGGTCGAAAGAGGTGGTCAGGCTGGGGCCCGACCACCTCCTGGCCAGAACTACGCAGCCACCGCAGTCGCAAGATCGTAGCTGATGTTTGCCGGGCCTGCGCCGCTGCCGTCCGGCTTCATCTGGGTGCCCTTGTAAGTGATCTTGGTGAAGTTCAAGGAGATGCTCTCCTGCGGACGATCACCGCCGCTGCTCACGCTGTAGCCGCTGATCATCACGTTTTCCAGCTCGATGGTCAGATAGACCTGCATCTGGTCTTTGTTGGTACGACAGAAATCGAGCTGAACTTTGACGCCATCGCCTTGATAGGCTTCGGTCAACAGACCAACCGACGAGATGTCCTGTGGTTTGGTGACGACGATTTCGCTGATGCTGGGGGCGCTCGATTCGCGGTCTGCGCTGCCGCCGGTCGGGCTCGAGATTCCGCGCCCCACGCCCCACTGGAACGAATTGACTTCGATCCACTCCTTGTGGCCGGTCTCCGTCACGTCGCCCTTTAGTGCCCCTTCATTATAGTTCATGTAAATCGGCATTGTTCGCTCCTTCGTTATGGTAATGAACGGACTTCTCGGCTCATTCGAGCTGGTAGCCGAACGCGCCGGATGCTTCGATGCCGACGCTCACATGTCGGATCGATTCACCCTCGGCTAGACGTCCGAGCACCTGTGCCGAGAGGTCCGGCAACAGCCCGCGCGAAAGGATGTTCTCCACGTTGCGGGCTCCCGAACTGCTTTCCGTGCAGCGCTTGGCGATCTCGTCGGCCAACTCGGGCTGCCAGGACATGGTGGCGCGATAACTTTCCCAAACGCGCTTGCGGATCCGCTCGAGTTGCATGTCGACGATGCGGCGGATGATGGCCGGCGAGAGCGGAAAGTAGGGCACCAGCGAGACGCGGCCGAGGAACGCGGGCTTGAAAAATTTCGCCAATTCCGGGCGCAGCGCCTCGGCGAGCCCCGTCGCATCCGGTGCGCTATCCGGATCGGCGAACAGCTTGGCGATGAGATCGGTGCCGGCGTTGGACGTCATGATGATGACGGTGTTCTTGAAATCGATGTCGCGGCCTTCGCCGTCCTTCATGTTCCCCTTGTCGAATACTTGAAAGAACACGTCCTGCACGCCCGGATGGGCTTTTTCCATTTCGTCGAGCAGGATCACGGAGTAGGGCCGCCGGCGCACCGCTTCAGTAAGGATTCCGCCCTCGCCGTAGCCGACGTAGCCCGGCGGGCTGCCCATCAGCAGGCTGACCTTATGCTCTTCCTTGAACTCGGTCATGTTGATGACGGAGATGTTCTGCTCGCCACCATAGAGCAGATCGGCCAGCGCCAGCGCCGTCTCGGTCTTGCCCACGCCGGACGTCCCCACCATCAGGAACACCCCGATCGGCTTGCGCGGATCGGTCAGCTTGGCGCGGGAGGTTTGAATCGCCTGCGCCACCGCTTCGAGCGCGTGCGGCTGCCCGATGACCCGGGCCTCCAGCCGCTCCTTCAGGTTCAGCACGGTGCGGATCTCGTCGCTCCGCATGCGGCCGGCCGGAATGCCGGTCCAGCTCTCCACGATCTCGGCAACCGCCTGGCCGTCGACCACAGGATGGATCAGCGGATGCTCGCCCTGTAAGGCGTGCAACTCGGTCGTGAGCGTGGCCAATTGGTCGCGCGCGGCGGACTGGCCGACCGCGTCGCCGGTCGCCGTCTCCAGAATCTCGCGGGCCGAGGCCATGCCGGAGGTCAGCTCTTTCTCGCGGTTCCAGCGCTCGGTCAGCGTCCCCAACTGGGCCTGGGCGGCGTCCCGCTCGGTCTGCAATTCTTCCTGGCGCGCCTCGTTGGCGGCCCCGGCCAGAGCCTCCCGCTGCAGGATACCGAGTTCGGTGTCGATCAGCGCCGTGCGGCGCTGCAGGTCCTCGATGGCGGCCGGCACGGCGGCCTGGCTCATGCCCACGCGGGCGCAGGCCGTGTCGATCAGCGACACCGCTTTGTCCGGCAGTTGGCGGGAGGGGATGAAGCGGGCCGACAGCCGCACCGCCTCGCTGACCGCCTCGTCGAGGATGCGCACCTTGTGGTGCTTCTCGAGCGTGCCGACGAGGCCGCGGATCATGGCGATCGCCATCGGCTCGGACGGTTCTTCGACGCGAACGGTCTGGAACCGCCGCGTCAGCGCCGCGTCCTTTTCGAAATACTTTTTGTACTCGGCCCAGGTCGTGGCCGCCACGGTGCGCAACTCGCCGCGGGCCAGGGCTGGCTTCAGCAAGTTGGCCGCGTCGCCTTGGCCAGCCGTCCCGCCAGCGCCGATCAATGTATGCGCCTCGTCGATGAACAGGATGATCGGCTTGGGGCTCGCTTTGACCTCTTCGATCACCGATTTGAGCCGGTTCTCGAACTCGCCCTTCACCCCCGCCCCGGCCTGCAGTAGGCCGAGGTCGAGTGTCCGCAGCGTCACGTCCTTCAGCGCGGGCGGCACGTCGCCGGCGGCGATCCGCAGCGCGAAACCCTCCACCACGGCGGTCTTGCCCACCCCGGCCTCACCGGTCAGGATCGGGTTGTTCTGCCGCCGCCGGGTCAGGATGTCGATGACTTGGCGGATTTCGGAGTCACGTCCCAGAATGGGGTCGATCTTGCCGGCACGCGCTTTGGCCGTGAGGTCTTCGGTGAACTGGTCGAGCGACCCGCCGCCCCCGCCCGGAGCGCCGGCGGGGCGCTCGGCTCCCGGCTCGGTGGGAGTGGCGGAATCCGCCTCGGTCCCGCCCGCCGTGATCGTCAGCATGTCTTTCTTGAGCGCATCCGGCGGGATGCGCGCGAACTGGCCGGAGATTTCTCTCGTCCGGCGGGCTAGCGTCTCGTCGGCCAGCAGTGCCCACAGAAGATGCCCCGAGCGGACGCGGGGAAGGCCTTGCTCGACCGAAGCGAGCAGCCACGCCTGCTTGGCGGCTTCCACGATATCGGGCGACAAGCTCGGCGCGCGCGCGTTGCCCGTCTTGATCTTGTCGATCGACTTGTTGAGGTCCGCGCGTAAACGACCCTCATCGACTTCGTAATGACGCAAGATTGCTTCAATGTCGCAACCCCTCACGTCTAATAATTTGGCCAGCCAGTGCTCTATTTCAACATTGTAATGGCTACGCGAAAGCGTAAACCCCGCCGCTGCCTCGAGTGCGCGCCGGCATGTCTCATTGAGGCGCCCGACCAGCGCTTTCAGTTCCAGTGTGGCCATACCCTAAAAACCACTCCCAGTCGCGCTGTTTCTCATGTCGTTACTACAAGCTAAAGGTATCGCGCGGGGGTGTCTAGACCCAGACCGCCTCGAATCAGGAGCGAAGTATCGTGTCACCCGACTTGAACCTGGACGTCCCATCGTTGCTCGCGCCGTTCGAGGGCGAGTCGCCGTGCGGAACGGATCCGCGCGAGGACGCATCCGGGCAGTCTCTCTACTACCGCCTGCGCGATGCGCGCGCGGAGGCCCGCGATGCCGAGCGCCGGGCCGATGGCGGCGATGGCGATGACAGCGGCGCGTCGCCGCAGCAATGGCGGACCGTGCGCGAGCTCTCGACCAAAATCCTGCGCGAGCGCGCGAAAGACCTCGAAGTCGCGGCGTGGCTCACGGAAGCGCTCGTCCGCGAAGCGGGGGTCGCCGGGCTCACGGCGGGAGCCACGATCATGCGCGAGTTGGCCGCCGCGTTCTGGGACTCGGGATTGTTCCCCACCCCGGACGAGGATGGCATCGCCACGCTCGTCGCGCCGATCTCCGGCCTGAGCGGCGTGACCTCGGAAGGAACGCTCGCGCAGCCGCTGCGCAAGCAGGTGATGTTCACCCGCCCCGACGGTTCGGAGGTCACGTTCTGGCAATTCGCCCAATCTGTCGAGGTAGAAGGGATCGGCGACGCCGCCCGCAAGAAGGCGCGTCTCGATGCCGGCGTCCCCGTGTTCAGTGCGCTCGACAAGGAAGCCAGATCCGCAGGCGCCAAGCATTTCGTGGCACTTCGCGGGCAGCTGGACGAGGCCCTGCTGGCCTGGAACACGATGGCGTCGGTGTTGGACGAGAAAGCGGGGGTCGATGCTCCGTCCACCGGCCGGGTGAAGGAATTGCTCGCGAGCTTCGAGGCTGGCATCGGCAGCTATGCGCCGCCCCGCGTCGCGGGGGGAGCCGAGGAGGAGCAGGCAGCCCCCGAGCAAACCACCGCCGAGCCCGGCGCCGCCGGTCCGGTGCAGATGGTCGCGGCTTCCCGTCCCGTCACACGCGAGGACATGCTCGGCGAGCTCGCGCGCATCGCCGACTACTTCCGGAAGTCGGAGCCGCAATCGCCGCTCTCGCTCACCTTGGAAGAGGCGGTTCGGCGGGCCCGGTTGAGCTGGCCCGAATTGCTGGCGGAGGTCGTGTCCGACACGGCGACCCGCAACGCGATGCTGACGCAGCTGGGGATCCGTCCTCCGCCGCCGCCGGAGGCGTAGCCGCCCGTCAGGCGTGCGGTTGCGCGACCGGAAAGGCGATCAGCTCGCCCGCGGCCTGGAAATGCGCACGCTGGCTGTGGCGGCGCTGGGCCGCGAGCGTGCCGACCCGGTCGCGCACGTAGCGGCATAATTCGAGGGCATCCAGCACGCCGCCGCTGGCCGGCGCCAGGCCGGTCAGCCCCTCCTTGACCGCGTGCCCGAACACGCCGTTCACGTCATCATAGCCGTCGAGAGCCTCCTCGTCGGAGCCGGATGCGGTCAACACGTAGCGGCCGGTCTCGTGCCCGAGGCGTCCGCCAACCTGCAGGTCGATCGCGTTGGCAAAGCACGTGTCCAGCATCAGCAGCGTGCGCGCCGCGCGGATGTTGGACAGCAGCCCGACGATGTCGTCCGCCGGCAGGCAGCCCTCCCCCCGATCGAGCGCGCCGTTCGCATCGGTCACATTGGCCGTCACGAAGGCATAGTCGCCGCGGACGGACACGCCGTGACCGGACAGGTAGATCAACACGGCGTCGTCGCGTTCTGCCCGGAGCGCGATGTCCATCAGCGCGTTGCGCACCGCGTCGCGCGTTGCCGCCTCGTCGCGGAGAACGATCGGGGTGGCCAGCGCATCGTAGGCGCGCGGCAGCACTTGCGCGATCGTGGTCGCGAAGGTGCTCGCGTCCGACACGGCATAGCGCAGCGCGGGGATGGTCCCCGTGTAGCGGTCGATGCCCGCCGCGAGCACGCGCAGGGTCCCCGGGGTCGTGGCCGGGGCGGTCGCAGCGGCGGGCTCGCCCGGCGCGGTCAGCCGCCGGGTCACGACCACAGGCGCCGTCCGGTTGAAGCTGTTGGCGGCGCCGTAAGCGCGGAACTCGATCCGCGCCTCCTTCGACGGCAGGAAAACGATCTGCTCGGCCTGGGCGCCGGGCTTGTGGAACGCGCGTCCGGCGTTGATGCCATTGACGAACGCATCGACCATGACCGGCGAGAATGAGGCCGAGACATCCAGCCGGACCCGGACCGCCTGCGTCGCGGGGTCGACCTCCACCGCGCCGCTGCCACCGGGCAGCGCGCGCTGCAGATCGTGGCAGGCCGCCGGCGCGGGAGGGTCCGGCTGGCTATCCAGCGTCGCGAGAAGGCGGGAGCGGCGCGCCCGCTCGGACACGTCGTCGCTGCCGCAGATCTGCAGCACCCGGATGGTGGGGGCGGTGTCGGCCGCCGCGGCCTTGAGCGCGGGCGCCACGTTTTGCCCCGCCTCGGCCCAGTGCGCGCCGGGCCGGGCCATGCCGCTCACGGCGGCCGGATCGTAGAGCTGGCGGTAGTGCTGGTCGATCGTCATCCAGCGGCTGGTCAGCGCCGCGGGATCGCTGCTGTCGTAGCGCCCGTTCTCGTGGAGGCCGACAAGGGTCTCGCCGCCGAGGTCGCTGTAGGCGAAGCGCCCGTCGTTACGCCACGCGACCCATTTGCGGCGGTCCTGCTCGACGAAAACGCCACCGAGTTCGTGCAGCAGTGCGCCGGACGCCAACCCGTACCATCGCAATGTCCCGTCGCCATGCGCCGCGACGATGATCCGGCCGTTGCCTGCGAAGCCGACCGCCCAGGCGGGGGTCGCGAGAAGGCGGCGCGCGAGCTCCGCCCCCTTGGCGTCGAGCAGAACGAGCGTCTCCTGCGTGCCGATCACAATCTGGCCGGTGCCGGGCGCGACGTCGCTCGACCGCACCCGCTCGCCGCGCCGCTCGAGATCGGGCGGCAGGCGGGCGAGGCCGGGTCCCGGCCTGTGCGAGGCCGTGCGCGGGGACGCCTCGGACAATTTGAGCTGCGCCAAGTCGAACCGCAGCGGTGGCTGGCCGGTCCCCGCCTGGAACTCCACCGCTTCGCCTGACTCGTCCACCTTCCAGCGGAGGCGTTCCGTCTCGCGGAAATCCAGCCGCTCCGACCGGCTCGCGTCGACGGTCAGCCGCATGGCGGCCCGCCCGACGGCGACCCGGCCCCAGCTCGCATCGGTGCTGCCGAACACCACCCCGCCGGCCGGGTGCCGCGACAGGCTGGCGAGACTATCGTGGGCGACGAGCGCGCTGAGCGGATGGCCCGCCTGGCCGCCCTGCCATGCCAGCAGGAGATTGCCGCCGCCCGCCCTCTCCATCGTTCCGCCGGCGAACAGCCACTCGGCGCCATCGCCGCCCGTGCCCCAGGCGACGAGCGCCAGATTGCCGGGCCCGAACTCAGGCGGTGGCTCGATCAGGTTCAGGCGGCTGCTCTTTTGGTCGAGAACGGCGACGCTCCGGCGGTCGGAGAAGCCGATGGCGATGCGGTCGCCCGCCGCCGAAAACGCGAGCGACACCGGGCGACCCGGCAGGCGGCTTTCGAGCGACGCGGCCTGCAGCCTTGCCTCTTCCGTGACCGGGTAGAGCCGCAGAAGGTTCTTCTGCAGCAGCGTCGCGATGCTGCCCCCATCGGGCGAGAAGGCCACCGCAACCATCGGGTTCGAGGGGTCGGCCGCCGACGCGAACCCGATCTTGACCGCGAGATCGGCGTCGTAGCGCAATACCGCGAGCCCCTCGAGCTCGGTGGCCAGCGCGACCACGCCGCCCCGAGGCGAGACGGCGAGCCCCGGATAGCGCCAGGCGTTGCTGGGCCGGCTGCCGATCGCCCGCCGGATCGCCCCGGTTGCGACGTCGAAGACGTAGATGATGCCGCGTGGCGCGCTGACCCAGTCGACCGCGGTGACGAACAGCAGCGCCGCATCCGGCGAGAAATCGAGCGCATCGATGCTGCCCACCTGGCCCTCTCCCAAAGGCGGGTGCCAGCGCCGGAGCAGCCGCCCGGTCTGGCCGCTCCAGATTCGGATGGAGCGGTCGGCACCGCCCGTGGCGACGAGAGCGCCGTCTGCCGAAACCGCCGTGGCCCGCACGGCGCCGAGATGGGCCGTCGTATCGGGCAGCAGCATCGGATCTTGCGAAGGCTGCGGTCTAATTTGTCCCCTAGCCGACGGCGGAAAACCGGCCAGGGCCCCGCCGGCGCAGGCGGCGCCCATCGCGAGGGCCGTGCGGCGACGGATGGCGAAAGGGCCAGGGACGTGGGGACCGGTCATGCCTCCCGCACGGCGGCGGAGGGTAGCAGGCTTGAGATGACGTCGAAGGCGCGTTCGCGCACGGAGGAATCGACGGTCGCCGCCTGCGTGACGAGCGCCTTTTGGTTGGTCTGCACGGTCCGCCGAACCTGCGCCACCTCGGCCCGGCGCGGCGAGGACACCGGCTCGGCGCCCAGGCGCGTGTCGACGTCCGCAATCGCCGCTTGGAAACGCTGGGCTCGGGCGCTCAGCTGCGCATTGACGTCACGCGCGACGGCCGCGTCCGCGAGCGCCTGCGATCTGATCTCGGAGGCTCGCTCGGTCGCCTCCGGGCGCGTGATGCGCCGTGCCCGCAAGTCGCGGCGCAAGTGGGCAATCTCCTGCCGACGGCAGCGCACGAGACCGTCGAAGCTGGCTGCGAAATCCTGGATCAGTGCCGTGTCCTGATTGGCGCTGGCGGACAGGTCTTGCAGCATCGAGCCGAGACTGGAGGCGAGCGAGCCGACCGAAGGGATTTGAGAAGCGAGCGAATTGGTAAGGAGCCGGCCGAGCTCGGAGTTGGCGGCCGACGACGCGCCCTCGAGCGATTGCCGGTTCCGCTCGTTCGAGACTGCGTCCTGGCTGACGGCATAGAAACGCTGCCGCTGGCCCGAGCACGCGCCGTAATCCGGCGGCGGAGCCGGGATTCCCGAGTTGGCCGGGCCGAACTGTGGGGCGCAGCCGACAAGGCCGGTCGCCCCGATCGCCAACCATGTCGTCGCTGCCGCCACCCGGACGAATCCAAGCCTGGATGGCATCGCCTATCTCCCGATCGTTATTGCAACAGAATTGCGCACTCAACCGGTTAAAGGCAACACGGCCGCCGACCCGCTACTGGCTCGCCCAGATGATGCGATGGAGCCAAGCGACCTCCGTCACCTCGAAGCTCCGGTCGCGATGCGCCGGGTTGAGGCTCTTGAGTTCGATGCGCTTGGCCGATTTGCGGGTGAGCTGCTTGGCCATGACTTCGCCGGCCCAGGTCTTCGCGACCACGCGGTCCCCCCGGCGGATGGGCGCGGACGGTGAGACGACCACCATGTCGCCTTCGCGGAACACCGGTTCCATGCTGTCCCCGGAGATCTCGAGCGCATAGGCGTTGGGGTCGCCGATCTCCGGCACGCTGACCTCGTCCCAGCTGCCGCCGACCGGGAAGCCGCCATCGTCGAAGAAACCGTCGCCGCCCGCCTGCGCGAGCCCGAGCAGCGGGATTCGGTTCGGCAGCCGGATGGAGTTGACGGCCCGGGGCGAGCCGGTGACGAGCGCGGTGAACGCCTCCATCGACTCGCCGACCGCGCCGAGGACCTTGGCGATGCTCTCCGTGCTTGGCCAGCGAAGCCGGCCGTCCGGCATCCGGCGCTTGCTCGGATTGAACGTCGTCGCGTCGAGGCCGGACCGTTTGGCCAGGCCGGAGGGCGACAATCCGTGCTCCGCCGCGAGCGTGTCCAAGGCTCGCCAAATGTCATCGTGCTTCATAACAAAGAGTGTGCCTAGGAATTTAGACCGTGGCAACTGGGAAAATGAGCCTGGACGCTCTTGTTTGCGCGGAGCGAGAATGTTCTTGTTTAGTTCTCATCAGAGGACCGCAGAATGCAACCGTCCATCGAGCCCGCCCGCCCGTTTGCCTCCGTCGAGGCCGCCTGGTTTTCCACGGCCCGTGCTCTGCAAAGCGGACGGGGTGCGCACGACCACGTCGACGGAGTCCTCCGCTGCCTCGATCGGCTCTATCGCAACCGCCGGATAGAACTGCTGCACGCGCGCATTCTGCGGATCTGGGGCGGCCGCGGCATCGCCCCCAACCCGGCCTATCCCCGCGAGCGCAGCGACTGGCGGATTTGGCGGGAAGCGCTCGACCGCCTTGAAGGCCCGTTGCGCGCCCAGGGCATCGTCGTCCACTGCCAGCCCGCGCCGGCCGAATGATTCAGTGCAGCCGGTCCCAGCCGGCGCCACTGAGGTAGCCGACGCGGCCGGCGGCGAAAGTGGCGACCACCCGGGGACCGGCCGGGTCGACGAGCACGACGTCGGCCCGCTTGCCGTCCTCGATCGTGCCGCGGTCGTGGAGCCCGGCGGCTGCGGCCGCGTTGGCAGAAACGAGCGCCCAGGCCTGCCCGAGCGACAGCGCCCCGCGATGGCCGAGCGACCAGGCGGCGGGCAGCATGGCCGGGTAGAAATAGTCGCTGCACAGCACCGTGCAGACGCCTCGCTCGGCAAGCGCGCCGGCCGACGCCCAGCCGAGATGGGAGCCGCCACGCACGACGTTGGGGCAACCCATGACGACCGCGTCGCCCGAATCCCGCGCGTCCTCCCCCACTGCTTCGGCCATCGGGAACTCGCAGATGCGGGCGCCGAGGGCCCGGAACCGCTCGCGCACGGCCACGGCGTCGTCGTCGTGGCTGGCCATCGGCAAGCCGTGCCGGCGCGCGGCGGCGGCCAGGCGGGCAGTCGCGGCGGGAACGTCGGATTGGCCGGCGGCGATCGCCTCCGCAAGCTGGCGGAACTGGGCGACCGGCATGCCGCTGCGCTGGCTGTATTTCGCCGCGCCCGCCGGCTGCGCCATCTCGCGCAGAACGGAGCCCATGTGGTCGTTGAAGCTGACCAGCCCCACCCGGCCCGCCTCGACATCGGCGAGCGCCACCTCGAGCGCGAGCAGGTTATAGAGTTCCCACCGCATATGCAGGCGCATGTCGCACACCATGGCCGGGCGGTGCGCCTCCAGCGCCTCGACCATCAGGCGCCAGTTCTCCAGGCCGCGCAGGCCGGGCTCCCAGGACAGGGTGACGGCGTGCAGGGCCGTGGTGATGCCGTTGGCCAGCAGCTGCGCCTCCGTGTCGCGCAGGGCGAGCGGCAGCGGGAAGTTCACGCCGGGCCGGGGCTGCATCTGGCGTTCGAACGCGTCGCCATGTAGGTCGACGATGCCGGGCAGCGCGAACAGCCCGCGTGCATCGAAGTGCCGTCCCGCGCCCGTCCCGCCGAGCCGCAACGTGCCTTGCGCCTCGAGCCGCAACGACGTTTCCGCCACCGTTCCGTCGGCCAGCAGCACCTGGGCGCCTTGAATGTCGAGCATGGCCCGTTCTAGCCAGGCGCGGGGCGCCGGACCAGAGTGCGAGCTGCCGTGCAACGGAATTCGGGATTGCTCGTTTCGATCGTCACAGATCGACCAACCCGAAGGAGCGCTCCATGATTTCGACCCGCCGGACGTTGCTGCCCGCCCTCGCCAGCGTCCTGATGCTCAGCGCGGCAGTGGTCTCCCGCGCGAACGCCGCCCCCGATCCGGCGGCGCCCGGCCCCGTCACCGCTACGCTCACCCTCAGCGCGCAAGGTGCCGCGGCAGGCGTCGGCTACACCTGGGGCGACGGCATCCTGATGTTCCACGGCAAGAAATACCGCTTTTCGGTCAACGGCGTGTCGATCGCCGATGTCGGCTACTCCAAGGTGACCGGCCACGGGCGGGTCTACCACTTGAAGAACGTTCAGGATTTCAGCGGGACCTACGCGGCGACGACCGGGCAGGCCACGGTCGGTAATGGGCTCGGCGGCCAGCTGCTGCAGAATGCGAACGGCGTGCAGATCCGCATCGACCAGATGACCCGCGGCGCCCGTCTGGAAGGCTCGGTCGGCGGGATCACGCTCACGCTGAAATAAGCGCGCCACAAGCCGTCGGATCGTCCGGCGGCTTGTGCGACTCCGGCGGGGTGCCCTCATATGGGGCGATGCCTCTGCGCGCTCGACCTGCTGCGACGTCCGTCCACCTGATGAAGCTCGCGGTGGGGGTGAGCTCGATCGAGGCCTTCGAGGAGCGGGTGGCCACGCATCGCGCCTCCGGCAGCGGCATGCAGGTCTGGACCCGCAACTTCCCGAAGCGGGCCGAGCAGGTGATCGGCGAGGGATCGCTCTACTGGGTCGTCGCCGGGCTGCTCTCGGTCCGCATGCCGGTGCTGGGCATCGCGGAAGATACCTACGACGACGGGTCGCGTTGCGCGCGGATCGAGTTGGAGCCAACCCTGATCCGGGTCACGCCGGTACGCATGCGTCCCTTCCAGGGCTGGCGGTATCTCGACCCGGCAGCCGCGCCCGCCGATCTGCGGCAGGTAGGTGCAAGCGGGATCGACGCGCTGCCGCCGCAGGTGCTGCGCGAATTGCGGGACCTCTGCCTGGTATAACTTAAAGCCGGATGATTTCGCCGTGCCGGGTCTCCGCCTCGCCGCACAGCGCGGCGATCGACGGCGCGACATCGGCTGGTTTCGGCAGGGTCTCGGGGTCCTCGCCGGGGAACGCCTCGGTCCTGAGGCGGCTCGCCACGGCGCCGGGATCGACCAGGTTGACGCGCAACGCCGTCGTGGCGACCTCTTGCGCCCAGGTGAGCACGAGGTGGTCGAGCGCGGCCTTGGTGGCGCCGTATGCGCCCCAGTAGGCGCGCGGCTCGGCGGCGCGTTGCGTCGTCAGAAACAGGGCGCGGCCGGCGGGCGCGACCTGCAGCACCGGTGCGCAACTGCGGATGAGCCGCCACGCTGCTGCGAGGTTCACGCCGACGACGGCGTTCCAGTCCGCCGGGAGGATGTGAGGCACCGGGGTCAACCGCCCAAGCGCGCCCGCGCTGTGGACCAGCACGTCGAGCCGGCCGAACCGATCGAACACGCTCGGCCCGATCATGTCGACGCCGGCCCCATCCAGCAGGTCGAGCGGCAGCAGCGTCGCACTGCCGCCCTCGGCCCTGATCGCGTCGTCGACGTCGGCGAGGCCGCCTTCCGTGCGCGCGGTGAGAACCACGTGCATCCCGGCCCGCGCGAGTTCGAGCGCGACGGCCGCCCCGATGCCGCGGCTGGCACCGGTGACGAGAGCGACTTTCTGGTCCATCAGCTTTCGGTCAGCAGGCTGAGTTGCTTGTCGGCATTGTCCTGCATGTCCGTCAGCTGGATCGGGTAGTTGCCTGTGAAGCAGGCGTCGCAGAAGTGCGGGCGCGCCGGGTCGCGCGTGGCCTGCCCGAGCGCGCGATAGAGGCCGTCAAGCGAGATGAAGGCCAGGCTGTCGGCACCGATGATGCTGGCCATCTCGTCAACCGTGTGCCGCGCGGCCAGCAGCTTGCCGCGTTCCGGCGTGTCGATACCGTAGAAGCAGGAATGAGTGGTCGGCGGGGAGGAAATTCGCATGTGCACCTCGGCGGCCCCCGCGGCGCGCACCATCTCGACGATCTTCCGGCTGGTCGTGCCGCGGACGATGCTGTCGTCGACCAGGATGACCCGCTTGCCGGCGAGCACCGCGTGGTTGGCCGAGTGCTTCAGCTTCACGCCGAGATTGCGGATGTTGTCGGTCGGCTCGATGAAAGTCCGCCCGACATAGTGGTTGCGGATGATGCCGAGTTCGAACGGCACTCCGCTCTGGGTGCTGTAGCCCATCGCGGACGGCACGCCGCTATCCGGGACCGGCACCACGACATCTGCCTCGACGCTGCTTTCGCGGGCAAGTTCCGCGCCGATCCGCTTGCGCGCCTCGTACACCGGCATGGCCTCCATGCGGGAGTCCGGCCGGGCGAAGTAGATGTATTCAAACACGCAGAAGCGGCTCTTGGTGGCGCCGAAGGGCTTGATGCTGCGGACGCCCTGGTCGTTGATGACGACGATCTCGCCGGGCTCCACGTCGCGCACGAAATGGGCGCCGACGATGTCGAGCGCGCAGGTTTCGCTCGCCAGCACCCAGCCCCCGGTGCCCTCCCGGCCGATGCGGCCCAGGATCAACGGGCGCACCCCGAGCGGATCGCGTACGCCCATCAGCGCCTCGTTCGACATCGCCACGAGCGAGTAGGCGCCGACCACTTGCTTGAGGGCATCGATCAGGCGGTCGACCACGGTGGAGTAGAGCGAGATGGCGATGAGGTGGACGAACACCTCGCTATCCGTCGTGCTCTGGAACAGGCAGCCGCGGCGGACGAGTTGGCGATGCAGGTGGTGGGCGTTGGTCAGGTTGCCGTTATGCGCCACGGCGAAGCCGCCGAACTCGAAATCGGCGTAGAGCGGCTGGACGTTGCGCAGCACGGTGTCGCCGGTGGTGGCGTAGCGATTGTGGCCCACGGCTGACGGCCCCGGGAGCCCGGCGATGATCTTGGCCTCGCTAAAGTTGTCACCCACCAGGCCGAGGCCGCGGTGGCTGTGGAAGCGCCGGCCGTCATAGGAGACGATGCCGGTGGCTTCCTGCCCGCGATGTTGCAGCGCGTGGAGCCCGAGCGCGGTGACGGCGGCCGCGTCGCTCACGCCCCAGACGCCGAACACTCCGCACTCCTCGTGCAGCTTGTCGTCGTCGCCGGCTTGCTCGTTCCAACCGTCCACGCTGTGCGACACGATCGATCTCCTAGTCACGCGTGGGCCGGGCGCCAAGCGCGCGACCCACCGGATTGGCGTGCAGCAGTTCCGCCGAGTTCGTCACCCGCCCTGGGGGCACGGCGACCACGGGCCGGAACCCCGGCGGCATTTGGTCGGACGCCCAGGCCGCGCCGCGATACACGAACGGCAAGGAGCGGGCATCCAAAACGGGGGCAGGCCATTGATTCATGGGAACCGCAAGCCCAGCCAAGATATAGGCAACGCAAACCAGCGCCGCACCCCGCAGCAAGCCGAATACCAGACCCAACGTCCGGTCGAGGCTTCCGAGCGCGGAACCCCGGACGGCGCTGGCGATCGCACCCGCCAGTAGCGACAGCAGAATGAGCACGATCACGAACACACCGACGAAGGCGAGCGTATCGGCCAGCGCGGTGTCGCGGACCTGCATACGGGCCCAGGGCTGCACGAGCGGGAACACGCCCAGCGGGCTCGCCACATAGGCTGCAATGGCCCAGGCGCCGAGGCCGAGTGCCTCCCGCACCAAGCCACGCGCAAAAGCGAGCAAGCCCGAGATCAGGATCACCCCAAGGACGACGAGGTCCACCCAGTTCATCGAACTGCCATGATGTTCGCCGCCGATATACGCGGCGCGCCCCCGCCGGGCAATTAGCGCGGACCCGTCCGGCCCGAGAAAGCGCCCACCAAATCGGTGAGGTGGCCGATTTCGTCGACGGTCAGACCCTCCGGCGCGACCAGCTTGCGTCCGCCGAGCCGCCGCGGCAGGCAGGCCCGGGTGAAGCCGAGTTTTTGCGCTTCTTTCAACCGCGCCTCCGCCTGGGCAACCTGCCGCACCTCGCCGGACAGCCCGACCTCGCCGAAATACACCAGGCCGGCGCTCGTCGGCGTTTCGGTCGCGGCCGAGGTCAGCGCCGCGGCCACCGCGAGATCGGCGGCCGGCTCATTGATGCGCAGGCCGCCCGCCACGTTCAGATACACGTCCGAATTCGACAGCCGCAGCCCGGCCCGCGCATCGAGCACGGCCAGCAGCATCCCGAGCCGCCCGCCATCCCAGCCGACCACCGAGCGGCGCGGCGAGCCGCCGGCATTCGGCGCGAGCAGGGCCTGCACCTCGACCAACACCGGCCGCGTGCCCTCGAGCCCGGCGAAAACGGCGGAGCCCGCGATGTTGCCGCGCCGCTCCGCGAGAAACAGCGCCGACGGGTTGGCCACTTCCGCCAGCCCGCCCTCCGTCATCTCGAACACGCCGATCTCGTCGGTGGCGCCGAACCGGTTCTTGACGGCGCGGAGGATGCGGAACTGGTGCCCGCGGTCGCCTTCGAAATACAGGACCGCATCGACCATGTGTTCCAGCACCCGCGGCCCGGCAATCGCGCCTTCTTTGGTGACGTGTCCCACCAGCACGAGGGCGAAGCCGCGCGACTTGGCCAGCCGGATCAACTCGAAGCCGGAGGCGCGCACTTGGCTCACGCTGCCGGGCGCACTTTCCACCGTGTCGAGCCACATGGTCTGAATGGAATCGATGACGACCAGGCCGAGGTCGCGCTCGGCCTCGAGCGTGGCGGCGATGTCGCGCACGTTGATGGCGGCCGCAAGTTCGAGCGGCGCGTCGGCCAGGCCGAGGCGGCGCGCCCGGAGCCGGACCTGGTCGACCGACTCTTCGCCCGACACGTAGCGCACCCGCTTGCCGGCGCGTGCTAGTGTGGCGGCGGCCTGGAGCATGAGGGTGGATTTGCCGATGCCTGGATCGCCGCCGACGAGCACGACCGAGGCTGGTACGAAGCCGCCGCCCAGCACGCGGTCGAGCTCTGCGATGCCGGCCGGCTCGCGCGACGGCGGTGCGGCGCCGCCTTCGAGCCCGACGAAGGAGACCCGCTTGCCGCCCGCCTTGACCGGCGCGCCCGGCCGGCTCTCAACCGCCTCTTCGACGAGCGTGTTCCACTCCCCGCACGCATCGCAGCGCCCAGCCCACTTCGGATACGCGGCACCACAATTCTGGCATACGTAACGAGCAGTGGGCTTAGCCACGGCGCCCCCACCGATCGGAGAGCAGGGCCGCTAGCAAGAACGCACGCGCTTCGTCGGTACCCGCAATGGCGGCAAAGGCCAATGCGGCGCGCCGGGCTGACAGCACGCGCCCTGACATGAACTCGAGGCTGATCGTCTCACTCAGGTCGTAATCGGAAGCGATCCGCGCCGCTTGGAGCTCGATGACCGTCGAGGCCACGAGCCGGATTTCGTCCGACGGCTTCGCAGGGAATAGCCGATCCCACGGCGGATCGAAGCGCTCCCTCCAGACCCGCTCGCTCACCGTCCGGAGGAGGGCATGGTTGAAGCTGCGTGAGATCTGCGCGCGTTGTGCGTCGGGCCCGCAGGTCAGTAACGCCGCGCCTGCCTCCGTCAGGGTATGAAACAGGCCGTAATAAGCCGTCGACACCGCCCGTCGGCGTGCGGCCTCGGAAGGCGGCGGCGCCGTCCCGGCGAGGCGTTCCGCCTCATCGAGAAATTCGTGCGCCTTGATCACCCGGCGCTCGGATCAGCCCGCACGATTTTGGAGTAAGGAAGTCGGTCCTCGAAGGCGTGCAACAGTTCCGTCAGGATGACGTGGTCGATCTGCCCGTAGGCCTCGGCCCGACGTAGGATCTCATCTTGACCGGGCGCTCCGTCGAACGGCGCGGCGGAATAGACGACGTAGAGCGCAGGCTCACCTTCCATCTCCCCGAGCTCGATCTCGAAACCCGTGATGAAGTCCGGCAACTCGTGGCGCGCCACAATCTCGCGCGCCCGGGCAATCTCCTGGGCAGCTCGAACCGGGGGCCTGACGTCGTTCATGACGTCACCTTAGCACGGTCACCGCCGCAGCTGCATCTGGATCGGACCGTCACGGCGCCCGTGGGTGAACTGGTCGACCAGCGCGTTGCCGCTCGAGAGGACCTCCGCCGCCGGGCCCTCCCAGACAATGCGGCCGCCATACAGCATGGCGGCGCGGTCGCCGATCCGGGTGGCGCTCGCCATGTCGTGGGTGATCGCGATCGCCGTGCTGCCGAGCCGCTTGACGCAGTCGACGATCAAACCGTCGATCACCGCGCCCATGATCGGATCGAGGCCCGTGGTTGGCTCGTCGAAGAACAGGATCTCCGGCTGCGCGGCGATCGCCCGGGCCAGGCCGACGCGCTTCTGCATGCCGCCCGACAGCTCGGACGGCGCCAGGTCGCCGACGCTCGCGTCGAGCCCCACCTGCGCCAGCACCTCGTCGGCCCGGCGCCGCGCCTCCGCCCGCGCCACCGATCGCCGCGCCAGCAGCCCGAACGCCACGTTCTCCCATACGGTCAGGCTGTCGAACAGAGCGGCGGCCTGGAACAGCATGCCGATCCGCGCATTGACCGTCTCGCGTGCGTGCCGGTCCAGCTTCAGTACGTCGACCCCGTCGATCTCGATCGACCCGGCGTCGGGCTCGATCAGCCCCAGGATGCAGCGCAGCAGCACCGACTTGCCGCTGCCGGAACCGCCGATCACCACCATGGACGTGCCGGCTGCGATGTCGAGGTCGACCCCGTCCAGCACCGCCTTGGTGCCGAAAGCCTTGGCGAGGCCGCGCACCCTGATCTTCGGCAGCGCCGGGCTCATCGGGCGAAGAAAAGCTCGGTCATCACGTAGTCGAACGCCAGGATCAGGATGCTGGCCGACACGACCGCGCTGGTCGTCGCGGCACCCACGCCCTCCGCGCCGCCCTTGCTGTTGTAGCCGTGATAGCAGCCCATCAGCGCGATGATGAAACCGAAAACCCCGGCCTTGGCCAGGCCGACGACGATGTCGGACGTGGTCAGGATGTCGAACGTGCTCGAGAGGTAGAGGTGCGGGCTGAACCCCAGCTTGACCGTCGCCACGATGAACCCGCCGGCAACCCCGATGATGTCGGCCACCACGGCCAACAGCGGCAGCGCGAGCACGCCGGCCAGGAGCCGCGGCGTGACGAGATACTTGACCGGGTTGGTCGACAGCGTCGTCAGCGCGTCGATCTGGTCGGTGACCCGCATGGTGCCCAACTCGGCCGCCATCGCCGCGCCGACCCGGCCGGCCACCAGCAAAGCCGCGAGCACAGGCGCCAGCTCGCGCACCACGGACAGGGCCACAACGGAGGCGACCGCGCTCTCCGCATTGAAGCGGGAGAAGCCGGTGTAGGATTGCAGCGCGATCACCATCCCGGAGAACACCGCCGTCAGCGCCACCACGGGCAGGCTGAAATAGGCGAACTCGACGAAGGAGCGCGCGAACATGCGCCCGTAGAAGGGCGGCCGCACCAGGTGGGAGAGTCCGACGCCGCCAAACAGCGCCGCCGCTCCGGTGCCGCGCACCGCGCCGATCGTCCCGCGTCCGACCGCGGCTACCGCATCCAGAGGAGAGACTCGCATCGGGGCGATGCCCTACAGCGTCGCTCCTGAGACGTCAAAGCGGCGCGCCGGGCTATCCCGGGTCGTGATGCAGGTCGAGGTCGGCGTAGCGGGTGAACTCGCCCTCGAACAGAAGGTCGATCTTGCCGGTAGGCCCATGCCGCTGCTTCTCGATCAGCAGTTCGGCGCGGTTGTGCACGGTTTCCATGTCGCGCTGCCATTTGTCCAACGCGTCGTGGAAATCGTTCTCGCTCTTGAACGCCATCTGCTTCGGCGCGCGCTGCTGCAGGTAATATTCGTCCCGGTAGATGAACATGACCATGTCGGCGTCCTGTTCGATCGATCCGCTCTCGCGGAGGTCGGCGAGCTGCGGGCGCTTGTCCTCCCGACTCTCGACCGCGCGCGAGAGCTGCGACAGCGCGATGACCGGAATGGACATCTCCTTGGCGAGCGCTTTCAGCCCCTGGGTGATCTGGCTGATCTCCTGCACCCGGTTCTCCTGCTTGGTGCCGATGCTGGGACGCATGAGCTGGAGGTAGTCGACGACCACGAGGCTCAGCCCCTGCGTACGCTGCAGCCGGCGGCACCGGGTCCGCATGGCCGACAGCGTGAGGGCGGGCGTGTCGTCGATGTGCAGGGGTAGGCTGGCGATCTCGCGGCTCACCTGGATGAAACGGTCGAAGTCTTTCTGCCCGATCTCGCCGCGCCGGATCCGGTCCCCCGAGACGCGAGCCTCCTCGGCAAGCAGACGGGTCGCAAGCTGTTCGGAACTCATTTCCAGGGAGAAGATCGCCACGCTCCCCTTGGCAACCTGATCCGGGTCCTTGTCCTGCGCGTCCCGCTGCAGCGCGCGCGCGGCGCCGAACGCGATCTTGGTGGCCAACGCCGTCTTGCCCATGCCGGGACGGCCCGCGAGGATGACCAGGTCGGACGGGTGCAGCCCGCCGGTCTTCTTGTCGAGGTCGCGCAGCCCGGTCGAGAGCCCGCTGACGTGCCCGGCGTTCTTGAACGCCCGCTCGGCGCCGCGAATCGCTTCCGTCAGCGCCGACTCGAACGTGACGAACCCGCTCGGGCTGCCGCCATCCTTGGCCAGGCGGAACAGTTCGCTTTCGGCTAGTTCGATCTGCGCCTTGCCGTCCAGCTCGCCCGGCGCGCCGAACGCGTTGTTCACGACCACTTCGCCGATCTCGATGAGCTGCCGGCGGATCCAGGCGTCGTGGATCGCCCGGCCATACTCGCCCGCGTTGATGATGCCGACCATCGCCGACAGCAATTGCGCGAGGTAGGCGGTCCCGCCGACCTCGTCCAACGCGCCGGAATGCTCGAACTCGGCCTTCAGCGTCACCGCGTCGGCCAACTGTCCCGCTTCGACCCGGCGCGCGATCGATTGGTAGATGCGGCCATGCACCGGATCGACGAAATGGTCGGGGACCAGGAATTCGCTGACCCGCTCATAAGCCTTGTTGTTGGCCAGCAGCGCCCCGAGCAACGCCATCTCGGCGCGGTCGTTGGAGGGCGGCTGACGCTGCGAGAGACCGGTGAGCGGCGAATCGAATGCATTCATGCTGGATGCAGCATAGCCGATTGCCGTCGCGAGCGGGCCTGTGGATAGGTGTGGTACACGGGGATGACTGCCCCCGATTGCCGCCGCGCGCCCGCTGTGGCAGTCGGGGCGCGTGCGCATCCTCTTCGTCTCAGCCAACCGCCTCGGCGATGCAGTGATCACGTGCGGTGTTCTCGACCACCTCATCCGGACCCACCCGACCGCGTCGTTCACGATCGCCTGCGGTACTCCGGCGGCTGGGCTCTTCAGCCGGATGCCCCAGCTCGAGCGGGTGATCGTGTTCGACAAGCACAAGAACGACTCGCACTGGCCGAAGCTCTGGCGGGAGGTCGTCTTCACCTGGTGGGATCTGGTGGTCGATATGCGCGCATCCGCGCTCGCTTTCCTCATCCCGGCCAAACGCCGCGCCATCCGGCGC
Organism: Acetobacteraceae bacterium; assembly: GCA_032249615.1. GTDB lineage: Bacteria > Pseudomonadota > Alphaproteobacteria > Acetobacterales > Acetobacteraceae > JAVVHH01. The sequence continues at coordinate 55,480 of JAVVHH010000001.1, forward strand.
AAGCGGCCCGGCCGCATGTTCGAGCAGCACGCGGCCATGCTCGGGATCGACCCTGCCCCGCTGCCCGTCGTCTGGACCGCCCAGTCGGACCGCGACCGGGCCGCTGCGTTGCTCTCGACGGACCGTCCGGTCATCGGGCTCGGCGTCACCGCCAGCTGGGCGGGGAAAGTTTGGCCGCCGGAACACTTCGCCGCCTTGTTCGAGCGTCTTTCGACGGGTCTGCTGCCCGGCGCGGTGCCCGCCATCTTCGCCGGCCCCGGTGCCGCGGAGCGCGCGCTGGCCGCCCCGGCGCTGGCGCTGCTGCCGCAAGCGATCGATCTTTGCGGGGCGCTCACCGTGCCGGAAGCCGCCGCCGCGATCGAGCGCTGCGCCCTGTTCGTCGGCAACGACAGCGGGTTGATGCATCTCGCCGCCGCAACCGGCACCCCCACCGTCGGCCTCTGCGGCACGACCCGCGACCGAGCTGCCGAGATGGCCCCGGCGGGCAAGCAGGCTCTCTGGGCCGAGGCGGATGAGCCCAGCATGGAGGCGTTGACCGTCTCCGCCGTCGCGGCTGCCTGTGCCTCAGTGCTGACCTGAGCAGGGCATCCGGCGATCGCGACGAAGGTGGGGTCTAACCGGCCAGGTAATCCCGGGTGAGTGGAACAGTCTGCTGATCGCGGGCGAGTTGAAGCTGCCAGACCATGTGGCCGGTCCGCGTGAACGCGAGCTCGGCGCCGGCGAGATAGAACTCCATCATGCGCAGGAAACGCTCGTCGTAGAGGGCGCGAATGGCGGCCCGGTGACGCTCGAGGTTGCCGCGCCAGCGGGAGAGCGTCTTGGCGTAGTGCAAGCGGAGGATCTCGATGTCGGTCGCGATCAGGCCGGACCGCTCGAGCGGCGGCAGCACCTCGCTCAGCGCGGGGGAATAGCCGCCCGGGAAGATGTATTTGCCGAGCCAGGCATTGGTCGCGCGGGGCCCGTCGCTGCGGCCGATCGCGTGGATCAGGGCAACGCCGTCCGGCAGCAGGCAGCGGCCGATCATGTCGAAGAAGCTGCGGTAGTGGTTGATGCCGACGTGCTCGAACATGCCGACCGAGAGGATGCGGTCGAAACGCTCTGTGACCGCGCGGTAGTCGAGCAGGTTGAACCGCACCCGGTCGCTCAACCCAGCCTCCGCCGCGCGCTGCCGGGCGACGCCCAGCTGTTCCTCGGAGAGCGTGATGCCGGTGACCTCCGCACCGTAGTCGCGCGCCAGGGTGATCGCCGTGCCGCCCCAGCCACAGCCGATGTCGAGCACTTGCAGGCCCGGCCGGTCCAGCAGGAGCTTCTTGGCGATGTGCCGCTTCTTGGCGCGCTGGGCTTCGTCGATCGTCTCATCGCCCCGGCGGAAATAGGCGCAGGAGTATTGCCGGTCCGCGTCGAGCAGCAGCCGGTAGAACTCCCCGTTCAGGTCGTAGTGATGCGCGACGTTGCGCCGGGCGATCGGGGCCGGGTTGAATTGCTGCAGCCGCCGTCCCAGCCAGGCCAGCGTGTCGCGAAGCGTCAGCACCGGGCCGCGGTGGCGGCGTTCGACGGCGAACAGGCTGTCCATGAACTCGAAGATGCTGCCCTCGAGCATGACGAAGCCGCCGTCGACATAGGCCTCGCCGAAAGCCAACCCCGGATTGGCGACCATGCGCCGCGCCCAGCTCCAACTGGTGATCTGCACGCGTAAGACCGGGTCAGCGCTTCGGACGATGCGCCGCTCGGAGCCGTCGGGGAAGGTGAGCGTCAAGGTGCCGTGGGCCATGTGCTGGCCCAGCATCACCTCGACGATCCACGTAATAAGACGTGGGCGGCCCGGCGCCTGGGCTCCAGACGCCGCGTCGACCACGGCAGCCAGTCCTTAGGACCGGTCGCCGCCCGCTTCTGCGAGCGCCGCGCCGAACTCGAACTCGTCCTCTTGTTCGACCTCCTCCTCGCCGGCGAGGCCAACCTGCTCGCCGCGGGCCTGCTTGTCGGCCTCTTCCACGCTACGGGCCACGTTGACCGTCACCGTCAGGCTCACCTCCGGGTGCAGCACGAGGCGCACCGGCGTCAGGCCGAGGGTCTTGATCGGGTTTTCCAGCACGATCTGGTTGCGGTTGGTGGTGAGCCCCGCCGCCGTGCACGCCTCGGCGATGTCGCGACCAGACACCGAGCCATACAGGCTGCCGCTTTCGCCGGCCTGGCGGATGACGACCACCTTCAGGCCCTCCATCCGCTCGAGCAGGCGCTCGGCCTCCTCGCGGCGGCGCAGGTTCTGCGCCTCGAGCTGCGCGCGCTGGCTCTCGAACTCGGCGCGGTTGGCTTTGTTGGCCCGCAGCGCCTTCTTTTGCGGGAGCAGGAAGTTGCGGGCGTAGCCGGGCTTGACGCGAACCACGTCGCCCATCTGCCCGAGTTTCTCGATCCGCTGCAGCAGGATCAGTTCAACGGCGGCCATGATCCCTCCTCAGGCGACGACGTAGGGGAGAAGGGCCAGGAACCGCGCCCGTTTGATGGCGGTCGCGAGCTCGCGCTGCTTCTTTGCGGAAACGGCGGTGATGCGGCTCGGCACGATCTTGCCGCGTTCGCTTAGGAAGCGGGACAGCAGGCGGACGTCCTTGTAGTCGATCTTGGGCGCGTTGGGGCCGCTGAACGGGCAGCTTTTGCGACGGCGATAGAATGGGCGGCGCGCGCCGCCTCCCCGCTCGTCGCGGTCACCCCCGCGCTCGCCACGATCACCACCCTGGGAACGATCGGATTGCAGTCGGTCGGACATCTCTCTTACTCCTCGACCGCTTCGTCGCGGTTACGGAACTCGGGGTCGCGGGCGCGGAACTCCTCGCGGTCGTCGAAGCCGCGCTTGCGGCCGCTCTCGAAGCGTCCGGCCGGCTTCGGCCCGCGGAAGGCGCGCTCGCGGTCGTCGGACTTGCGGGTCAGGATCGCGCTCGGCGCCTCATCCAGCTCGTCGACCCGAAGGGTCATGAAACGGAGTACGTCTTCGTTGAGGCGGAGCAGCCGCTCCATCTCGGTGATGAACGCAGGCTTCGCGTCGAGGCCGAGCAGCATGTAGTGGCCTTTCCGGTTCTTCTTGACCCGGTAGGCGAGGCTGCGCAGGCCCCAGTATTCGCGCTTCTGGACGCTGCCGCCATCGGCCTCGAGATCCGTCCCGATCCCGTCGGCGACGGCCTCGACCTGCTGCTGCGTCACATCGTTGCGCGCAATGAGCACGCATTCATAAAGCGGCATGAGTATTCCCTTTGGCTGGAGTCAGCCCAAAACGGGCATAGCCGGGACGGATGCCACCATCCCGGCAGGGGAGGCGGCCGTATACGCCGATCTGTCCAAAAAGCAAGCGTTACCGTGCGGCCTCAGGCAGCCCGGACGCACTCCGGCGCGCCCAGCAGCTCCAGCTCACGGCCGGGCCGGCAGACGAGCGTGCCCCCGGCCGGCACCGACTGCCAGTTGCCGCGAACGCCGTCGATCGGTTCGGACACCAGGAGCAACCCGCCCGGCATCGTCTTGTAATAGAGAGACGGCGGCCGCGCGTCCGTGGACCAGCGGAACGCCCACAGCGTTTCGCCATCCGTGAGCGTCGCGGTGAAGCGCAGCGCCTCCGTGATGCCTTCCGCGCCCATCATGCCGGCGATCTCGCTGAAGGCTTCGTAGAGCGCCGCCACCGGGTCGTGCTCCAGGCCGCGCCCGAGTGCCGCGAGAAAGATCGCCTCGCTATCCGTCGTGCCGGTGCGCGCCGCATACAGCGCGTCCGGGATCATCGCCTCGACCCGGCGCCGCATCCGCGGCCAGCCGCCGATCTGGCCGTTATGCATGAACAGGAAGCGGCCCTGCGCGAACGGGTGGCAGTTGGCGCGGCTGGTGGGCGTGCCGGTCGCTGCGCGGACATGCGCGAAGAACAGGCGGCTGCGGACCTGGGCGGCGATGCTGCGCAGGTTCTCGTCCGACCAGGCCGGGCGCACCTCGCGGTAGAGACCCGGCGTTGACCGCTCGCCATACCAGCCGACGCCGAATCCGTCACCGTTCGTCTCGGTCTTGCCTTCCGACGCGTGCATCGATTGATGGATCAGGCTGTGCGACGGTGCCGTCACCAGCGTCTCGATCAGGATTGGCTCACCTTCATACGCAAGAAAGCGGCACATGGCAGGCTCCGGCGATATGACCACCATGTTACAGCCGATCGAGGGGGCTTGCCATAACCGAGTGTCGACGCATGAGAGGGCTGCGCAGTGTCTTGGGGCAGTGTCTTGGGTTTGACACATGAGCCTCGCGGCGCAATACCGCCCTCACCCAGAACGGCCACCCTGCAAGGCCGCTGACGAGGAACTTCTCCGCCGATGCCCGTTCACGCGTTCCTCTTTCCGGGTCAAGGGAGTCAGAGCGTCGGGATGGGTCGCGCCTTGGCGGGCGCGTTCGCCCCGGCCAGGGAAGTGTTCCAGGAAGTCGACGACGTCCTCAAGCGGCATCTGTCCAAGCTCATGTTCGAGGGGCCGCCGGAAGAGCTGACGCTGACCGAAAACGCGCAGCCGGCACTGATGGCGATGTCGATGGCGGTGCTGCGCGTGCTGGAGCATGCGGGCGGCTGGCGGCTCGCCGACAAGGCGGTCCTGGTGATGGGGCACTCGCTGGGCGAATACAGCGCGCTGTGTGCCGCCGGAACCTTCACGCTGGCCGACGCCGCGCGCTTGCTGCAGCGGCGAGGCCAGGCGATGCAGCATGCGGTCGCCCCCGGAGAGGGCGCGATGGCGGCGATGCTGGGGGCGGAGGTCTCCGCCGTCCAGCCGATCTGCGCCGACGCCGCGGTGCTGCGGCACGAGGACGGGCGCGAGGAAACCCAGACCGTGCAGGTTGCCAACGATAATGGCGGCGGCCAGGTGGTGATCTCCGGCCACGCGGCCGCGGTGGAGCGCGCGATTGCACTGGCCAAGGAGCGCGGCATCCGCCGCGCCATGCTGCTGCCGGTGTCGGCGCCGTTTCATTGCGCGTTGATGGCCCCGGCCGCCGACACGATGCGGGACGTGCTGGGCGAGACGTCGATGCTGGCGCCCTCCGTGCCGCTGGTGGCGAACGTGACGGCCGAGCGGGAGATGGATCCCGGCGTGATCCGCGATCTGCTGGTCGATCAGGTCACCGGCATGGTGCGCTGGCGCGAGAGCATGTTGGCGGCGGCCGCGATCGGAGTGACCAGCGTGGTCGAACTCGGCGCGGGCAAGGTGCTGTCGGGCCTGGCCAAGCGGATCAATCCGGACTTGATCGTCTCGTCCGCCGGCACGCCGGACGAGATCGAAGCGTTGCTGAAGATCATTTGATGTTTCGGCTCGATGGCAAATCCGCTTTGGTCACCGGCGCCTCTGGCGGAATCGGTGCGGCAATCGCCCGCGCCCTGCACGCCCAAGGCGCGGCGGTGGCGCTGTCCGGCACCCGGCGGGACGCGCTCGAAGCCCTTGCGGCGGAGTTGGCAGACCGCGTTGCCGTATGCCCGGCGGACTTGCGCGAAGCCGGCGCCGCCGACGGGCTGATTGCGGCGGCCGAGGCGGCGTGCGGCCCGCTCGGGATTCTGGTCAACAATGCGGGGCTCACGCGGGATGGGCTGGCAATGCGGATGAAGGACGAGGATTGGGCCACCGTGCTCGATGTCGACCTCGCCGCCCCGTTCCGGCTGGCCCGGGCCAGCCTGCGCGGCATGCTGAAGCGCCGCGCCGGGCGGATCATCGGGATCGGCAGCGTCGTCGGCACGACCGGCAATGGCGGGCAGGCAAACTATGCGGCGGCCAAGGCCGGGCTGGTCGGCATGAGCAAGGCGCTTGCCCAGGAGGTCGGCAGCCGCGGCGTCACCGTCAACGTGGTGGCGCCGGGCTTCATCGAAACCGCGATGACCGAGGCGTTGGGTGCCGAGCAACGGGCGCGGCTGCTGGGCGGGATCCCGCTCGGCCGCACCGGTACCCCGGCCGATGTCGCGGCGGCCGTCGTTTATCTGGCGTCCGACGAAGCGGCGTGGATCACCGGGACCGTGCTTCACGTCAACGGCGGAATGGCAATGGTTTAGCCATGGCCGCCGTCGCGCGCTCGGCTGCCTTGGCGCGGCGTTGAGAACCATGTTATGCGCCACGGCTTCCGGCGCGCTGTGCCGTGCGTCGCACCTTTTCGAACAGCGGAATCAGAGGATCAGATGAGCGAAGTTGCCGACCGGGTTAAGAAGATCGTCGTCGAGCACCTGGGCGTCGAGGAAAGCAAGGTTACGCCCGAGGCGTCGTTCATCGACGACCTCGGTGCGGACAGCCTCGACACGGTCGAGCTGGTAATGGCTTTCGAAGAGGCCTTCAGCGTTGAGATTCCCGAAGATGCCGCCGAGAAGATCGGCACCGTGAAGGACGCGATCGATTTCATCGAGAAGCAGAAGGCGGCCTAAGCCGACCGGATACCTGGAACGAGGGGTGTGACGATGCGGCGCGTGGTGGTGACGGGGATGGGTCTGGCCTGTCCTCTCGGCCTCGGCGTGGAACACGTCTGGTCGCGGTTGATCAATGGCGACAGCGGGATCACCGCGATCCAGGCCTTCGACACGAAGGAATTGGCCTCCAAGGTGGCCGGCCAGGTGCCCGCCGGTTCCAAGGACGAGAACAAGCTCGACATCAGCGAGTGGATCCCGGTCAAAGACCAGAAAAAGATGGACCGGTTCATCCATCTCGGCGTCGTGGCTGCGAGCCAAGCCGTCGAGGATAGTGGATGGGAGCCGCAGACGGAAGAGGACCGCTGGGCGACCGGCGTCATGATCGGGTCCGGCATCGGCGGCCTCGGCATGATCTACGAAGCGTCGGTCATGGTCTACAATGGCAAGGCGCGCCGCCTGTCGCCCTTCTTCATCCCGTCGGCGCTGATCAACCTGGTTTCCGGTCACGTCTCCATCAAATACGGCTTCAAGGGCCCGAACCACTCGGCCGTGACGGCCTGCGCCACCGGCGTGCATGCGATCGGCGACGCCGCGCGGCTCATCGGCTTGGGTGATGCCGACGTCATGGTGGCGGGCGGCGCGGAAGCGGCGGTCAACGAGCTCGGGATTGCCGGGTTCTGCGCCAGTCGTGCGCTCTCGACCGCCTTCAACGACCGTCCGCCGGAAGCCTCCCGCCCGTGGGACCGCGATCGCGACGGGTTCGTGATGGGCGAGGGGGCCGGCGTTCTGGTGCTCGAGGAGCTCGAGCACGCCAAGGCGCGCGGGGCCAAGATCTACGCCGAAGTGTGCGGATACGGGATGTCGGGCGACGCCCACCACATCACGGCGCCCGCCGACGGTCATGACGGCGCGTTCCGGGCCATGCGGGCCGCGTTCAAGAACGGCCAGCTCAGCCCGGCCGACGTCCAATACATCAACGCGCACGGCACCAGCACCCCGCTCGGGGACGATCTCGAGCTCGAGGCGGTCGAGCGCATGTTCGGCAGCGCCGCCAGCACGGTCGCCATGTCGTCTACCAAGTCGGCGACCGGACATCTGCTGGGTGCGGCGGGGGCGGTCGAATCGATCTTCTCGATCCTGGCCATCCGCGACGGCGTCGTGCCGCCCACGCTCAACCTGGACAATCCGAGCCGCGAGAGCGTGATCAATCGGGTGCCGAAGCAAGCCCAGGAACGCAAGGTCGACATCGCGCTGTCCAACAGCTTCGGGTTCGGCGGCACCAACGCGAGTATCTTGTTCAAGCGCGCCGCGTAAGGCGGGGCGCGTATGCGCCTCCTGATCGGTCTCGGCGCGGGGGCTGCCGTGCTTGCCGCCGCGCTCGCGGGAGCCGCGTTCTACGCGACCAAGGCTTATGACGAGCCAGGTCCACTCGCGGCCGAGCGTGCTGTCGTCGTCCCGCATGGCGGGCTCGGCGAGATCGCGGCCACGCTGAAAGCGCAGGGCGTGATCCGCGCCCCGTGGCAGTTCGAAGCAGCCGCCGTGGCGACGCGCGGCAGCGGGGCGTTGAGAGCCGCGGAATATCAGTTCCCGCCGGCGGCAAGCCTGCACCAAGTGCTGGTCGTCCTGCGGACGGGCAAGCCGGTTCAGCACAAGCTGACGATCGCGGAAGGTCTCACCGCGGTCCAGGTGGTCGCCCTGGTCAGCCGCGCCGACGCGCTGGACGGCCCAACCCCTGCGATTGCGGAAGGCAGCGTGCTGCCGGAGACGTATGTCTATGAGCGCGGGACGGCGCGGACCGCATTGGTCGGGCGTGCCACCCGGGCGATGGACGCCGAGCTGGCCAGTGCCTGGTCAACCCGGTCCCCCGACCTGCCGCTCGCAACGCCCCGCGACGCGCTCATCCTGGCCAGCATCGTCGAGCGGGAGACGGCCAAGCCGGACGAGCGCAAGCTGGTCGCCTCCGTCTACCTGAACCGGCTACGCCGCGGCATGAAGCTGCAATCGGACCCGACCGTCGTCTACGGCGCCAGCAACGGGGCTGGCGTGCTCGATCACGGATTGACGCGAGCGGAACTCGACGCGGACGATCCCTATAACAGCTATCGGTATCCCGGGCTGCCCCCCGGACCGATCTGCATGCCCGGGCGCGCCTCGATCGAGGCGGCGACCCATCCGGCCGACAGCACCGACTTGTTCTTCGTCGCGGACGGCACGGGCGGTCACTCGTTCGCCAAGACCGAGCAGGAGCATGCCCGCAACGTGCAGCGCTGGCGAGCGGCCGAGCGCGCCCGCCACCCCAACCCTTGAAAGTACGCCCATGAGCCTCGCCTCCATGACCGGGTTCGGCCGGGCCGAGGGCAGCGTCGGCGGCGTCGCATGGGCGTGGGAGTTGCGCAGCGTGAACGGACGCGGGCTCGAGTTGCGGCTGCGGATGCCAACCGGGCTCGATCATCTCGAGCCCGGCCTGCGCGATACGGCGGCAACCTCTCTCAAGCGCGGCAACATCAACGGCACGCTGACGATCCGCCGCGAGGACAGGCCGAGGATCGCCGTCGACCCCGAGCTGCTGTCGGAACTGCTGCGCCTGGCGGCGGAAATCTCCGACCGGATTCCGGGCGCGCCGCCGCTGCGCGCCGAAAGCCTGCTCGCGCTGCCCGGCGTGTTGCGGGCGTCCGCGCCGGAGGAAGCCTGGAGCGCCGATCTCCTCGCCCATGTGAAGGAGGGCTTCGGTACCGCCCTGGCCGCCCTGGTCGCCGCCCGGCGGGGCGAAGGCGCCAAGCTGCACGGGCTGCTGCTCGCGCAGCTCGCCGAGGTCGACGCGCTTCGCCGGGTCGCGGTGTCGGAAGCAGCCGACCAGCCCGAGCGGCAGCGGCACCGGCTGCTGGAGAGCCTGGCCGGGCTGCTGCGTGATCAGCCCGGCTTGCCGGCGGAGCGCATCGCCCAGGAGGTGGCGCTGCTGGCCACCCGCTCCGACGTGCGGGAGGAGCTGGACCGGTTGCAGGCCCATATCGAGGCCGCCCGGTTGCTGCTGGCCGAAGCCACGCCCGTGGGGCGGCGGTTCGATTTTCTGGTGCAGGAGTTCGTCCGCGAGATCAACACGCTGTGCAGCAAGTCGGCATCGGTTCCGCTGACGGCGACGGGTCTGCGGCTGAAAGCGGTTATCGAGCAGATGCGCGAGCAAGTGCAGAATGTCGAGTAGCTATCCCGCCCGCCGCGGCGTGTGCTTGGTCCTCGCGGCGCCGTCGGGCGCTGGCAAGAGCAGCCTGACCCGCTCGCTTCTCGCCTCGGAAAGCGCGCTCGCCCTGTCGATCAGTGCGACGACCCGGGCGCCCCGGGCCGGCGAGCAGGACGGCGTCCACTACCACTTCCGCACCCAAGAGGCCTTCGCCGTCATGGTCGCGCAGGGCGAGATGCTGGAATGGGCGACCGTGTTCGGCAACAGCTACGGCACGCCCCGCTCCGCGGTCGAGCAGGCGCTGCTGGCGGGAAGCGACGTGTTGTTCGACATCGATTGGCAAGGGCATCGCCAACTCCGCGCCGCACTGCCGGGCGACGTCGTCAGCGTATTCGTCTTGCCGCCGACGCTGGAAGCCCTGCGCTCCCGGCTGGAGGCGCGCGGTGATGACCCGGCGGAAATCGCCCGCCGCATGCAGTCGGCGCGCGACGAGATCGGCCACTGGGCCGAGTTCGACCACGTCATCGTCAACGAACGGTTCGAGACTGCGCTCGAGAGCGTTCGCGCGGTGCTGCTGGCGGCGCGCAGCTCCCGCCAGCGCCAGCCGGGTTTGTCGGCTTTCGTCGCCGGGCTCTGATGTCATCGAACAGCCATTGCGATGCTGCCGGCCGCCGATTAGAGCAGACATCTCGCTGCCAGAAGGAAATGCTTTCGATGCGTTCAGTGATCGCCGCCCTGCTCGCGAGCACCCTGCTTTCCGGCGTCGCCATGGCGCAGAATAGGCCGCACAACGTCGTTCTCTTCGTGGCCGACGGGCTGCGGCCGGGCGTGGTCAACGCGCAAACCGCCCCGGCCATGGACGCGCTCCTCAAGCGCGGCGTGCGGTTCACCAATTCGCACTCGCTGTTCCCGACGTTCACGACCGCCAACGCCAGCGGCATGGCGACGGGGCATCTGCTCGGCGATACCGGGGACTTCAGCAATACGATCTATACGGCCTTCCCGGTTCCCGGCGCGGGCGACAGCCTGACGCCCTTCCTCGAGAACGACCCGGTGCTGGGCGACGTCGATGAGCATTTCGCGGGCAACTACCTCAACGAAATGACGATCCTGGCGGCGGCCCGCGGCGCCGGGTTCTCGACGGCGACCATCGGGAAGCTCGGCCCGGCGCTGATCTTCGACCACAGCGAGCGCACCGGCGGCAAAACCATCGTCATCGACGACTCCACCGGGCGCGCCGGCGGCATCCCGCTCTCTCCGGATCTCGTCGCCCGGCTACAGAAGGCGGATCTGCCGACGCAAGCGCCGACCCGTGGCGACAACGGCGCGGCTGGCAACGCCACCACTCCCGGCACGAGCGTGGCCAATGTCGCCCAGCAGCGCTACTTCACCGACGTCGCCACGCAAGCGGTGCTGCCCTGGTTCAAGGAGCGCAACAAGCCGTTCGTCCTCGTCTACTGGTCACGCGACCCGGATGGGACGCAGCACAACCAGGGTGACAGCCTCGGCCACCTCCTGCCCGGCATCAACGGCAAGACCACCTTCGCCTCGATCAAGAACGCGGACGACAACCTCGCCTCGCTCCTCGCCAGTCTCAAGCAACTCGGGATCAAGGACGACACCGACGTAATCCTGACGTCCGATCACGGGTTCTCGACCATCTCCAAGGAGAGCGCGACGAGTTGGAGCGCGCACCAGAGCTATCCGGGCGTGCCCGCGGGATTGTTGCCGCCGGGGTTCGTTGCGCTCGATCTGGCGCATGCGTTGGGTAAGGTGCTCTACGACCCGGACAAGAAGGGTGCCGAACTGGCCGCTGGCCAACTGCCCTCGCGCGGCAACGGCCTGATCGGGGGCGATGCGCAGAAGCCGGAGGTGGTCGTGGCCTCGAACGGCGGGTCCGACCTGATCTATATCCCGAGTGGCGACAAGGCGCTGGCGCAGCAGATCGTGGCGGCGCTGTCGGCCGAGGACTACACGAGCGGGCTGTTCGTCGACGACGCGCTCGGCGCGATTCCCGGCACGCTGCCGCTCTCGGCCATCGCACTGAAGGGCAGCGCGGTGACGCCCATGCCGGCGATCGCGGTCAATTTCCGCAGCTTCGCGACGGGGTGCGCGGACCCGACGACCTGCGGCGTCGAGGTGGCCGACACCAGCCTGCAGCAGGGCCAAGGTATGCACGGCAGCTTCTCGCGTGCCGATACGCGCAACATCATGGGGGCGGCCGGGCCAGGCTTTCGCACGGGTTTCGAAGACCCGGCGCCCGCCAGCAACGCCGATCTCGGCAAGACCATCGCCCATCTGTTAGCGCTCGAGATCCCCGACAAAGGCAAGCTCGTCGGCCGCGTGCTGACGGAAGCGATGCCGAACGGCGCGATGCCGAACGGGATGCGTCGCCTGGTCGTCTCGGCCCCGGATGCTGACGGCCATGTGACGATGGTGGCGACGCAGACCGTGGGCGACACCGTGTATTTCGACGCGGCCGGCTACCCGGGCCGAACCCTCGGTCTACCCGACCCGAAAGCTGTGCCACTCGACTGAGCGATAAAGCCCGCTGCCGCACTGGAGCAACATCCGACCGAACCGACCCGGTTCGGGCAGAGCTTGTCTTATGACGT
>JAVVHH010000002.1:0-60052 GCA_032249615.1 Acetobacteraceae bacterium
TGCAGCCCAACAAGGCGATCGTCGGCCGCAACGCCTTCGCCCATGAGAGCGGTATCCATCAGGACGGGGTGCTCAAGAACGCCGCCACCTATGAGATCATGACGCCGGAAAGCGTGGGCTGGACCAAGAGCAGCCTTGTGATGGGCAAGCATTCGGGGCGCGCGGCATTTCGCGACAAGCTATCGGCGCTGGGCTATGGCGGGGTGGGCGACAATCAGATGAACGACGCCTTCCGGCGCTTCAAGGATCTCGCCGATCGTAAGAAGGTGGTCTACGACGAGGACATCGTCGCCTTGATCGACGACGAGGTCGGGCGCGACCATGACCGGATCCGGTTCGAGTCGCTGGAGGTTACGTGTGGATCGCGAGGTCCGCAGCGGGCGGTGCTCGAGCTGCACGTCGATGGTGAGCGGCAGTCGGCGGAAGCCACCGGAGACGGGCCGGTCGACGCGACCTTCAATGCGATCCGGGCGGTATTTCCGCACGAGGCGCGCCTTCTGCTGTTCTCGGTCGGGGCGGTGACGGAGGGGACGGACGCCCAAGCCAAGACGACGGTGCGGTTGGAGGAGGCGGGCAAAATGGTCGATGGCCAGGGCGCCGACACCGATACGATCGTCGCCTCCGCGCGCGCCTATATCCACGCTCTGAACAAGTTGCTGGTCAAACGGGTGCGAACCGAGCCGGCGGCACTTTCCGCCTAGGAGGCCTGCAATGCGACCCCTCTCGACAGGCGAGAGGGGTCGCAGGCGGACGGATCAGTAGCCGTAGGGCCGATAGTAACCGGGCGGCGGAGGTGGCGGATAATCGGGCGCATACGGGCGCTCGTAAGCCGGCGGGGGAGGCGCGTAACCCGGGTCGTAGCCGCGTTCGTAGCTCGCCGATGGCGGCGGGTAGTACGGCGCCGCGGCGACCGGAGTGGTTGCTGCGCCGCCGACTGCGCCCAGCGCGCCGCCAGCGATGGCGCCGACCGCGGCGCCAGGCCCGCCGCCGGCAACGGCGCCGAGGGCCGCGCCGGCGCCAGCACCCAGCAGGCCGCCGCCCACCGCGCGCTGGCCGGGGTCATAGGGGTTCGTGCAGGCGGTCAGGCCGAGCCCGGCGACGAGCGCGAGGGTAACGGCGGCCTTGCTGATCATGGAGAATGTCCTTCAGGAAATGCGTTGGCCCCTCTCCGGGGAGAGGAGGCCAACAGTGCCGTGCTTAATAGCGGCGCGGCTGCGGCGTGGTGATGTAGCCGGTGCCAGCCCCGAGGGCCGCGCCGGTCAAGCCACCCACCGCGGCGCCGGTGCCACCGCCGGCCAGGCCGCCGATCGCAGCGCCCGCGCCTGCGCCGAGCAGTCCACCACCGACGGCGCGCTGGCCCGGGTCATAGGGGTTGGTGCAAGCGCTGACACCCAAAAGTGCGAGCAACGCAAGCGGGAGTGTGGCTTTCTTAAACATAACGTCTCCTGGTTGTTCTTACGGTAGGCGCACAGCCCGTGCGTGCAACCCTCTACCGTCCGCGAAGACATAACGCTTGTGGGTCAGGAATGTGGCAGGCGCGCCCGCTTCACGAAGAGGTGATCCTTGGGCCTTGCCGCGGGGGGTGTGTGCGGCTAAGGCACCCGGCGCCGATGCTGCGGCGCAGAACCGGGCATCCACCGCTTCATTATAGGATTTCGCGCGAATGTTCGGACGCCTGTTGGGCATCATGTCGGCTGACATGGCCATCGATCTTGGGACGGCGAACACGCTCGTTTACGTCAAGGGCCGTGGGATCGTGCTGGCGGAACCCAGCGTGGTGGCGATCGCCGACGTCCGTGGAAAGAAGCAGGTGCTCGCGGTCGGCGAGGAAGCCAAGCAGATGCTGGGGCGCACGCCGGGCAACATCCAGGCGATCCGGCCGTTGCGGGACGGCGTGATTGCGGATTTCGAAGTCGCCGAGGAGATGATCAAGCATTTCATCCGCAAGGTGCACAACCGACGCGGGTTCGCCTCGCCGCTCATCATCGTGTGTGTGCCCTCCGGCAGCACGGCCGTGGAGAGGCGGGCGATTCAGGAGAGTGCGGAGAGTGCAGGTGCGCGCAAGGTCCTGCTGATCGAGGAGCCGATGGCGGCTGCGATCGGCGCCGGGCTGCCGGTGACGGAGCCGTCGGGGAGCATGATCGTCGACGTGGGCGGCGGCACGACGGAGGTCGCGGTCATCTCGCTGGGCGGCATCGTCTATTCGAAATCGGTCCGGGTCGGCGGCGACAAGATGGACGAGGCCATCATCTCTTATATCCGGCGGACTCATAACCTGCTGATCGGCGAGAGCACGGCCGAGAAGATCAAGATGGACATCGGAGCCGCGACGCCCTCGCAGGACTATGACGACGGGCCCTACCGGGAGGTGAAGGGCCGGGATTTGATGAACGGCGTGCCGCGGGAGATCCTGGTCGGGCAGCGGCAGATCGCGGAAAGCTTATTCGAGCCGATCGCGCAGATCGTGGAGGCCGTCAAGGTCGCGCTGGAGAACACGCCGCCGGAATTGGCCGCCGACATCGTGGACAAGGGAATTGTGCTGACGGGAGGCGGTGCGCTGCTATACCGTCTGGATCAGGTTCTACGGGATGCAACGGGGCTCCCGGTGGTCGTCGCCGAAAGTCCGTTGAGCTGCGTGGCCCTCGGCACAGGCCGCGCACTGGAAGAGATGAAGCGTCTGCGCAACGTGCTGACCACCATGTACTGATTGCAAGAGGGGCGAGCGCCGTTTGATCCGTCTGTCGATCCCAGTCCGGCAAGCGCTGGGAAAGCTGACGCTCCCGCTGCTCATCGCGGCGGCGTTCGCGGTCATGCTGCTGGGCAAGGCCGACCAGCTACTGGCGGAGCGGGTCCGGATGGCGCTGGCCGATACTCTGGCGCCGCTCTATTCGCTTACCGCGGAGCCGCTTGCCCGCATGCGCGAAGTGTCGGACGACCTGCAGAATCTTTGGACGCTGCGCAGCGAGAACCGGCGCTTGCGGGACGAGAACGACAACCTCAGGCGCTGGCACGCCGTGGCGCTGGCGCTGGATGCCGAGAACACGGTCTTGAAAGCCAATCTGCACTGGATCCCCGACCCGGCCCCGTCCTACGCCACGGCGCGCGTCGTCGCCGATGCGGGCGGGGTCTATGCGCGCGCGGTGCTGCTGGCGGTGGGTCCGGACAACGGCATCACGCGGGGGCAGGTGGCGCTCGATGAAAGCGGCGTGGTGGGCCGGGTCACCGAGTTGGGGTCGCGCAGCGCGCGCGTCCTGCTCATCACCGATTTGAACAGCCGCATTCCGGTCACGCTCGAGAACAGCCGGGCGCGGGCGATCATGGTGGGCACCAACGGGCCGCGGCCGCGACTGATGTATTGGCCGGAGGGGGTCACCCCGGCCGAGGGCGAACGGGTGGTGACATCGGCCGAGGCAGGCGCCTTTCCGGCCGGGCTGCCGGTCGGGACCGTGCGGTTCAGCCTGAGCGGCGTGCCGGAAGTCGAACCGGCGGCCCGGTTGGAC
The DNA here is from genome assembly GCA_032249615.1 of Acetobacteraceae bacterium. Taxonomy (GTDB): domain Bacteria; phylum Pseudomonadota; class Alphaproteobacteria; order Acetobacterales; family Acetobacteraceae; genus JAVVHH01. The sequence goes on from JAVVHH010000002.1 coordinate 3,501, forward strand.
CGGCTCGAAATCGTGCGGCTGTTCAACTACGGGCTGCGCGGCATCCAGCCGCCGGAGACCGTGCGTCCCGACAAGCCGGCCCTGGTCGGGCGGCGGTGAGCGATGGCGGACCGTCTCCCAGGCATTCGGCCGCGCCCGACCTTCTGGCGCATGCTGGACGCGGCAGCCCGGCAGACGTTCCCGGTGACGACCACGGCCATCCTGCTGCTCACGCTGTCGGTCCCGCTAGGGCTGCCGGGCCAGCCGCAACTCCAGTTGGCGTTGGCGCTGGCCTGCGTGTTCTTCTGGTCGGTGTTCCGACCGGACAGCATGCCGCCGGCCGCGGCGTTCCTGTTGGGCTTGCTCACCGACCTGCTCAGCCTCGCTCCGCCCGGCATTTCCGTCTTGGTCCTGCTAACGGTGCACGGGGTGGCGGTCCGGGTGCGGCGGCTGCTGTCGCTGCAGGGCTTCCTGGTGGTCTGGCTGGCCTTCGTCGCGGTCGCCGCGGGGGCGGCGGCGGTCGAGTGGGCCCTGACCAGCATCTTGACCTTCCGTCTGCTGCCGGCGGGTCCGGCCCTGTTGCAGTTCGGCGTGAGCGCCGGCTTTTATCCGCTGCTGGCGACCCTGTTCACGCGAGCGCATCGCGGCTTGGCCGATCCTGAAAAGGCGTAAGGCATGAGCCAGCAATTCAAGCGGGAGAACAAGCGGAGCGGCGTGTTCACGCGGCGCGCGCTGCTGATCGGCGCGGGGCAGCTCGGGATCCTGGGAGCGCTCGCCGCGAAGCTGTATCAAGTCCAGGTCGTCGAGGGCGAACGGTATTCGACGCTGGCCGAAAGCAACCGGATCAGCGCACGGCTGACGGCGCCGACGCGAGGGCGCGTGCTGGACCGCTTCGGGGTGCCGGTGGCCGGCAACAAGCTCAACTGGCGCGCGCTGCTGACCGTCGAACAGACGGATAGCGTGGACGCCACGTTGGATGCGTTCGCCAAGGTGGTCGCGCTGGCCGACCACGAGCGGGCGCGGATCGAGCGGGAGATGCGCAAGCGGCGGCGGTTCATCCCGCTCGTCGTGCGGGAGTTCCTCAGCTGGGAGGAGATGGCCAAGCTCGAGGTCAATGCCCCCGATCTGCCGGGCATCTTCGTCGACGTCGGCACGACCCGTATCTATCCGTTCGGCCCGGCGCTCGCCCATGTGGTCGGCTACGTGGCGCCGCCGAACGACGCGGACGTGGCGGAAGACCCGATGCTGGCGCTGCCGGGTATCCGGGTCGGCCGGGCGGGGATGGAGAAAGCCCAGGACGTAGCGCTGCGCGGCAAGGCCGGGGCGACGCAGATGGAGGTCAACGCGGTCGGCCGGGTGATCCGCGAGCTGGACCGCGTCGAGGGCCAGGCCGGCGCCGATCTCGGGCTGACGATCGACGTTGCCCTGCAGAACCAGGTGCTGAAACGGCTGGGCAGCGAGAGCGCGTCGGCGGTGGTGATGGACTGCCGCAATGGCGAGGTGCTGGCGATGACGAGCGCCCCGAGCTTCGACCCGAGCCTGTTCAATTCGGGGGTGTCGCAGGCGCAGTGGGTGCAGTGGACCAGCAACCGCAAGGCGCCGCTGATCAACAAGGCGGCCGCGGGCGTTTATGCGCCGGGCTCGACGTTCAAGATGGCGGTCGCGATCGCCGGGCTGGAGGCCAAGACGATCGGCCCGGGTTCCCGGATCAACTGCCCAGGCTTCCTCGACCTCGGCGACACGCGGTTCCATTGCTGGAGCAAGAACGGACACGGCTCGCTCGACGTGCGCAATGCGCTGAAGCACAGCTGCGACGTGTTCTTTTATGAAGTGGCGCGGCGGACGGGGATCGACCGCGTCGCGGCGACGGCCAACCGCTTCGGGATCGGCGTCGATACCGGGATCGAGCTGCCCGGCGCGCGGAAGGGGCTGATGCCGACGAAGGCATGGCGGCAGCGGCATGGCCACGCGTGGAACATCGGCGACACGATCAGCTGCGGGATCGGCCAGGGCTACATCCAGACGACCCCGCTGGCGCTCTGCACCTATGTCTCGCGGGTCGCGACGGGGCGGGCGGTCGAGCCGCATCTGACCCGGTCGCTGGGCGGCGCCATCCAGCACGGCGTGCAGCCGACCGATTGGCCGGCCCTCGGCTTGCCGGAGCAGTATCTGCATCTCTGCCGCGAGGGCATGTGGGCGGTGGTCAACGAGGCCGGGGGAACCGCGCCCGCCGCCCGGGTGGCGGTGCCCGGCGTGACGCTCGCTGGCAAGACCGGGTCCACCCAGGTACGGCGCGTTTCGCGAGAGGCGCGGGAGCATGGGTTCAAGTCGGAGAACCTGCCGTGGGAGTTCCGGCCCCACGCCCTGTTCGTGTGCTACGCGCCCTATGACGCGCCCCGCTACGCGGTGTCGGTCGTGGTCGAGCATGGCAATGCGGGGGCCGCGGCGGCGGCGCCACTGGCGCGCGAGATCATGACGGACGTGCTCTTGCGCGACCCGGTCAACCATACCGAGCCGCCCGGACAGAAAGTGGCGGACCGGGCGTGATCACCGCGCGGCGGCTGATCCGGGCGGAGCCGTCTTTCGGCCTGCTCAACAAGTTCTGGCAGGTCAGTTGGCTCTATGTGCTGCTGCTCTGCACGCTGGCCGGGGTCGGCTACGTCGCACTGTACTCGGCCGGCGGCGGCCCGGAACCCTATGCGACCAAGCACATCCTGAGATTCGGGTTCAGCCTGCTCATGATGCTGTCGATCGCGATGATCGACATCCGGTTCATCGCCCGGTTCTCCTACCCGATCTACGCGCTGGCCATCGGGCTGCTCGTCCTGGTGCTGCGGATGGGCCACGTGGGCAAGGGGGCGCAACGCTGGATCGATCTCGGGGGGTTGCAGATGCAGCCGAGCGAGCTGGCGAAGATCGCGCTGGTGATGGCGCTTGCGGCGTGGTTCCACCGGGCGAGCTGGGAGCGTGTGGGCAACCCGCTGTTCCTGATCCCGCCGGCGCTGATGGTGCTGCTCCCGGTCGGGCTCATCCTGAAAGAGCCCAATCTCGGGACGGCGGTCATAACCGCGATCATGGGCGGCTGCGTCATCCTCGCGGCCGGCTTGCGGTGGTGGAAGGTGGCGGCGCTCCTGGCCCCACTGCCGTTCCTCGGGCAGTTCGTGTTCAACCACATGCACGACTACCAGCGGGCCCGGATAACCACGTTCATGGATCCGGAGAGCGACCCGCTGGGCGCCGGCTACAACATCATCCAATCGAAGATCGCGCTCGGCTCGGGCGGGATGTTCGGCAAAGGCTTCATGCAGGGTACGCAGGGCCACCTGAACTTCCTGCCGGAGAAGCAGACCGACTTCATCTTCACGATGATCGCCGAGGATTTCGGGCTGGTCGGCGGGCTCGCGGTGATGGGACTGCTGGCGCTGATCATCATGGGCGGACTGACGATCGCGCTACGCTGCCGCCATCAGTACGGGCGGCTGCTCGCGCTGGGGATCACGGTCAACTTCTTCCTGTATTGCTTCGTCAATATCGCCATGGTCATGGGCGCCATCCCGGTCGGCGGCGTTCCGCTGCCGCTGGTCTCGCATGGCGGCTCGGCGATGCTGACCGTGATGTTCGGGTTCGGGCTGCTGATGTCGGTGCACGTGCATCGGGACGTGGAGTTCGCGCAACGCGAAGAGTAGGGATTAGGCCTCGGGAGGGTGCCGCGAGTCTGGGCCGATCAACGCGGTCGCGCGTTCAATGGAGCGGACGACGGCATCGCCCGCGCGGCGCACGAGCGGGTCGTCGTTCTTGAGCAGCCGGTCGGACACCATCAGCGCGGGCGAGAGCGCGCCGCGCAGCTCGTGGCGCAGCGACGACATCTCGCGCTCGAGCTGGGCGAGGCGGGCGAGCGCCGGCGCTTCGGCCGGCTCGGCCGGCGCCGCGGCTGCCCCGCGCGCCACCGCCCAACGGCCGAGGCTGTAGATCAGCAGACCCCCGCACGCGCTGGAGATGGCCGCGCCCAGCGCATAGGGCAGGCCGAGGCCGAGCAGAGCCAAGCTGAGGCCGCACGCGGCGAAGGAGGCGATCCCGCCGAGCAAGGCCAGGGCGGGCAATCCGGTGCGCATGAACATTCCTATCGGGGTTTGGGTATCAACTCTCGGGCAACAACGGGGTTTACGATCCGCCGCGGCGAGGGTGAATGGCGTCGAAAGGATTGACGGGAGGAACGGGTCGCACCTATAAGCCCGGCCTGCCCCGAGGCCGATGCCCGGCCCGGTTGCGCTCGTCCATTTGTCATGGACCTTCTTAGTCGTCGGAGTTCTCGTCGTGAAGCGTACCTATCAACCGTCGAAGCTGGTCCGCAAGCGTCGTCATGGCTTCCGTGCCCGTATGGCCACCGTGGGCGGCCGCAAGGTGCTCGCTAATCGGCGCGCCAAGGGCCGCGCGAAACTTTCCGCTTAGGCCCATCGCGATGGCGCCCTGCAAACCGGCGCCCTCTCCTAAGCTGAAGTGCCGGGCAGAATTCCTGGCCGTTGCCGGGAAGGGACGCAAGGCGCCCTCCCCTGGGTTGGTTCTGCAGGCGTTGCGGCGCGATGACGCCGGGCCGGCGCGGCTCGGTTTCACCGTGACAAAGAAAGTCGGCAACGCCGTGCGGCGCAACCGCACCAAGCGGCGGCTTCGTGCAGCGGCGCGGGAAGTGTTGGCCGAGCACCCCGTCACGGGCTTGGACCTGGTGCTGATCGGTCGGGATGGCACCGCGGCGCGGCCGTTCCTGGCCCTAAAGGATGATTTCCGGCGTTTGCTCGACCGGTTGGACCCGCGGACGTGATTTTCCCGCTCGTTTGGCTCGTCCGGATTTATCAGTGGACGCTGCGGCCGTTCATCGGGGCGCATTGCCGGTTCGAACCGAGCTGCAGCGCCTATGCGATCATAGCGCTGCAGAGACATGGGGCGTGGCGCGGAGCCGGGCTCTCGACCCGGCGCGTGCTGCGCTGCAATCCTTGGAATGACGGCGGGCTCGATCCGGTGCCGGATGCTTGCCGCTGTCGTCCGCATGATCAGAAAGCGATTTTTTCCTGATGGATCAGAAGCGGCTGTTCCTCGCCATCGCGCTCTCGGTGGCCATCCTGCTGGGCTTCCAGTTCTTCGGGCCCAAGCGGCCCGTTCCGCCGGTTGACACCAAGGAGACGCCCACCGGGGAGACTGCAAAGCCGGCGCTCAACCCCGCGTTTCCCGGCACGCAGCCGTTGGCAGTTGCGCCGCCGATCGATCAGCGGAACGTGCCCCGCCTGCAGATCCTCGCCCCGAAGGTCGAGGGCAGCATCAACCTGGCCGGGGCGCGGCTGGATAGCCTGGTCCTGCGCGACTATCACGAGGAAGTCTCTAAAGAGAGCCCGTTGGTCCGGCTGCTCGAGCCGCGGGTCGACCCGCAGCCCTACTACGTCCAGTTCGGCTGGACGGCGAATGGGTCCGACAACGTGGTGCTGCCCGGGCCCGATACGCTGTGGACGGCGCAGGGCACCGATCTGGCGCCCGGCAAGCCGGTGACGCTGTCGTGGGACAACAAGGCGGGACAGGTGTTCCAAGTCGTCGTCTCGGTCGACGACAACTACATGTTCGGCATCGAGCAGAAGGTGCAGAACAACGGCTCGTCGCCGATCCAGGTGTTCCCGTGGTCGCGCATCCGGCGTGACTACAAGCCGGAGACGGCGGGCTATTACATCCTACACGAAGGCCTGCTGGGTGTTCTCGACGGGCGGCTGCAGGAGCAGACCTACGACAAGGCGAAGTCGGAAGCCGAGAAGACCAAAGGCCCGAGCCTGAAGATGGACACGACGGGCGGCTGGGCCGGCATCACCGACAAATACTGGCTGACCGCGCTGATCCCGGACCAGTCGCTCCCGGTGACGGCGGCGTTCCGGCATATGACGGAGAATGGCAGCGACCGCTACCAGGTGGACTTCGTGCCGACCGCGCCGGAGACGGTGGCGCCCGGCGCGGAGGTCAGCGCGACGTCGCACCTGTTCGCGGGCGCCAAGGTCGTCCAGCTGCTGGACCGGTACGAGAGCGAATACCACATCCCGAACTTCGACAAGGCGGTCGATTTCGGCTGGTTCTACTTCCTGACCAAGCCGATCTTCTACGCGCTCGACTGGCTGTTCCACCTGACGGGGAACTTCGGCGTCGCGATCCTGATCTTCACCGTCTGCGTCAAGGCGCTGTTCTTCCCCCTGGCCAGCAAGTCCTACCGCTCGATGAGCCGGATGAAGTTGCTGGCGCCCAAAATGCAGGAGATCCGCGAGCGGCTGAAGGACGAGCCGCAGAAGATGCAGGGCGAGATCATGCAGCTCTACAAGGCGGAAAAGGTGAACCCCGCCAGCGGCTGCCTGCCCATGGTGGTGCAGATCCCCGTGTTCTTCTCGCTCTACAAGGTCATTTTCGTGACCATCGAAATGCGGCACGCGCCATTCTTCGGGTGGATCCACGACCTCTCGGCGATCGATCCGACGAACGTGTTCACCCTGTTCGGACTGATCCCATGGGACCCGACGCAGATCTCGCATCTGCTGCATCTCGGCGCGTGGCCGCTGATCATGGGTGTCACCATGTTCTTCCAGCAGAAGCTGAACCCGGCCCCGCCCGACCCGGTGCAGGCGCGCATCTTCCAGTTCATGCCGATCATCTTCACCTTCATGCTGGCGCGCTTCCCGGCCGGCCTGGTGATCTACTGGAGCTGGAACAATACACTGACCATCCTCCAGCAGTGGACGATCATGCGCCGGACCCGGTTGCCGAAGCCGGCTCTGGCCCGGCCCTAGGGCGCGCAAAGGTGGACGGGCCAGTTCCCCGCCCCTCCGCCGGAGATGGGGGCGCCGCGGATGAGGAGGCGGCCCGGCTCGAAGCCGGGCGCCTGCTGTTCGCCCAGGAGTGCAGATTCTTCTACGCGGCGCAACGCGTCGAGCAATTGCCGGAGCCTGGGCTGCCGGAGGTGGCGTTCGCCGGCCGGTCCAACGTCGGCAAGTCCAGCCTGATCAACGCGCTCACTGGGCGGCACGCGCTCGCGCGCGCCTCCAACACGCCGGGCCGTACGCGCCAGCTCAATTTCTTCGACCTGGGCGAGCGGCTCACGCTGGTCGACATGCCGGGCTACGGCTACGCCCAGGCTGCCAAGGACATCAAAGCGGATTGGCAAGGATTGATGTTCGACTACCTGCGGGGTCGGCCGACCCTGCAACGCGTGGTGTTGCTGCTGGACAGCCGGATCGAGCTGAAGGCCTCGGACCACACCGTCATGGACCTGTTGGACCGCGCCGCAGTGACGTTCCAGCTGGTCATGACGAAGGCCGACGGGGTGAAACCTGGAGCCTTGGCGGCCAAGCTGGCGGAGGTCGAGGCGCTGGCGCGCAAGCATCCGGCGGCGTTCCCGTTCGTGGTGACGACCAGCAGCGAGACCGGGTTGGGCATCGACCGCGTCAGGGCGGATCTGGCGGGGTTGGCCGCCTAAGCATGCCTGGCGGTCGCTTGACCTGCCGGGGAGCGCAAGCGAGTCTGCCGCACCGCCAATCCACGGAGCACCCTATTGCCCCTCGATCTTGAGGCCGCGGCCGAACAGGCCGGCATCCTGGTACAAGCGCTGCCCTTCCTGCGGCGCTATGCCGGGGTGACCGTGGTGATCAAATACGGTGGCCACGCGATGGGCGACGAGCATCTGGCCGAACAATTCGGCCGGGACATCGCCCTTCTGAAACAGGTGGGCGTGAACCCGGTCATCGTCCACGGCGGCGGGCCGCAGATCAATGCCATGCTGAAGCGGTTGGCGATCCAGTCGAGCTTCGTGGACGGGCTGCGGGTCACCGACGAGGCGATGGTCGAAGTCGTCGAGATGGTGCTGGCGGGGACGGTCAATAAGCATGTGGCCGGGCTGATCAACCAGGCCGGGGCGCTGGCCGTCGGCATCTGCGGCAAGGATGGCGGCCTGATCCGCGCGCGCAAGCTGCAGCGCACGGTCGTCGACCCCGGCAGCCGCATCGAAAAAGCGCTCGATCTGGGCTTCGTGGGCGAGCCGGAGCATGTGGATGTGCGGGTGATCCACGCTTTGACCGGAGCCGGGCTGATCCCGGTGATCGCGCCGGTGGGCCTGGGGAGCGACGGACGCACCTACAACATCAACGCCGATACGGTGGCCGGCGCGGTTGCCGGCGCGCTGGGAGCCCGGCGCTTGCTGATGCTGACGGACGTGCCCGGCGTGCTCGACGCGGAGAAGCGGCTCATCCCCGAAATGTCGCTGGCCGATGTAGAGGCCGGGGTCGCCAGCGGGATGATCAGCGGGGGCATGATCCCGAAAGTCGAGAACTGCGCCGACGCCGTGCGCAAGGGCGTCAAGGGAGCGGTCATCCTCGACGGCCGCATGCCGCACGCCTGCTTGCTGGAGCTATTCAAGGATGGCGGGATCGGGACCATGATCCACGACGATTAGGTCGGCGAACGCGGCGATGCCGGGCGACAACCCGCTTTTGGTCTTGGCCGAGCACGCGGCGGAGTGGCGGCATCGGCCGATGCCGCCCGGGTTGGAGCGTCATGCGCGGCGGGCGCTAATTGACTGGGTGGCGGCGATGCTGCCGGGGTGCCGGCAGCCACCGGGCTCGCTGCTGGCCGCCGCGCTCGAGCCCGGGCGCGGCACCGGGCACGCGATCTGCTACGCGACCGGGCAGGCCGGTGCGATCCGGCATGCGGCGTTTTTGAACGCGGTCGCGAGCCACACCGTCGAGTTCGACGACATCCACCGGGACAGCGGCTACCACCCGGGCAGCCCGACCATCGCGGCCGCCCTGGCCGTCGCGCAGGACCGCGACGCCGACATGGACGCGCTGCTGCGGGCCGTGATCGCGGGCTATGAGGTCTCTTGCCGGATCGGCATGGCGGTGCAGCCGAGCCATTACCGGATGTGGCACACGACCGGGACCGTGGGCACGTTCGGGGCCGCCGCCGCCGTCGCCGTTCTGCTCGGGTGCGATGCGAGGCAGATCGCGCACGCCCTGGCGACCGCCGCCACGATGGCCGGCGGGCTGCAGCAGGCTTTCCGCGGCGACGGGATGAGCAAGCCGATGCACGCCGGGCATGCTGCGGAAGCCGGCAGCCTGGCGGCCCTGGCGGCAGCCGCGGGAGTGACCGGGGCGCTCGACGTGCTGCACGGACCAGCCGGGTTCGCGGCCGCGACGAGCGAGGACACCGGCAAATGGGGGCGGGCGCTGGCCGGGTTGGGCCACGAGTTCGCCATCGCTGCGATCACCGTGAAGAACCACGGCTGCTGCGGCCATATCTTCCCCGCGCTCGACGCGCTGACGGCGATGCGGGCGGCCCATCGCTTCGAGCCGGAACAAGTTCAGCACATCCACGTCGCCGGGTATGCGGCCACGGCGGCGGTGTGCGACCGGCCGGGCGCGCCACCGAAACGGAGTGCCGCTTCAGCGTGCAATATTGCGTCGCGGCCCTGCTCCTCCTGGGCGGCGTCAGGCTCGCGGCGTTCGAGGCGGAGCAGCGGGCGAACCCAGCGATCCACCGGATGATGGAACGTGTCTCCGTCAGCGTTGCGCCGGATCTCGTCGATGCCTACCCGGCGCGCCGGCCAGCACGAGTGACGCTCACCCTCGAGGACGGGCGGCGTTTCGAGCACTTCCAGCCGACCCGCAAGGGCGACCCCCACCTGCCGCTGAGCGACGCGGAGTTGGAGGCAAAGTTCCACGAACTGGCCGGGCCGGTCATGGCGGGCGACCCGGGCCAGTTGCTTGACGCACTGTGGACCGGCCACGCGATCCCGCGGGAGATCGCGTTGGCAAAAACGCCCGATCGGCCACACCGGGTCTAGGCTCTTTCCGTTAGCCACGTCTAAGGTGGCGGCAATTGCCGGCCCAAAGCCCGGTTCCAAGGGAGGATAGTCCGATGGCCCCATCCTGGTTGCGCGCCGCGCTTTGCGCCGGCCTCACCGCATTCGCAATGCCTGCGATGGCGGCCGACGCGCCTTCGGAGATCAAGATCGGCACGTTGTACGCCGGGTCGGGTCAGCTCGCGAGCGCCTCGGTGCCGTTGCATGTGGCGCTCGAATGGTGGGCCGATCAGGTCAACAAAGATGGCGGGGTCATGGTCAAGGGCTTCGGCAAGAAGATCCCGGTGCGGCTGATCTCGTATGACGACCAGAGCTCGCCGTCGCTGGCGGCGAACTTGACCAACCAGCTCATCACGCAAGACAAAGTCGATGTCCTGCTCTCGGACTCGACGTCGGTGATGACGGCGTCGTCCGTGCCGGTGGCGCGCGATCACAAGCAGCTGCTGTTCGACGTGACGGGAAGCAGCCCGAACTTCTTCTCGCCGGACAACAAATACATCGTCCTGCTCGGGCTGGCTTCGACCGACCGGTATCCGAAATCGATCGCCGACTTTGTCGGGCAGATGCCGAAGCTCGGGATCAAGAGCGTCGCGATCCTCTACAACACGGCTGACTACACCGCTTTCCAGGCGCTCGCGGTCCGTCGCGCGGTTGAGGCGAACAAGGAGCTCAAGCTGGTGTTCGACCGCGGCGTGCCGGCGAACACGACGGACTACACGTTGCTAGTCAACAACGTCGAAGCGGCCAAGCCGGATGCGTTGCTGGAATTCGGCTACCCCGCCAACGAGATCGCTTTCCTGCACGCGATGCAGGATAACGGGAGCAAATTCAAGTTCCTGTTCACCGGCTACGGGTTGACCGAATTGCCGCTGATGAAGACCAACGGGGTCAGCGACCAGCTCGCCTACAGCTATGCGCTGGCGAGTTCCGCGGTCTACGCCTTCAAGCCGAACTACGGGCTCGACCTGGAACAGTTCAAGGAGGCGTTCGAGCACTGGGTGACGAGCCACAAGCTGCCGGGCGTGGAGTTCGGATTCAATGCGCTGGCCGGCTATCAAGCCGGGCTGGTGATCGAGCGGACGCTGCAGGCCGCCGAGAGCCTGGACCAACTCGAACTGCGTCGCGCGGTGTTCTCGCTGTCGGGCAACATGACGACGCTGGCCGGGCCGTTCGTGCTAGCCCCCGATGGCTCGCAGATGGGCGAGATCCTGCCGCTCGGTCAAATCGTTCCCGGCAAGGAACTGGTCGGCGAGTACAAGCTGAACATCGTCTGGCCGGAGGATCTGGCGACGGCCAAGCCGATCTATCCCGCCCCCTGACCGATGCTGGGCTACGCGCTCGCAACGGGGGTCATCTTCGGGCTCTACTACGCACTGGTCGGCGTGGGGATGAACCTCGTCTTCGGGGTGATGCGGATCGTCAATCTGGCGCATGGCGACTTCATCATGCTGGGCGCGTTCGGGGCGTTTTGGCTGCTGCGAGGATTGGGGCTGTCGCCCCCGCTCGTGGTGGCGATCAGCTTTGCGGTGTTCTTCGTGGTCGGGCTGCCGCTCTACTACTTGCTGGTGCCGCGCCTGTTCCGGGCGCGTGAGCCGGAGATGCTGTCGCTGATCCTGTTCTTCGGGCTGTCGCAGGTGATCGAGGCGGTGGTCGCGACGCTGTTCGGTAACACGGAGCGCTCGATCCCGAGCCGGCTGCTGGGCGGCAAGCCGATCGCGCTGCTTGGGCAGACGATCCCGTTCGCCTGGGCCTATACCGGCTGCGTGTCGGTGCTGATGCTGGCGGGAGTGTATGTGTACCTCTACCGCACCCGGCTCGGGCGGCAGACGCGGGCGATCATGGCGCAACGGGAAGAGGCCGTGGCAATCGGCATCGACGTGCACCGAATCTCGGCGATCGCGTTCGGGGCCGGCGCCGGGCTCGCGGCGGTGGCGGGGGTGTTCGCGCCCTTCATGCTCGGCAGCTTCACGCCGTCGCTCGGCATCCCGCTCGACCTGACGTCGTTCGCCGTCATCATCATCGGCTCGCTCGGCAATCCGCTCGGGACGGTACTGGGCGGCATCATCTTCGGTGTCTCGCTGATGCTGATGCGGACCTATCTCAGCTCGTTCGCCGATCTGCTGCCCAATCTGGTGCTGATCGGCGTTCTGCTGGTGCGGCCGACCGGCCTGCTGGGGCGGCGCGTGCGCCATGCGTAGGCTGTTCCTGCGTGACGTCCTGCTGATCATCGTGCCGTTGCTGGCGCTGTTTACGGTGCTGCCCTTCGTCTACGATAACGGATTGCTGCTGCTGAACTTCGTCGTGTTCCTCGTCCTGGCACAGGGGCTGAACCTGACCTACGGCTTCTCGGGCTATCTGCCGTTCGGTTATGTCGGCTTCTTCGGCGCGGGAGCCTACGGGTTCTCGATGCTGATCATGCTGGCAGGCGCGCCGTCGCTGCTGGCGATCGCCGGTGGCGGGGTCGCGGCGGGGTTGGTCGGGCTCCTGCTCGCCCCGCTGCTCCGGCTGCAGGGCGCGTATTTCGGGCTGGCGAGCCTGGCGGCCTCGGAGGCGCTGCTGCACCTGATCGCGAACCCGAACCTGCAGGATGCGACGGGCGGCCCGTATGGGGTGCGGCTGCACGCGACCTATGCGCCGAAGCTCACCTATGGGCTGGCGCTGGGCGTGCTGGCAGTGACGATGGGGTTGGTCGCCTATCTGCGCCACTCCCGGTTCGGCCTGCAGCTGCAGGCGGCGCGCGACAACCCGGTCGCGGCCTCCATGGCGGGGATCGACATCGTGCGGGGCCGCCTGCTCGTGTGGCTGGCGAGCGCGGTGGCCGCCGGGTTGATCGGGGCGATCTTCGCCTGGCGGGCGTCGACGTTCTTTCCGGAGGCGGTGTTCGACCTCAATTTCAGCATCTTCGCGATCGTCTTCACGCTGTTCGGCGGCGCTGGAACGCTGGGCGGACCGGTCGTCGGTGTGCTGCTGCTCTACGGGCTCTACAACTACATCGGCGTTTCCGCACCGCAGTACTTCCAGCTGGCGTTCGGGCTGCTGATCATGGGCCTGGTGCTGTTCTTTCCGCAGGGTCTCGCGGCGATCCCGCGGCAGATCCGGGCGCTGCGCCATGGCTGAGCCGCTGCTGCAGGTCAGCGGGGTGGTCAAGCGCTTCGGCGGCTTCCAGGCCCTGGGCGGGATCGACCTCGCGGTGCATGCCGGGGAGATCGTGGGGCTGATTGGGCCGAACGGCTCGGGAAAGACGACGTTGATCAACGTGATCAGCGGCTTGCTGCCGGCCGATGCGGGCGAGGTGGTGGTTGCGGGCGAGAACATCGCCGGGCTGCCGGCGCACAGGCGGGCGGCGCGGGGGATCAATCGGACGTTTCAGGTGCCGAAGCCGTTTGCCACTCTCACCGTCCGGCAAAATCTCGAGGTCGCGGTGCAGGCTGACGGGCGGGCCGCGGATCTGGACGCGCTCCTGGACTCGGTCGAACTCGGCGGCGCCAAGCATCGGCGGGCGGGAGAGCTGACGAGCGTGCAGCAGAAGATGCTGGACCTCGCCCGCGCGCTGGCGACCGGGCCGCGGCTGCTGCTGGTCGACGAATTGGCCTGCGGGCTCAACCCCACGGAACTGGAGCGGATCGCGACCCGGTTGCGCCAACTCGCCGAGGAGGGGCTCGGGCTCGTGGTGGTGGAGCATCTGATGCCGTTCATCGACCGGATCACGCACCGGGTCGTGGTGATGAACGCGGGGCGCGCGATCTTCAAGGGGGCGCTGCGCGAGGCGGTGCAGGACAGAGAAGTGGTCGAGGTCTTTCTCGGCGAACCGGAGCCGGTGGCATGAGCCTGCTCGAGACGCGGGGGCTCGAGAGCGGCTACGGCACGATCCGGGTTCTATGGGGCGTCGACCTCGCGGTCGGCGAGAACGAGACAGTGGTGCTGCTCGGGCCGAACGGTGCGGGCAAGACCACGCTGCTCAAATGCCTGGTCGGGCTGTTGCCGGCGACCGGCGGCACGATTCGCCTCGCGGGCGCCGACATCACTCGGCTATCGCCCCGGGCACGGGTGCGCATGGGGCTGAGCTACATGTCGGAGCTGGGAGTGTTCCCCGATCTGACGGTTGCGGAGAACCTCGACCTCGGCGCGCTATTTGTCGACCGCGCCGTGGCGCGACGGCGGCGGGAGGGACTGTATGCGCTGTTCCCGATCTTGACCGAGAAGCGGCATCAGGCGGCCGGCGGCCTGTCCGGCGGGCAGCGCAAGATGCTGGGAGTGGCCAAGGCGCTGGCGGCCGAGCCGAAACTGCTGGTGATGGACGAGCCCTCGGCGGGCCTCTCGCCGCTGATGGTGTCGACCGTCATCGACTCGCTGGCGGCCTGCCGGTCGGATGGGTTGTCGCTGCTGATCGCGGAACAGAACGTCAAGTTCCTGGGGCTGGGGGACCGGGTGTTCACCATGGAGGGCGGCCGGATCGCCTTCGGGGGCACGCCGGCGGAGATCCAAGCCGATGACGGTCTGCGCCGGGCGTATTTCGGGTTAGGTGTCTGAGCATGCTGCCGTTGCAGGGCATCAAAGTGGTGGAAGTCGCGCAGAACCTGGCGGGCCCCTATGCGGCCGAGATCCTGGCGGCGCTCGGGGCGGACGTGCTCAAGGTGGAACGGCCCGGCGGTGACGATGCGCGGGGCTGGGGCCCGCCCTTCGCCAACGGAGCGGCCACCGCGTTTCAGACCGTCAACCGCAACAAGCGCTCGGTCACGCTGGACCTGAAGCAGCCGGCGGATTGCGAGGTATTGCGCGGGCTGATCGCCGATGCAGACGTGCTCGTGCAGAATCTGCGGCCGGGGTCGCTGGACGCGCTCGGGTTCGATGCGGCCAGCTTGCGGGCGGCCCATCCCAGACTGGTCTATTGCTCGCTCTGGGCGTTCGGCGCCGTGGGGCCGATGCGGCTCGAGCCCGGCTACGAGCCGATGGTCCAGGCTTTCGCCGGGCTATTTGGGCTCAACGGCTGCGCCGACGGCCCGCCATCCAGGGTCGGGGTGCAGATCCTGGATCTGGGAACAGGGCTCTGGGCGGCATTGGGCTGCGTGGCGGCGCTGTTCCGGCGGGTGAGCACCGGCGAAGGCGCCGTCGTCGATGCGTCGCTGTTCGAGACGGCGATGGGATGGATGAGCGTGCCGTTCGCGGCCTTCGCGCAGAGCGGGGTGGTGCCGCCGCGGGATCGGACGGGCAACCCGAAGGTGGTCGTCTTCGAGGCGCTGCCGACGGCGGATGGCGAGTTGGTGGTCGCCGCCGCGAACGACCGGCTGTTCGCGAAGCTGGTTCGGGTGCTGGGCCACCCGGAATGGGCGGACGATCCGTGCTGGGCGGACAATGCCGGGCGGGTGGCCCACAAGGCCGAGGTGATCGGGGTGATCGCAGCGGTCACGCGGACGCAGCCCTCGGCGCATTGGGCACCGTTGTTCCGGACGGCGGGGGTGCCGTTCGCGCCGATCAACGATCTGAGCGCACTGCTCGAGGACAAGCAGGTGGCGGCACTCGGGATGCTGCAGACCATCCCGGGGCTCGACATTCAAACGATAGGCTTGCCGCTAAGCTTCGACGGCGAACGCCCGGCGATGCGGTCCGCCGCGCCACCGCTCGGGGCGCGCGATGTTCAGTCCTGACCTGCTCGCCGGCCGGCGGGTGCTGATCACTGGCGGCGGGACCGGCCTGGGGCGCGCGATCGGCGAGCGCTTCCTGGCGCTGGGGGCGTCGCTGGTGATTTGCGGGCGCCGGGTCGCCGTGCTCGAGCAGACGGCGGCGGAGATGCTGGCGGCCCAGCCGGGCGCGCAGGTCACGACGATGGGCTGCGACGTGCGCGAC
Organism: Acetobacteraceae bacterium; assembly: GCA_032249615.1. Classification (GTDB taxonomy): domain Bacteria; phylum Pseudomonadota; class Alphaproteobacteria; order Acetobacterales; family Acetobacteraceae; genus JAVVHH01. The sequence goes on from JAVVHH010000002.1 coordinate 19,195, forward strand.
CCGGCTGCCGTCGAGGCGATGCTCGACACGATCTGGCAGGACCGGCCGCTCGACATCCTGGTCAACAACGCGGCCGGCAACTTCCTCGCGCAGAGCCATCGGCTGTCGGTCCGCGCAATCGATGCCGTGCTCGGGATCGTGCTGCATGGGTCGGCCTACTGCACGCTGGGATGCGGACGGCGCTGGATCGCGGCAGGGCGTGGCGGCACGGTGCTGTCGATCCTGACGCTGTCAGCCCTGTCGGGTGCGGCGTTCACGGTGCCCTCGGCGATGGCCAAGGCGGGCGTGCTCGCGATGACGCGCAGCTTGGCGGCCGAGTGGGGCCCGAAGGGCATACGCTGCGTCGCGGTGGCGCCGGGGTCGTTCCCGACGGCGGGCGCGTCGGCAGGGCTGGCGCCGGCCGCGCTGCAGAAGCCGCCCCCTGCGCGCACCATCCCGCTCGGCCGGGTCGGTGAGTACCGGGAACTGATGGATGCCTGCAGCTTCCTTGTCTCCGACCTTGCTTCCTATGTGAATGGTGAGTGCCTGGTGGTGGATGGCGGCAAGCAGTTCCTCTCGGGCTCGGCGCAGAACGACACGGCCACGCTGCTGGGCTGGAGCGATGAGCAATGGGATGCATTGCGCCCTGCCAAACCGGCGCGATCTGAGAAATAGGAGGCAGGAATGAGCGACCAACTCGCCGATAGCGCGCAACGGCTGTTCAGCCAGCATGTCGACAAGGCCGTCCTGAAGGCGGCAGAAGCAGGGCAGTTCCCAAAGGCGCTGTGGGATGCGGTGGTCGAAGCCGGGTTCACCGCGGCGCTGCTGCCGGAGGAGGCGGGCGGCTTCGGGGCGAGCCCGGCGGAGGCGCTGCGGCTGCTGCAGATCGCAGCCGAACATACCGCGCCCATTCCGCTGGCCGAGACGATGCTGGCGGGCTGGCTGTTGGCGCGGGCCGGGCTGCCGGTGCCGGAGGGGGTGTTGACCCTCGCGCCGGTGCGCAGGGGAGAGCGGCTCGAGCTGGCGCGCGAGGGCAACGGCTGGCGGCTGCGCGGGACCGCGAGCCGGGTGCCCTGGGCGCGGGACGCCGCGGCGCTGGCGGTGCTGGCGGCGGGACCAGGCGGGCCGATGGTGGCGTGCGTCGTCGCCGACGGCGTGGTGACGGCGCACGACGCCAACGTAGCGGGGGAGCCGCGCGACACGGTCGTGCTGGATCAACTGTTGCCCGATGCGGCGGTCGCGCCGGTCGATCTGGACGCGGCGGGCCTGCACGCGGCGGGCGCGGCGGTGCGAACGGCGCAGATTGCGGGGGCGCTGTCCCGGGCGCTGTCGTTGAGCGTGGGCTACGCGCAGACGCGGGTGCAGTTCGGGCGGCCGATCGGCAAGTTCCAGGCGATCCAGCAGAACCTGGCGGTGCTGGCCGGGCAATCGGCGGCGGCGATCGCGGCCGCGGACATGGCCGCCGACGCTTTGGGCAAGATGGATGCCGGCCAGCTGTCGCCCATGCTGGTCGGTGCGGCGAAGGCGCGGGCGGGCGAGGCCGCGAGCATCGCCGCCGGGCTCGCGCACCAGTCCCACGGGGCGATCGGGTTCACCCAGGAATACGACCTCCATTACGCGACGAGGCGGCTCTGGTCGTGGCGGGACGAGTTCGGCAACGAGGCGGAGTGGAACATCGTCGTCGGGCGCGCGGCGCTCGCGGCGGGAGCGGAGGGGCTGTGGCCGGCGCTGACGGCAGCATGACCCTGCCGCCGCAGGAGAGCCCGCTCGCCCCCATGCTGTCCCCGCGGTCGATCGCGGTGATCGGCGCGTCGCCGGACCCGCACAAGATCCGCGGACAAGTGCTCAGCATCCTGCTGCGCAACGGGTTCGATGGCCGGGTCGTGCCGGTCAACCCGAGCTACGCGGAGATCGAGGGCCTCCGCTGCTTTCCGACGATCGCGGCGGCAGGCGAGCCCGTCGATCTGGCGATCATCGTCATCCCGGCGGCGGCGGTGCTGGCGTCCTTGGAAGAGTGCGCGGCGGCGGGGGTGCGGTTCGCGATCGTCATCTCGTCGGGGTTCGCCGAAGACGACGCGGCGCCCGCCGGGATGCAGGAACAGGTGGCGGCCCTGGCCCGGCGAACCGGGATGCGGATCAGCGGGCCGAACGGCGAAGGCTTCCACAACGAGATCGCCCGGGTCAGCGCGACGTTCAGCCCGGCCGTCGACCGGCAGAGCGACACCAATCCCGTCGCCTGCAAGGCGCGGATCGGTGTCGTGGCGCAGAGCGGCGGCATGGGCTTCGCGCTCTACAACCGCGGCCGAGCGCTGGGCCTCTCGTTCAGCACGGTGGTCACGACCGGGAACGAGGCGGACCTCACGGCGGCGGATTTCCTGGCCCACATGGCCGCCGACCCCGACACGGCCGGTATCCTGCTGTTCATCGAAACTATCCGCGACGCGGGGGCTTTCGCCGCGGCGGCCGATGCGGCGCGGGACGCGGGCAAATTCATCGTCGCGATCAAGGTGGGGCGCTCTGAAGTGGGCAAGCTGGCCGCCGCCTCGCATACGGCGAGCATGGCGGGCTGGAATGCGGGCTACGACGCGATGTTCCACCGGCACGGGATCATTGCCGCCTCGGAGCTGGACGAAGCCTTGACCCTTGCTGCGGCTCTGGCGGCCAACCCGGTGGCGGCGGGTGACCGCGTGGGCGTCGTCACCATCTCGGGCGGCGCGGGGGCCTGGGCGGCCGATTTGCTGGAGGCGGCCGGGCTTCGCCTGCCGCCGCTGTCGACGGACACGCAGACGGCGATCCGCACCTTCATCCCTTCCTACGGCAGCGCGCGGAACCCGGTCGATTTGACGGCCGGCGGCGCCGCGGGGGGCGGCACGCTCCGCACCGTGGGCCTGATGCTCGACGACCCGGCGATAGACATCGTCGCTGTCGTCACGACGTTGGCCAACCCGGCGCGTGTTTCCCTCGAGGCCCCTGCGCTGGCGGCCTTGCTCGCCGCCCGGCGCAAGCCGGTGCTGTTCTACAGCTACACGCTCCCGTCGCCGTTGGGCCGGCAGGTGCTGGCCGATGCGGGCGCGGTCATCTGCCCGACCATGGCGATGCTCGCAGAGGCGGCCCGCGTGCTCGCCGACCGTGGCCGGCAGGTCCCCCGCTCGGCTCTACCGCCGCCCTTTGCCGTCGCGCTCTCCGGGCCCGCCGGGACGGTGCCGGAGCATGCGACCAAGGCGATGCTGGCCGCGTGCGGGGCTGTCGTGGCGCCGGGTCGCTTGGTGACGGAGAGGGCGGGCCTCGCAGACGCCGCGCAAGCCCTGGGTTTCCCGCTCGCCCTCAAGATCCAGTCGCCCGCGATCCCGCACAAGACCGAGGCGGACGGCGTGCGGCTTGGGATCGGCGACCTCGCGGCGCTGGAGGCGGCTTTCGACGCCGTCATGGCGGGCGCGCGCGCCTATGCCCCGGACGCGCCTCTCGACGGCGTTCTGGTCGAGAGGATGGCGGCGGCCGGGACCGAGATGATCGTGGGCGTCGTGCGGGACCCGACCTTCGGGCCCGTGGTCACCGTCGGCGCAGGCGGCACGGCGACGGAACTGTTCCGGGACATCGTGCATCGGCTGGCGCCCGTGGACGAGCAGGAGGCTGCGGCGATGGTGCGGAGCCTGCGCAGCGCCCCTCTGCTCGACGGCTACCGCGGCGCGCCCGAGGCCGATGTGCCGGCCCTTGCCGTCTTGGTCAGCCTCGTCTCCCGCCTCGCCCATGCCGGCCGCGACGCGGTGGCGGAACTGGAACTCAACCCGGTGATCGTCCATCCTGCGGGCCAGGGCTGCACGATCGCCGACGCTTTGCTTGTGCTATCCCCCGCAACCTCGATGGAGGGCTGATCATGCCGACGCTCGCGTTCGCCACCCCACCCCAGCCGACCAACGCCGCCGAGGCGCTCCGGGCGGAGGTGCGCGGCTTCCTCGCCACCGAGCTGTCGGACCGCACGGCGCAGCAGAAGGCCGAGTCCTGGAGCGGCCACGACCGCGGCTTCAGCCGCAAGATGGGCGAGCGGGGCTGGCTCGGGATGACGTGGCCCAAGCGGTATGGCGGGCACGAGCGCACCGCGCTCGAGCGCTACGTGGTGCAGGAAGAGATGCTCGCGGCGGGCGCGCCGGTCGGCTATCACTGGGTGGCCGACCGGCAGAGCGGGCCGAGCATCCTGAAAAACGGGACGGAGGCGCAGCGGCAAGAGATCCTGCCCAAGATCGCCGCCGGCGAGTGCTCGTTCTGCATCGGCATGAGCGAGCCGGATTCCGGGTCTGACCTCGCCGCGGCGCGGACGCGGGCGCAGCGGGTGCAAGGCGGTTGGCTGGTCAGCGGCACCAAGGTCTGGACCTCGTCGGCGCACATCGCCGATTACATGATCCTGTTCTGCCGCACCGGCGACAAATCGGCCGACGACCGGCACGCCGGCGCCAGCCAGTTCGTCGTCGACATGCACAAGGCGCGCAACGGCGGCGGCATGACGGTGCGCCCCATCATCGACATGACGGGTGGCCACCATTTCAACGAGGTGATCCTCGACGACATGCTGCTGCCGGAAGACGCGCTACTGGGGCAGGAGGGCGATGGCTGGAAGCAGGTCACCGGCGAACTGGCGTTCGAGCGGTCCGGGCCGGACCGCTTCCTCTCGAGCTTCGCGCTGTTGGCCGAGGCGGTGCGCGCGCTGGGGCCCTCGGCCGACGACCGTGCTGCGGCGGCGATCGGGCGCCTGACGTCGCATATCCTCGCCTTGCGGCGGCTGTCGCGCTCGATCGCCGGCATGCTGCAGGCGGGCGAGGACCCGGCTCTGCAAGCGTCGCTCGTCAAGGATCTGGGCAACGTGCTCGAGCAGGAGACCGTCGAGGTGATTCGCCTGCTGGCCGATGTCGAACCATCGATGGGCGACGGCGCCGGGCCGCTCTCGGCGGTGCTGGCGCGGCTCATCATGACAGCGCCCTCGTTCTCGCTGCGGGGCGGCACGCGGGAGATCCTGCGCGGGATCATCGCCCGCGGGTTGGGCCTCCGTTGAGCGACGTCCGCATCAGCACCGATGGCCATGTTGGGATCGCCGAGATCTGCCGGGCGCCGAACAACTTCTTCGATATCCCGCTCATCCGGGATCTCGCCGCCGCGTTCGAGGGGTTCGACGCCGATCCGAATATCCGGAGCATCGTGCTCTGCGCAGAGGGCAAGAACTTCTGCGCCGGCGCCAACTTCGCCTCCCCGGCGCGCGACACCGTCGGCGACCGCCAAGGGGGCCATCTCTACCAGCAAGCCGTACGGCTGTTCCGCTGCGAAAGGCCGATCGTCGCCGCCGTGCAGGGCGCCGCGGTGGGGGGCGGGTTGGGGTTGGCGATGGTGGCCGACTTCCGCGTCGCCTCGGCCGAGTCCCGTTTCACCGCCAACTTCAACCGGCTGGGGTTCCACCCGGGCTTCGGGCTGAGCGTGACGCTCAAGCGCGCCATCGGTGAGCAGAAGGCGGCGCTGCTGTTCTACACCGGGCGGCGGATCGGCGGGGAGGAGGCCGAGAGAATCGGCCTCGTCGACGTGCTCGCGCCCGCAGAGTCGCTTCGGGAGGCCGCGCTGGCCTTGGCGAAAGAGATCGCGGTGTCGGCGCCCCTCGCCGTCGCCTCGACCCGGCGCACGCTCCGGCGCGGACTGGCCGACGCCGTGGCCGCGATCACCGACCACGAATTGGCCGAGCAGCAGCAGCATTTCCAAACCGAGGACTTCAAGGAAGGCGTGGCCGCCATGGCCGAACGCCGGCCGCCCGCCTTCACCGGGCGCTGATCACCGGGTGAGACCGACCGCGCGGCGCAGTGGGCGCTGCGGGTCGGGCGAGCCGGAAGGCGGCAGCCGCTGCAACTCGCTCGGGATCGCGGCGGCATTGATCAGCTGGTCCCGGAGGTCCTCCGTCAACGCCCTGGCATCCCGCTGGTCGTGCACGACGTGCGGAGTGACGAGGACGAGGAGCTCGGTCCGCCCGCGGTTGTTGCTCTGCTGTCCGGCGAGCAGGCCGAGCAGCGGGATATCCTTCAGCCAGGGAATGCCGCCATTGCTGCGGGACGAATTGTCGCGGATCAGGCCGGCCAAGCCGATGGTCTGGCCGTCTTGCACCACGACGCGGGAGCGGACATTGCGCTCGAGGAAGGTCGGCGAGGCGATCTGCGACGTCGTGGTCGCCGCCGTGTCGACGTCGCTCACCTCCTGGGCGATGTCGAGCGTGACGAGGCCGCCGCTGTTCACCCGGGGCGTCACCTCCATGATGACGCCGGTCTCGCGGTAGTCGATCGAGTTGATGATGGCGGAGTTGGCGCTGATCGTGCTTTGCGAGCTGGTGGTCAGGTAGGGCACCAGGTTGCCGACCTGCAGGCGGGCGGACTCGTTGTCGAGCACCATGAGCTGTGGCGAGGAGAGCACCTTCACGGTGGTGACGTTCTGGAGCGCGTTGAGCGCGTAAGTCTCGTTCGTGCCACCGGTCAGGACGAAGCCCGGAAAGGTGCTGGCGAGCGCGCTGGCGGCGGCACCAGCGGCGGTGTTGAAGTTGAGCGCACCGTTGATGCCGCCGTTCTTGAAGAAGAATTGGGTGCCGTAGCTGAGGTTGTCGTTGAGGGTGACCTCGGCGATGACCGCGTCGATCCTGACCTGGAGCGGCAGGATGTCGATTTTGTGCAGCATGGCCTCGATGGTGTCGTGCTCGGCCGGGGTGGCGTAGACGAGCAGCGCGTTGTTCTCGGCGTTCGGGATGATGCGGATGCTGTTCAGGTCGGCATCGCCGCCCCCAGCCGGGCCGCCGCCGGCGCCGCCGACCGGGTCAAGGCCGCCGAGCAGCGGGTTGGCGGGATTTTGTCCGGGCGCCAGCTGAGATGGCACCGTATCTTGCCCGCCGACCACGCTGGCCGGCCCAGACAAGCCGCCTGCGCCGCCGCCGCCGCGCAGACCGACCCCCGCACCGCCGAGGCCGCCCCCGGCACCCCCGCCGCTGTTGAAGCTATTCGTGCCGCCGCTGCGCCGGGCGGACGCACCGATGGCGCGGGCGCTGGGCGTTGCGGTGACGTGGTTGGGGGTGAAGGCTTGCTGCAGCACGTAGGCGACGTCGTTGCTCTTGCTGTTCTGCAGGTAGAACACGCTCCAGCCGCGAACCGTCTGCCGGCGGTTGCGCTCGACCAACGCATAAATCCGCCGCGCCTCGTCGACATAGCGGGGCTGGGCGGAGATGAGCAGGACCGCGTTGATGCGCTCCATGGGCACGACGCGGACGACGCTGGCGAGCGACCCGCCTTGGCCCGATCGCATGGCCTCCGTCATGGCCGTGCCGAAATCGCGGGCGGTTCCGCTGCCCACCGGAAACAGCGCATACGACTGGCCGGCGAGAGCATCGATGTCGAACGCGTGGACGAGATTGAGGAGCGCCTCGCGCGTGCCGGGATCGCCGCTGATGAGCAGCGCGTTGCGGCCGGGATCGGGAGCCACGCGCCCGGTCGCGCCCGCGTAGGGCTGGAGCACTTTGGCTAAATCCTCGGCCGAGGCGTAGCGAAGCGGGATCACGGCGCTGCCGGCGACCCCCGGGGTCGCCAGGCCCGGCGCCGCTGCCGCGCCGGCGGCCGGCGTGACCCGGTAGAGGCCGCCGGCCTCGAGGATTGTGGCGCCATTCTGGGCGAGCACGGTCTGCAGCGCGGCGAGCACCCGGGAGCGCGGGATGGGGTTGACCGTCCGCAGCGTGGCCGTGCCGCGGACAGAGGGGTCGATCGTGTAGTTCACGCGCAGAATGGTCCCGAGCACCTGGGCCACGATCTCGCGGACGTCGGTGTCGACGAAATCCAGCGAGACGTCACCGGCTGCGGGTGGGCCGTACGGGCTCGCGGCCTCGCTGACGGCATTGGGCGATGGGCGGACGACACCGTAGGTGACCAGCGGCGTGCCGAGTGCGGTCGTCGCACCCACCGGGCCGTTGACCCGCGCCACTGCCGTGCCGCCCTCGCCGCGGGGGATGGGCAGCGCTTGCAGGGCGGGAGTTTCGGCCCGCTCGCAGCCGAACAGCGCGAGTGCCAAGAGCAAGACAGGAGTGTGGCGGATCATCTTGCTGCTCCGGATGGCGTTCGTTCGAGCCCGGCGGCCGGTGCCGCCAGCGGGTTGGGGGGCGGTGTCGTGGCCTGTAGGAGGCCGGGGAAGCCGGCGATGCCGGGGCTAGGCACCGCGGGTGGGGGTGGCGGTTGAAGGTCTGGGTCGAAGCTCGTGTGCACGGTGCGTTCGCCATCGGGGCCCGCGACGATGACCCGCTCCGGCTCGATCGCCCGGACCACGAAGGGCCCGATCCGACCACCCTCGGCCACCACCGTGGGCTTGCCGCCAGGGGGGACGAAGATCGCGCTGCGGCGGGAGCCGTCGATGAGGATGGCGGTCATGCGCGGGAGTGTCTCAGCGGCCGGGCTGGCGCTGGCCGGACTGGTCTCGCCGGGCGGGCGACGGGACGGCGTGAACAGGGGGCGGGCGAGCAACGTTGCCGCGAGGACGTCGGGGCGCGCACCGGGCTCCTGGACTGGTGCGGCGGCGGGGCCGATAGAGGGAGCGCTCGTAGCTGGGGGTGCCGGCGGCGCGGCCGGGAGCGGGCGCAGCTCGAAGGCCACTAGGGCGGCCAGGCCGGCGGCGGCCACTCCGACGCCCACGGCCAGGCCGTTCATGGCTGGACCGTCGCCGCCGGGGAGGCCGACCCGGCGCGGAAGCCGAGAACGACCATGGTGACGTTCACCACCGGGTCAGCGTCGGCGACGAGCGTGCGCATAGCCTGGATCTGCAGGTCGTTGATCAGCACGCGCGGCGTATTGGTCGCGAGCGCCTCTAGAAGACGGACGAACACGGACCAGCGGGCGCTGACCGCCACCCGCACTCCGATGCGGCGATACGCCCCGGCGGTCTCGCCGGCCAAGACCTCGGTGCTGGAAAGCGTCACCCCGAGACCGGAGCCGATCTGCTGCAGCCGTTGCTGCAGGGCCGCACCCGCCACGGCGTCGCTGCCGCCCGCGATGACGGCGACGGGCCCGACGGACTGAACCGCGAGGGCCTGAGTACGCAGGGCGGGCAGCGTCGCCGCGATCTCGGCCATGCGGCGCGCCAGGGTTGTCTGTTGGTCGATCCGGTCGCTGCGGTCGGCAAACCATTCGGTGAGCGGCACGGCGATGCCGGCCCAGAGGCTGGCCAGCAGGACGACGAGCAACAGGACCGCGAGGACACGGCCGCGGACGCCCTCGGGAAGCTCACCCATGCCCTGCTCTCATGGCGTGTTGGCGGCGGCGATGGTGACCCGGCCGGTCAGCCAGCTGACCGCGATGTGCGCGGTGTCGGCGCGCCCGGCGAGGTCGACGGCGCCGCCGGACGAGCTTCCGTCGGGGCGGAAGAGGATGGACACGGCGGAGGCGATGCGGATGCCCGGCGGCAGGCGCCGGACGGGATCGGTGCCGAGCTGCAGGGTGGCGTCCGACGGATCGAACCGGACGGGCATGGGGCGGTCGGCCACGATCGCCCGGGTACGGGCGACGCGGAGCGTGCCGGCAACGAGCGAGCTCGCGGCGCGCAGGTCGGTGGTGCCGCCCCGCGTCGGCGCCCGGGTCAGCACCAGTCCGGCGACGAGGGCGAAGATGACGACCACCAGGAGCACCTCGATCAGCGTGAAGCCAGTTGCGGCAGGTGAAGCCTCGTTCATGGGTCCTTGCCGCGCCTTCACGTCGTTGACGGTGACAAGGCGAGTTTCGCGCACGGTATAATGTGAACGGCGCATCGTCGCACCCGTGAACTTCGGATCGGAGAGGGCAGCCGCTAGGCACTGGCCGATCTTCATCTTTCATCCATCAATGCGGCGTAGGATCCGTCGGCTAGAGCGGAACAAGAAAAGATGTTTCCAGCCCTCATCGAGTCGGGTTTGAACGAGGCCGGCACGGCCGTTGCCGTAATCGTCCATCCCGAGCGTGGCGCCACCGCGATCATCGAGTACGCCAACCAGCCGTTCTCGGCGGTGATGCGTCGGTCACGGGCTGAACTGACCGGTGCGAGCGTCCAATTCATGCTTGACCTCGTCGGCAAGGCTGAGGATCGGGCGCAATTGCTGGCAGCGCTGATCGCGGGTGCCGCCGTTCAGCTCGACCTGCCGCTTCTGGCGGGCGGTGTCGAGAACTGGCTGGGGTTTCGGCTGTCGTTTCCGCCCCCGGGCGTGTCGGGGGTGCGTTATGCCATCCTGATCGGCCGTGACATCACGGCGGCGCGGCGCAACGCGACCCAGGACGACAGGCTCCGCCAGATGCTGGCGCAAATCTTCATGCGCATTGCGGCGCCCGTGGCCATCGTTGGCCAGGGGGGAGAGTTGGTGATGTGCAACAACGCCTACCGGCAACTCACCGGTTTCAGCGCGGACGAGTTGAAGCAGATCCGGGTGCAGGACCTGACCCCGCCGGAATTGGCCGAATCCGCCGCGAAGACGCGCGCCGCCCAGTTTGCGACGGGTGAGCAATACGAGATGGACTTCGAAACGCTGGTCAAGAGCGGCAAGCGGGTTGCGGTGCACCTGACCTCCGTTCTGCTGACCGCCAGAGATCAGCCCTACCGGGTCGTGACCCTGATCCCGCGCGCGGGCAGCAGCGACGCCAAACCGGCTCCGCCGGCCGCGCTTTCCGCCGCTGCTCAGGCGTATGCGGCCCACGATCAAGGGGAGTTGCGGGCCATCAGCCTTGCGGCTTTCAAGTCGCTGTTCGGCGCTGATTGGGAGCGGATCGAGTTTCGGGCGATGCTGCGGGCGGAGCAGGTCATCCGCAAGCGCTTGAACCGCGAGGACGTTCTCAGCCGGTTGGACGACAGCAATTTCGTGCTCTGGTTCAACAGCGGCGACAGCCAGCGCAACGAAGTGGCGCTCCAATCCATCGTGCGGGAGGTGCGGCTGAGCTTCCTGGCCGAATTCAGCGACGAAATGTCCCAATATTTGCGCTCGACGCCCGTGCAAGAGGCCGCCGCCGCGGGCTCGCCAGCCAATCTCGTCACGAAGGAGGCCGCAGACTGACACCGCCCCGCTTCAGCTCGCCGCAAGGTCGTTCAAGCTGAGCATGGCCAGCAGCAAGGCAGCGATGATCCCGGCGATCGCAGCCCCCATGACGACGGTGATCGCCGGGACCAGGAGCGCCAGCAAGCGCTGGACGCCGAGACGCGTGCGTTCCTCGTGGATCTCGGCCGCGCGGAGCGACATGGGGCCGAGTTGGGCGGTTTCCTCCCCCAAACGGAGCAGATGCGTGGTGCGGGCTGGAAAGAGCCCGCTCTCCTCGAGCGGGCGGGCGAGCCCGGCGCCCCCCTTCGCCATGACCGCCGCCCGAGCGACCGCCCCTGCTGCCGCCTGGTTGCCGATCGCCTCCTGCACGATGGCCAGCGCGGCGATCAGCGGAACGCCGTTGATCAGCAGCGTGCCGAGCGTGCGCGTGAACCGGGCGGCGACGAGTTCGCGTTGCAAGCCGCCGATCACCGGTGCGCGGAGCAGAAGCGTGTCGGCCCGGAGACGCGGGCCCGGGCGCTTGAGCGCCTGGCTGGCGACGAGCAGCCCCACCAGCAGGATCAGCGCCACCGCCGCGCCATCATCGGAGACGAAATCGCCTAGGGCCAGAAGCGCGCGGGTCGGGCCAGGCAGAGTCGCGCCGCTCTGTTGGAACAGGGGCACGAACTCGGGCAGCACCTGCGTGAGCAGCAGGATGATCGAGCCGATCGCGGCGACCATGAGCAGGGCGGGGTAGATCATCGCGGATTTGACCGTCGACGCGAGGCCCCTCTCGCGCTCGAGCAGCACCGCAAGGTGGTCCAACGTCGGCGCAAGCGTGCCGCCCGCCTCGCCGGCGCGGATGAGCCCGACGTAGAGCCGCGGAAAGCTCGCCGGGTTCTCCGACAGTGCCGCCGCCAGCGAGCCACCGTCGCGGACCGACCGGCGCAGCGCCTCGACCGTCGTCAAGACGCGCTTGTTGGGAGACGTCTCGACAAGAAACCGGAGCGAGCGATCGAGGTCCTGCCCGGCGCCGAGCATGACGGCCAGTTCGCGGGTGAAATCGGCCACATCTTGCCGGCTCATGCCGCGGCGGCCCCATTCCTTCTCGAGAAGCCGACGCCACCAGACGGACCCGGCCGCCTCGGCACGCAGCGGAATACTGCCCTGGCGCTGCAGGCGGGCGATGATCTCGGCTTGGCTCTCCCCCTCGGCGATGCCGCGGACGGTGCGCCCGGCGGAGTCGAGCGCCGTGTAGCGGAACGAGGGCATCAGGCTTCCGCCCGGATGCTGCGCGTGACCTCTTCGATCGTCGTTTCCCCGGACAGCGCCGCCTGCATGCCGGCGTCGAACAGCGACACCATGCCGCCTTCGACCGCCGCGCGCTCGATCTCCGACTGGTCGGCCCGCGAGAAGATCAGGCGTTCGATGGCCGGCGTCGGCTGCAAGTATTCAGCGATGGCGAGGCGCCCGCGGTAGCCCGTGTTGCGGCATTCCGGGCAGCCGACCGGGTGGTACAGCATGGGGGCGCGCGCGCGGCCCAGGCCGAAGCGGGCGATCAGCTCGGGCGGGGCCGGCTCCGGCCGGCGGCACGCCAGGCAGAGGCGGCGCACGAGCCGCTGGGCCAGGATGCCGCGTAGCACGGCGGTCAGCAGATAATCCTCCAGCCCCATGTCGCGCAGGCGCGCGATCGTTGCGGCAGCCGAGTTGGTGTGCACCGTGCTCAGCACGAGGTGGCCGGTGAGAGCGGCCTGGACGGCGATCTGCGCGGTTTCGATGTCGCGGATCTCGCCCACCATGATCACGTCCGGGTCTTGCCGCAAAATGGAGCGGAGCAGCCCGGCGAAGTTGAGGCCGATCTGCGGCTTGACCTGTATCTGATTGACGCCCGGCAGCTGGTACTCGATCGGGTCTTCGACGGTGACCACCTTGCGGCTGACCGAGTTGAGCGATAGCAGCCCGGTGTAGAGCGTGGTCGTCTTGCCGGAGCCGGTCGGCCCCGTCACCAGCACGATCCCGTTGGGAAGGTTCAGCGCGGCTCCCAGCCGAGCGACAACCGGCGCGGAAAGCCCGAGCTTCTCGTATTCGAAGCTGACGGCGCTGCGGTCGAGAACACGCAGGACCACGGTCTCGCCATGCAGCGATGGGATGGTCGAGACCCGGAAATCGATCTCCTGGCCGCGAACGGCGAGCTTGATGCGGCCATCCTGCGGCAACCGGCGTTCGGCGATGTCGAGCCGGGCCATGATCTTGACGCGCGAGATGATCGCAGGCGTCAGGTGCGCGGGCGGCGGCTCGGCCTCGTGGAGCACGCCGTCGTAGCGGTAGCGGACGCGGAGGCGGTCTTCGAACGGCTCGATGTGGATGTCCGAGGCGAGCGTTTCGACGGCGCGCGAGATGAGGCCGTTGACGAGGCGGATGACCGGCGCCTCGGAGGCGAGGTCCTTGAGGCGTTCGGCGTCTTCCTCCAGCGGTTCGGCCGCGGCCGGGTCGGGCTCGGGTGCGGGGTCGCCCTCCGGGTAGAGCCGCGACAAGGCGGCATCGAGTTCGACGGGCAGGCCGATCAGCAACTCGACCGGCAGCCCGGCGGCAGCCGCCAGGGCGGCCGGCGTGAACGGGTCGAGCGGGTCGGCGACGGCCACGCGGAGGTGGCCGCCCTGAACCCCGAGGGGCAACGCGCGGGAATGCCGCAGGAACCGGGGGGCGATCCGATCGGGAATGGCCGGTTCCGCCGGGAAGTCGGCCGGGCCGGCCAGCGCGAGGCCTGTGAGCGCGACATAGGCGCGGGCGAGATCGCGTTCGGTGACTAGGCCGAGCTGGATCAACACCTTGTCGAGGCGCTGCCCGCTTTCCGCTGCGACCCGCCGCCCGCGCTCGATCGTGCGCGCGTCGCAGAGCCCGTCCGCAACAAGCAGGGCGGCGAGCGCTTCGACTGAGTCGGGCGGCGTAAGGGGCCCGCGAGGAAGATCCATCAGGGGCGGCGGCCCGCTTGCCGGTCGATGAACAGCAGGGTCGCTGAGCGCAGCACCTGGGCTTGATACGCCTGGTTCAGCTGGGCCGTGTGCGAATGGTAGTTGCCGACCGCGCGGAGCAGGTCGCCGCCGGTTTCGTCGAGGCAGAGACGCATGATCAATCCCGCGGCGGCGATGTTGAAGCACGCGCGGCCGAGCAGGCGCTCGCGGACCTCGGCGGGGGAGAGATGGGTGTACGCGCTCAGATAGGGCAGCCAGATGGTGTTGATCTGCATGATGCCGAGATCCTGGCTGCCGTTGCTGTTGGTGTGGACCAGGCCGGGCTGCCCCCCTTCGACATGCTGAATCGACGGCAGCACGCGCGGGGGCAGCGCGTAGATCTGCGCCACCAAGGCCATGCAGGGTAGGAATGGAACCGCCATCAACTCCTCGCCGTTAGGCCAGCCGCGCCACGCTCGGGCGGCGTTCGTTGATAGATACGGGTGGCGCGCGATTTCGGCATCGGCAAAATCATGGGCTGCGTTGCGGGGCCAGCACGATGTCGGGCCAGGCCGGGGCGGCCGGGTCGGCGAAAGCAAGGCGCAGGCGGATCAGTAGGGGCAGGCCGGGGCGGTTCCAGCTCGTGCGCCACGAGGCGACCGGGTCGGCGGCGGAGGCCGGGGCGTAGTAGGAGAAGGTGATGCCGGCGAGGCCGTCGAGCAGTTCAGCCTGTTGCGCGGCGAGAGGTTTAAGCGGCTGGCCGGGAGGTCTGGGGGTCCAACGAAGCAGCAGGCGACGGCGCGCATCGAGGCCGAGCGCCACCTCGTTGGCGCCGGGCGCCTGGGGCAGGGCCGCGACGAAGGACAGGGTGCCAGCGGTGCCGGTCAGGGGCGACGCCGGGTCCGCCGTGGCGACGATTTGGCGGAGCGTGCGGTCGACGGCATCGAGGTCGCCGCTGCGATCGCTGGACCGGCTTTGGCGCAGGGCGGCACCCGCCCCGAAGCGGGCGCCGCCTGCAAGGCCGACGACCAGGAAGCCGAGGATGAGCACGCCGACCAGCGCTTCGAGGAGGGTGAAGCCGCGGCTCATGGCGTTTGCGCCGTGGCGGCGCCGAACCGCAGCGTGTGCAGCGTCAGGCGGTGGGGGCCATCGCTGGACCACCCGACCGTAACAGTGACGTCGTAGAGGGTGGCCGAGCCGGTCCGGCTCACCGGGCGGACGATCTCGTCCCAGTGGAAGCCCCCGCCGTCGTCGCCGCTGTGCTCGCCGGGCGAGTCGTAAGCAGCGGCGGCCAGGCGCGAGCGCGCGCGCGAGATGGCCTGCTCGGTCAGGGCAGCGTCGTGGCTCGAGCGGAGGCTGCCGGCCACGGCGGCGGTCAGGGCAGTCAGCGCGAGGGCGGCGATGGCGAAGGCGATGAGGATCTCGAGAAGGGTGAACCCCGGCGCAGGCCGCATGAGCACGCTTTTCGCAGAAGCCGCTTGCTCCTGCCACGGAGATCGGCTCACGCCGTGCGAATTCGTCAAACTGTAACGGTAGTGACATCCCACGGCCGCCGCCGCAGCCCTAGCACCTACTCAGGATGAAGTTGGGGAGACCGTGATCCGATGACGAGGAAGAAATGGCTGAGAGCCAGCTGTGCGACGCTCGGCATCGTCTCGATGCTGTCGAACACCACCGCGGTCTACGCGCAGTCGACGCCTCCATCGAACCTCACGCTGCAGCAGAAAATCGCTCTGCTGCGGTCCAAGGTGAAGTATGTTTTCGTGATCTTCCATGAGAACGAATCGTTCGACCATTTCTTCGGCACGTTCCCCGGGGCCAACGGGTTGTTCTCGGCTCCGTCCGGCTATACTCCGGCCAACCGGACGGCCAGCTTCGTGCAGCGGTATCTCGACACCAACTACAACGTAGCGACGATTTCACCGTTCCTGATGCCGCAGGCGGTGCAGCGCGGCGGGTACAATTCCGGCGGCGCCATCGTGCCTATCTACCCGGCGGACCTGATCTCGGTCGATCACGCGCATCAAGGCATGTCGAACAGCCTGAACGTCGACGCGAACGGCGTGGCGCACAACGACCGTTACGCGATGGACCAGGAGGGCTACACGACCGACGCGAACGGCAACATCGTCAACCCGGACGGCTCGCAGCCGAGCAAGATGACGCTGGCGAAAAAGCAGCAGGGCGAGACCGATGTGAGCCACCTCGACTGCGACACCATTCCGTTCATGTGGCATTGGGCCAACAACTTCGTCCTGTTCGACAATTTCCATCAGACGATCGTTGGGCCGTCGACGCCGAACGCCATTGCCATGATCGCCGGGCAGTCGGGCGAGACGCAGTGGGCCCTGCATCCGACGCAAGGGGCGGTGACCACTTACTCTAACCCTAACTTCCCGAACCCGAAGGCCGCGACGTATGGCTCGAACGTCGCTGGCAACAGCAATGCGTTCGTGCCGATCGTGAACGACCCGGGGCCGTTTCCCGGCTCGCTCAAAGACCCCAGCGCGGTCAAGCCGCCGTACAATTCCGACGAGAACGCGGCTAACCCCGCGCCGAACCTGACGTTTGCGACCCAGCCGCTATCGTTCATGGGCTCGGCCATCGGCCAGACGATCAAGTCCGACCAGAACCCGCGTGCCGACCTCATCGACGTCCAGCACGACATCTTCGCAATCGCGACCAAGAACCAGGTCGTGCCCTGGGGCTGGTATCAGCAGGGTTTCAACGGGCACGATGCCCCGGACAAATATGAATCCACCTATGGCACGGGGACACCGAACCCGACGAATGATCCGGGCCTGTTCAGCGGTTACATCCTCCACCACAACGGCCCGCAATATTTCGGCTATCTCGCCAGCAACACCCAGATCCTCGCCAACAACCTGCACGGGGCGGCCGATTTCACCGACGCCGTGAACAACCGCACCCTGCCGGCAAGCGGCGGCGTGTTCTATTTGCGCGGCGGGTACAACAACAATGACGGGCTGGTCCCGGTCGACCCGACGCCGGGCATCCAGCAGGCGTTCCTCGGCAACGACGACCACCCGGCTTATTCGGATCATCAGATCACCGAGGCTTTTACCGCGAAGGCGATCAACGCGATCGCGAACAGCCCGTATTGGAACCAGAGCGCGATCGTCATCACCTACGACGAAACCGACGGGTTCTACGACCACGAGCCGATCGCACGGCGGAGCACATTCGCCGACGGCTCGCCGTTGGCGGGCGGCCCCCGCATCCCGACGATCGTAATCTCGCCCTGGTCGCTGACCGGATCGATCTCGCATCATTACAGCGAGCATGGCTCCGTCATCAAGTTCATCAACGAGCTGTTCGATCTGGTGCCGCTGGCGCAGCTGCCGGACGAGGTGAACGGCCGCCAATTGGGGCAGACGAGGCTCGGCCAAGCCAATCTCGGCCCATCGGACGACCCGTCCAACCAACTCGGCGACCTCACCGAGGCGTTCGACTACCAGCGGATGACGAACAATGCGCCGCTGGATCCTTCGCTGGCGACGTTCCCGGACAGTGTGGTCAACAAGCTGCCGCATCTTGCGACCGACGGTTACTCGCCCAACGGCTACACCAACGGGGCCTGCAAAGCGGTCGGTATCCTCCCGACGGACTTCCCGTCGATGGCCGCCTATGACGCGGGGACGCCGATCGATCCCTACCCGATCGACGTCAACCCGCGGCCGACGCAGTCGCCGGGCACACCAACCTCGAGTTCGTGGACGCCGTAGCACCTCAAAGGGAAGGGGGCGGTGTTCCGTCCCCTTCCGCCTCTCAGGGACCGAATTCATTGCGATCTTTCCGAATCATCCTTTGCGCTGCCGCGCTGTTCCTGCCATGTGCGGGGCGGGCGCAGGCGATCGATGCGGCCCATAGCCTCGAGGCCGTCGAGACGGCCGGGCGGCTCGCCTGCGGCACCGTCGAGTCCGTCGACGACTGGAACGGACAAGACCAACACGGCGATCTGTCGAGCCTCGGCGAGGCGATCTGCCACGCCGTGGCCGCGGCCATGCTGGGCGATGGCAGCAAGGTCGAGATCCTGACGTTCCCGGCCGAGCCGGAAGCGCTGGCGGCGTTGCACTCCGGCCGGCTCCAACTGGCCATGGGCATCACGCCGAGTGCCGAACGCGCGATGCACTGGGGCGTCGCGTTCGGCCCGGCCATCTTCTATGACGCCGAACGCCTCATGGTGGCCAAACGCGCCGGGCTGACGGGCATGGCCGACCTGCGAAACAAGCTCGTTTGCGCGATGAACAACACGGCCGGCGAGCGGACGCTGCGCGACGAGATGACCGCGCAGGGGATCGTTTACGGCCTGCAGGCGCATTCCGAGCAAGGCGAGATGGATGCGTCCGTCGCCGTGTCGCACTGCGCGGCCGGGATGGCGCTCGAAAGCCGGCTGGCGGACTCGCGGAGCGAGTTCCCGGCGGCGGCGCCGGATTTCGTCTTCCTGCCGGAGCGTTTTGGCATCTCCCCCGTGGCGCCGGCCTGGCGCTTCGGCGACCAGCGGTTCGGCCTCATCGTGAGCTACGCCATCCATGCCCTGATCGAGGCGGAGGCGCTGGGGATCACGCAGGCGAATGTCCACGCGGCCGTGGCGCGGACCGACTTGCGGGCGGAGGAACTGCTGGGCAACGATCGGTCGATCACCCAGGCGCTGGGTCTCGCGCCCGACTGGGCGGTGCGAACGATCGCCGCAGAAGGAAATTACGGCGAAATATTCGCTCGGACGATCGGCAGCAGATACCGCCTCGAGCGTGGCCTGAACGCCCTCTGGACGGCCGGTGGGTTGATGCACCCGGAGCCGATGCGCTGATGCTTTTCACTCTTTCAACGGAGACTTCCATGTCTTTCAGCTGTCCCACAAGCACGAGCCTCGTCGTTCTTGGCCTGACCATCGCGGGAGCGGTCACGTCGCAAGCGGAGGCGGTGACCTTCAGCTTCGACGCGAGCGCGCCCACCAGTACGCCGTTCAGCCTCACGTCGGGCGGCCTCACGGCGTCGTTCTCGTCGACCGACTCGTTCCAAGTCGACGCGACAAGCGGCTTGTTCAGCTTCCCGAGCGGGCTGGGCGACATTTTCTCCGTCACCGGTGGCTCGCTGACGATCTCGTTCTCGACGCCGGTCACGCAGACGATTTCGATCCCGTTCGGCCTCGAGGACGCGTTCAGCCTCAACGGGTCCGATACGCTGACGGCAACCGCCAACACGTCGCAAACCGTGACTGCCGGCACCACGCCGAACAACCTCCCTCTCGGGGAGCCGGAGGGGGTGCTGTTCTTCAAGCCGACCTCGGCCATCACCAGCCTGACGCTGACCAGCGCCAATCCCTTCACCATCGCGAGCGTCAGCGTGCCGGAGCCGATGTCGTTGTCGCTGGTGGGTCTTGGCGTCGCCGGGATGGCCGCGCTGCGCCGCCGTAGCCGGCAGGGCTGACCCGGTCTCGGCCACGCCCTCTCAGCCGCAGGGCGTGGCCGGAGCGGTCGACCAGTTCAGGATGCGGAGCGGCGGCTTCGACGGATCGCGCTCGAGGCTGATGACCGCCGAGCGGGTGAAGCGGGCGCCCCGCTCGACCGACGCGCTCGCCGTGACGGTAAGCGCGCGAGGGCCGGCGGCCATGGCGATCGGGCCGAGGTTCATGAGAGAGACGGGGTCGGTGGCCAGCAACTTCTCCAAGGCCGCGCGTATGGCGGGCGTGGCGAGCCGCGGATCGGGATCGGCCTGGTTCCAGATCGACAGGCTGGGGCGCAACCGGTCGAGGATCGCCGGCGTCATGCCGAGCACGAAGCGGAGATCGCTCACATCGGTGAAGTTCCGCCCGTCCGGCGCGAAGGGGAGGCCGGCCCGACGATACTGGGCGGTGCGGTCGGCGATGGCCGCGGGGGAGGCGTTGCGCGTGTGCCAGGCGGCGATGGCGTCGGCCAGGGTCATGGCCTCCGGATCCGGAACGCCGACGGCGCCGAGCAGTGCCGCGAGGAGAGCCGGGTTGGCTTTGTTGGGGTTCACCTTGCCGGATTCGTCGGTCAGGCACACCGCGACGCGTATCCCCTCGCGGCTGGCGTCGATCGGCGCGCCATCCGTGGGCCAAGCGGTGCAGCCCGCTTCGGTGCACGGCACGGAATGGAACGCCGCTTGGTGGATGGCGCCGTCCGCGGCCGCTTCAGCGATCGCGGCGGTGCGGAGATTACGGGCGAGCGCCACGTCGTTGCGTCCCGCGACGATCATCGACGAGGCGACGGCGCTGAGGATCACGACGGCCCATAGGACGATGAGGAGGGCGACTCCGCTTTCCCGCGAGCGGCGACTCAGGGCTTCATCTCGGCTCGGATGGAGAACGATTCGGCGCCGGTCATCTCGTTGCGGGTGACGGCTGCCGAGAGGACGGGATTGTGGACGGCCGGGTCGGCGGCCAAGGCCGGGATCAGCCGCGCGGCGTGGCTGGATTGGCCGGTCAGGGTGACGGTGCGATCATGCAGCGAGAGTTCGTAGAGCGAGGTGTCGTCGGGAAGCAGGTCGGTGAGCGTCGCGAGGATGCGGAGCGCGTCGCCAACGCGGGTGGCCTCGGCGGCGACCACATCGGCGCTGGCGGCCCGGTCGGCGACCCGGCGCCGCAGCCCTTCGGCGAGATCGACCTGCGGCCGCAGCGCGGCAATCTGGGTTTCGAGCTGGTCGAGCTTGGCCTGCTGGCGAAGGAAAGGCAGCACGGCGGCCGCGATCGCCATGGCGCCGCAGAGTATCATTCCCGCGATCAGCACGGGGCGGCGTGGGGCGCCGCCGTGGGACCCGGTGAGCGCGATGCTGCGTGCCGGGTCGCCGGCCGCTTCCAAGCGAGAGGGGGCAAGCCCGCCGGCCACGAGCGCGTCGACGGCCCAGCCGACCGCGGATTTGGCGGCCAGCATGAGACGGACCGTCAGCTGGTTGCGGACGCGGTCGCGCTGGCTGACGCGCCAGGCCCAGAACACGGCATCGGCGGTGAAGGGCGTGAGGCGGTCCATCTCCCACCGGAGCGCGCTGTCGAGGCCACGTTCGGCCGGGAGCGGGAAGCTGACGACCTGTTCCAGCATGAGCCCAGACGGCAGGACGAGCCGGACGGGCCCGTGGCGGCCGGGGCCGAGGCTGGCGCGGAGTGCGGCGACGCCCGCCGGGTCGAGCGTGAAGCGGCCGAGCGGCACGAGGCGCTGGCGACGCCGGCGGCTGGCCTCGATGCTCGCTTCCGTTCCCGGAACGACGGTGAGGATGACGGAGTCTTCGGTGTCGGCCGGGGTGGCGCCGGCGCCCAGCCGCCAGGCGGCGGGCAGCGCTGCGGTCAGTTGCCGCAGCCACCAGGCAAGGAAATTGCGGAGCATGGTGCAGTGGTGACCGCTTGCAGTCTGCGGGCCCTGTATGCCGCGCAGCGGAGAAGGGTGCAATGTGGCGATGGCGGGAGCAGAGGGGCCGATGAGCGGGATGCGAAGGCTCGGGCAGACCGGGTTGGTGGTGCTGGCGGGGATGGGGCAGGCCTGTGCGGTCCCGCCGCCGCCGCCGGTCTGCGACGCCCCGGGGGTGTTGCGCACGGTTGCGGAGCTCATCCAAGTCCGCGGGCAACCCATGGTGCTCGATCCGCCGGCCGGGGAGGTGTCGGGCGGTGGCGGCCGATACACGCCGGCGGACCTGCCGCCCCTGGCGCATTGCGTCGTGCGAGGGCACACCGTCGCCTATGACACCAACCGGTATGGGGCGTCCCCGATCTATGCGCCGTTCATCGTCAACTACACTGTCGAGATGCGCCAGCGCGGCGTGTTCGTCAGCATCGACTAGGCGCGAGCGCGGCTTCACGCTGCTCGAGATCCTGGTTGTCGTCGCGATTCTGGGCTTGCTCGTGTTCCTGGTCGCGCCGGCGGCGCTGCGCCAGCTCGGCGGCGCGCGGAACTCCATCGCCAAGCAGTCGATCGAGCGGATCGGATCGGTGCTGGATCTCTACAAGCTCGATGTTGGCTCCTATCCGACGAGCGAGGAGGGGCTGGCGGCGCTGAACACCAAGCCGAGCGGGGCGGCGGGATGGAACGGGCCGTATCTGAAGGGCGAGACGCAGCCGGTTGATCCCTGGAACCATCCGTATCTGTATCGGTCGCCCTCGAACCGGGCAGGACGCGATTTCGACCTGTGCTCGCGCGGCCAGAGCGGCACCGCGACGGACGCGGCAAACGGGCTGATCTGCAACTAGGGTAGGGGCGCGATGTACGGGTTGCTGACGGGGATGCGGGTGGTCGAGGCGGCGTCGTTCATCGCTGCGCCATCCTGCGCGCTGCATCTGGCGCAGATGGGGGCGGAGGTCGTGCGGATCGACCAGATCGGCGGCGGTCCAGACTTCGGCCGCTGGCCGCTGGCCCCGCGAGATGGCCGCAGCCTGTATTGGGAAGGGCTCAACAAAGGCAAGAAGTCGATCGCCATCGATTTGGGACGGCCGGAAGGGCGGGAGCTGGCGGTGCAGATCATCACGGCACCCGGGCCCGGCGCCGGGCTGTTCGTGACGAATTTCCCGGTCGGCGGCTTCCTGGCCTACGACCGGCTGCAGACGAAGCGGCCGGACCTGGTCTGCCTCCGCCTGATGGGCTGGGGCGACGGGCGTCCGGCGATGGACTACACGGTCAATGCGGCGATCGGCATCCCGGCCATCACCGGGCCGGTGGACGCCGACCCGGTAAACCACGTGCTGCCCGCGTGGGACCTCATCGCGGGCGCCTATGGGGCGTTCTGCCTGGTCTCGGCGGAGCTGAAGCGGCGGGGCGGCGGCGGCGGCTGCGAGATCCGGCTGCCGCTCTCGGATGTGGGCATCGCCAGCGTGGGCCATCTCGGGTGGCTGGCCGAAGCGCAGCTGATCGGCGAGCGGGAGCGGCTCGGCAACGAGCTCTACGGGGCGTTCGGGCGTGATTTCATTAGCGCGGACGGCAAGCGGCTGATGGTGGTGGCGGTGACACCGAAGCAGTGGCGCGGGCTAGTGTCGATGTTGGAGGTGGGGCCCGACGTGGCAGCGTTGGAAGCCGAGCTCGGGGTGAACTTCGAGCGTGATGAGGGGTTGCGCTTCATCCATCGCGGCCGGCTGTATCCGCTGTTCGCGGCGGCCTTCGCCCGCAAGCATTCCGATGATTTGGCAGCCGGATTTGAGGCGGCCGGGGTGACCTGGGCGCCCTTCCAAACCTTGCGCGAGGCGGTGCATGCCGACCCCCACGTGTCGCCGGCCAATCCGATGCTGGCGGCGGTCGCGCATGGCGGGGACACCTACCTGACACCCGGTGCCGCGGCGACCATCCCGCAGCACGCGCGCGGCGTGCCAGCGACCGCGCCCGCCTTGGGGCGGGACAGCGAGGCGGTCCTCGCAGATATCTTGGGATTGTCATCGGGCGAAATCGGGCGGCTGCACGATTCCGGGCTGGTGGCGAGCCCGGCGCAGGCGGGTTAGGGTCAGCCATGCAGCCTCCTTCGGTCTTGGTCGTGATGGGCGTGTCGGGGTCGGGCAAGACCACGGTCGCGGCCCTTTTGGCGGGGCGGCTCGGCTGGGAACTGGGCGACGCGGACGATTGGCACTCGCCCGCCAGCGTGCGGAAAATGCACGGAGGCACGCCCCTTTCCGACGAGGATCGATGGCCCTGGCTGCGCTCGATCGCCGCGTGGATCGACGCGACGAGGGTTACGGGTCAGCACGCCGTGCTTGCCTGTTCGGCGCTGAAACGAGCGTATCGGGACATCCTGATCGGCGACCGGGCCGACGTGCGGCTGGTCTATCTGCGCGGCGAGGAACAGCTGATCGAGCGGCGGCAGGGCGCCCGGCTGAACCACTACATGCCGGCCAGTCTGGTCCACTCTCAGTTCGAGGCGCTCGAAGTGCCGGGGCAGGACGAGCATCCCCTGGTGGTCGACGTCGTGCCGCCGGCGCGGGAGATCGTCGGCAAGATCATCGGTTTCCTCTGATGGATCAGGACTCGCTCAAGCGGCAATCGGCCGAACTGGCCGTGGACGCCGTCGAAAATGGGATGGTGGTCGGGCTCGGGACCGGTTCGACGGCGACGATCGCAGTGGCGTTGCTCGGCGATCGGGTGAAAGCCGGCCTGCGCATCGTGGGCGTGCCGACCTCGGAGCGCACCGCGCGCCAGGCGACCGAGTTGGGCATCCCGCTCGGCGACCTCGCCGACTATCCGTCGCTCGACCTCACGATCGACGGGGCGGACGAGGTCCATACGGGAACGCTCGACCTGATCAAGGGGCTGGGTGGCGCGTTGGTGCGCGAGAAGATCGTGGCCGCGGCCAGCCGGCGCATGATCGTCATCGTGGACGAGAGCAAGCTCGTGCCGCGCCTGGGCGGCGTGCCGTTGCCGGTCGAGGTCGTGCGGTTCGGCTGGCAGGCGACGCAGCGGCACCTCGAGCGGCTGGGCATCCGGTGTGAGCTCCGCCAGCGCGACCAGGCGCCGTTCGTCACCGACAACGGCAACCACATCATCGATTGCACGCTCGACCTTGCCGACCCGGCCGCGGTCGACGCCGCGCTGAACGCCATCCCCGGCGTGGTGACGAGCGGATTGTTCATCGGCATCGCCTCGCGGGTGATTGCCGGCACGGAAAATGGCCCTCGCATACTGGATCGCACATGACGGACGAGTCGGGTTTGGACGGGGGCGGAGCGGCGACGGCGGTCGACGGCCCGATCACGCTGGCACTGGACATCGGGGGGTCCGGGCTGAAGGCCGGGCGGCTCGACGCAGCGGGCGGGCTCATCGGGCAGAGCTTGCGGGTCGCGACGCCGCACCCGTCGCCGCCGGCGGTGGTCGTTCCGGCGCTCACGGGCATGGCCAACAGCTTGGGAAACTTCGAGCGGGCCTCCGTCGGTTTCCCGGGCGTGGTGCGGTCCGGGAAGGTGCTGACGGCGCCGAACCTGGGCACGGCGGATTGGGCCGGCTACGACCTCGCCGGTACGCTTCGGGAGTTGCTCGGCGTGCCCGTGCGCGTGGAGAACGACGCCACCGTGCAGGGGCTCGGCGTGATCAGCGGGCGCGGCCTCGAATGCGTGATCACGCTCGGGACCGGGTTCGGCTTTGCGCTGTATCAGGATGGGCGGCTGGCGCCCCATCTCGAGGTCAGCCAACACATCGCGCACGGCAAGAAGACCTATGACGAGTATGTCGGGGTCGCGGCGCTCGAAAAGATCGGGCGCAAGCACTGGAACAAGCGCGTCAAGCGGATCCTCAGGCAGCTGCGGGTCATGGTCAATTTCGACACGTTGTATATCGGCGGGGGTGACGCGAAGGAGATTGACTTCGAGCTGCCGGCGGACACCCACATCGTTTCGAACAAAGCCGGGCTGACCGGTGGGGTGCAGCTCTGGAACAAGGCCAACCTGCCCTGACCAGGGTTTTCCTGGTCAGACATGCGGCGCATGGCTTGCTCGGGAAAGTTCTGACGGGGCGAATGGCGGGGGTGCCGCTCAGTGCCGAGGGGGTTGGCCAGGCGAAAGCCCTGGGGGAGTGGTTCACGGGCATGCGTGTCGCAGCCGTGCTGTCGAGCCCGGTGCAGCGCGCTCGAGAGACGGCAGCGGCGATCGCGGAGGCGACGGGGCTCACGGTCACCGTCGAGGCCGGGCTGGACGAGATCGACTTTGGGGAGTGGACGGGAAGCACCTTCGCCGCGCTCGAAGAGCAGGCAGCGTGGAGTGAGTGGAACCGCCACCGCGGCTCGGCGGCGTGCCCGGGTGGCGAGACGATGCGGGCGGCACAGGCGCGGGCAGTGGCGGCGGTGCTGCGGGCGGGGCAAGCGTTCGCCGGCGAAAACATCGTGATGGTGAGCCATCAGGACGTGCTGAAGGCCGTGCTGGCGCATTTTCTGGGCATCGCGCTCGACGATCTGGAGCGGTTCAGCCTCGATCCGGCGTCGCGCAGTGTCGTCTCGCTATCGGACGGGTGGGCGCGGGTGGAGGCCGTGAATCACGAACCGTAATGCGAACACGGCAATTATGGTAGCGTCACATCTCCGATCGCCCGAACTCTAGATCGCTCAGAGTGCTTGACCGAATGGTGTCGCATCCGTTGCCGGAGCCGATCGAGAACCGCTTCGAACTGCTGGTCCAGAGCATCACGGACTACGCCATCTATCTGCTCGACCCGAGTGGCGTCGTCGCCAGTTGGAATACCGGGGCGCAGCGCTTCAAGGGCTACGCGGCCGAGGAGATCATCGGCCAGCACTTCTCGCGCTTCTACACCGACGAGGACCGGGCTCGGGCCTTGCCCGCCCGCGCGCTCCGGACGGCCGCGCAGGAAGGCCGTTTCGAGGCGGAGGGCTGGCGGGTGCGGCGAGACGGTAGCCGCTTCTGGGCGTCCGTCGTCATCGATCCCGTGCGCGACCCGGCGGGCACGCTGATCGGCTTTGCCAAGATCACCCGCGATCTGACGGAACGGCGCGCCACGGAGGAAGCGCTCCGCCAAAGCGAACAGCGGTTCCGCCTGCTCGTCGAGAGCGTCACCGACTACGCCATCTACATGCTGGACCGCGACGGCATCGTGTCCAGCTGGAATGCGGGCGCGCAGCGGGCGAAGGGTTACCGGGCGGACGAGATCGTCGGCCAGCATTTCTCGCGCTTCTACACGGAAGAGGATCGAGCCTCCGGCCTGCCGCAGCGCGCGCTGCGCACCGCCGAACATGACGGCCGGTTCGAGGCGGAAGGCTGGCGGTGCCGGCGGGACGGCACGCTTTTCTGGGCGAGCGTCGTCATCGACCCGGTGCGCGACACCATGGGGAGCCTGATCGGCTTTGCCAAAGTCACCCGCGACCTGTCGGAGCGGCGCGAAGCGCAGCGCGCTCTCGAGAAGGCGCAGGAGGCCTTTTTCCAGTCCCGCAAGATGGATGCGATCGGCAAGCTGACGGGCGGCGTCGCGCACGATTTCAACAACCTGCTCGCCGCCGTGATCGGCAGCCTCGAACTCGCCAAGCGACGTCTGCCCGAGGGGCACGACACGTCCCGCTTCATCGACAACGCGATGGCGGCAGCCCGGCGCGGCGTGACGCTAACCCAGCGCATGCTCGCCTTCGGCCGCAAGCAGGACTTGCAGCTGACCACGGTCGACTTGGTGCAGCTCGTGCGCGGCATGACCGAGCTGCTGCAGCGGACGATCGATCCCCGTATCACCATCGAGACCCGGTTCTCGCTGTTTCTTCCGCCCGTCCGCTCCGACTCCGCGCAACTCGAGCTCGCGATCCTCAACCTCGTCGTCAACGCGCGGGACGCCATGCCGCATGGCGGCCAGATCACCATCGCTGCGGCCACGGTGCCGCCCAGCGCCGAGCCTCCGGGAGGGCTCGCGGCAGGCAACTACGTGCGGCTCACGGTGGGCGACACGGGCGAGGGCATGGAGCAGGCCGTCCTTGCCCGCGCGCTGGAGCCGTTCTTCACCACCAAGGGGGTCGGAAAGGGCACCGGCCTCGGCCTGTCGATGATCCACGGCCTTGCCGAGCAATGCGGCGGCCGGCTGGAGCTCGAGAGCCGGGTCGGGGAGGGGACGACCGTGACGCTTTATTTGCCGGTCGCCGAACCGGTCGAGCGCCCGGCCGAGCGGCCGCCCTTGGAAGCCAGCGCGGTGGCGGCCCCCCAGTCTCTGCTCATCCTAGCGGTCGATGACGACCCGCTTGTACTGACCAACACGGTTGCTCAGCTTGAAGAGTTCGGCCACCGCGTCGTGCATGCGCCGTCCGGCCCGGCCGCGCTGTCGATCCTGGCGGCGGAGCCCATCGACGTCCTGGTCACGGATTACGCGATGCCGAACATGACGGGGCTAGAGCTGGCGCAGGCGGCCCGGGTCGCTTGGCCTGACCTGCCGATCCTTCTCGTTTCGGGCTATGCGGAACTGGGCCAGCCACAGGCGGTGACTTATCCGAGGCTGGCCAAGCCGTTCAGCGCCGCGGAACTCGGCGTCGCCCTCGACGGCGCGCTCCGGGAGCGGCATCTGGCGGGCGCGATCGTGGAGTTCCGCCGCCCCGGGCGCGCCTGAGGCCCCGTTCGTCCTCTTTCCGAGTACTCTCCGCACGTGACCAATATCCTCTCGATCCAGTCCTGGGTGTCCTACGGCCATGTCGGCAATGCCGCGGCGGTGTTTCCGTTGCAGCGGCTCGGGGCGTGCGTGTGGGCGGTCAACACGGTGCAATTCAGCAATCATCCCGGGCACGGCGACTGGACCGGCCGGGTCGGGACCGGCGCGGAGGTGACCGCCCTCGTCGAGGGCATCGAGCGGCGCGGCGTGTTCGCGCAGTGCGACGCGGTGCTGTCCGGCTACATGGGGGACCCCTCGGTGGGCGATGCGGTGCTCGAGGCGGTCGTTCGGGTGAGAGCGGCCAATCCGCGCGCGCTCTACTGCTGCGACCCGGTTATCGGTGACGCGGGCCGGGTTTATGTGCGGGACGGCATCCCGGCGCTCATCGCCGAGCGGGCCATCCCCCAAGCGGATCTGCTGACGCCCAACCAGTTCGAGCTGGAGCGGCTGAGCGGGGTCGCGTGCGTCGACACGGCCGCCGTGCGGCTGGCGATCGGGGTGCTGCGCGCGCGGATGCGGCCGGGCCCGCGGGCCGTGCTGCTGACGAGTGCCGTGACGGCAGATACACCGGAAGGGATGCTCGAGATCGTGGCGGCCGACGATCACGGCATGCAGGCGGTGCAGGTGCCGACCCTGGCGGTGGCCGCGAGCGGGGCGGGCGACATGATGGCGGCCCTGTTTCTGTTCCATTTCCTGCGGACGGGGCGGGCCGGGTCGGCGATGGCCGAGGCGGCGGCCGCGGTACATGCGGTGCTGCGGGTGACCGCGGCAAGGGGCGGGCGGGATCTGCTGCTCGTGGAGGCGCAGGACCTTCTCCACGCGCCAGACCGTCTGTTTCCACCGCGCGACATCTAGCGATCCGGGGCAAACCTGCCCTCATCCTGCCGCGATTGTCCTGTTTTCTAGCGATGTATCTTGGCAATGGGTGGCCCGATGCGGTTC
Organism: Acetobacteraceae bacterium; assembly: GCA_032249615.1. Lineage (GTDB taxonomy): Bacteria > Pseudomonadota > Alphaproteobacteria > Acetobacterales > Acetobacteraceae > JAVVHH01. The sequence goes on from JAVVHH010000002.1 coordinate 48,150, forward strand.
CTGAACATTTACGGCCGGGTCCTTTCGTCGCTCGGCAGCGACAAACGGCTGGCAGGGCTGCTGGTGGCGGCCAACATCGTCGTGGCAGCGCTGCAGTTCCTTGACCCGGTTCTGTTCGGCCGGGTCATCGGGATGCTGTCGCAGTCGGACCAGATGGCGCCGGGCCAGGTCTGGACGGAGGCGGCGCAGCTTCTGGGCGTGTGGCTCGCCGTGGGGGTGGCGGCGATCATCGCCAACGTCGCCGTGGCGATCCACTCGGAGAGGATGTCGCATCGCAACCGGCTGTCGATCATGAGCCGCTACTTCAGCCACGTGCTGTCGCTGCCGCTGTCCTTCCATGGCGATATTCATTCGGGGCGCTTGATGAAGGTCATGCTCGGCGGCTCCGACGCGCTGTTCGGCGTGTGGCTCAGCTTCTTTCGCGAGCAATTCTCCACCTACGTCGCCGTTGCCGTGCTGCTGCCGCTCACGTTCTTCATGAACTGGCGTTTGGCGCTGACGCTGCTGGCGCTGGTCACGCTGTTCGTGGTCGTGACGGTCTATGTCGTGCGCAAGACGGAGGGACGGCAGCGCCAGGTCGAGCAGTATCACTCCAGCCTGGCGGGCACGGCGCAGGATGCGCTGTCGAACGTGATGGTGGTGCAGAGCTTCACCCGGCTGGCGGCGGAGAGCCGGATCTTTGGGCAAATCGCCGAAGACCTGATCCGCCACCAATTCCCGGTGCTGAACTGGTGGGCCGTCGTGAACGTGCTGACGCGGGGGGCGAGCACGCTCGCGGTGATCGCCATCGTCGTGATCGGCACGTTGCTTCACCTGCGCGGCCAAGCGAGCGTCGGCGAGATCGTCAGCTTCATGGGGTTCGCGACGTTGCTGATCGGGCGGCTCGAATCCGGCGTGCAGTTCACCTCGCGCGTGTTCCTGCAGATGCCGATCCTGGACGATTTCTACAGCGTGCTGGACGCCAAATCGTCGGTGCCTGAGAAGCCGGCCGCACCTGCGCTGCAAGCCCCGCACGGCGAGGTGACGTTCCGCGACGTGAGCTTCGCCTATCCGGGCGGCCCCAATATCCTGAGCAACGTCTCCTTCACTGCGACCCCCGGGACGTCGGTCGCGCTGGTCGGCCAGACCGGCGCCGGCAAGTCGACGGCGATGAACCTGTTGCAGCGGCTGTGGGATCCGATCGAGGGCGGAATCGCCATCGACGGGCAGGACCTTCGCGACGTCAGCATGGAGAGCCTGCGGGCCTCGATCGGCGTGGTCTTCCAAGAGAGCATGCTGTTCAACCGGCCGATCCGGGAGAATCTTCGCATTGGACGGCCGGACGCGACCGACGAGGAGATCGAGCGCGCCTGCCGGTTGGCCGATGCCCACGAATTCATCGTGCGCCAGCCGCGAGGCTACGACACCATCATCGGTGAGCGCGGCTCCACCCTCTCGGGCGGGCAACGGCAGCGACTGGCGATCGCGCGGGCGCTGTTGAAGGATCCGCCGATCCTGATCCTCGACGAAGCGACCAGCGCGCTGGACGCAGCGACTGAGGCGCGGGTGTCGCGGGCAATGTCGACCCTTATGAAAGGGCGCACCACGTTCATCATCGCCCACCGTCTGAGCACCATCCGGGACGCTGACATGATCCTGGTGTTCGACCAGGGGCGCATCGTCGAGCGCGGCAGCTTCCATGAGCTGGTCGGTCTCGGCGGGCGGTTCGCGGAGCTGGTGGAGACGCAGCTCACGCCGGCTGTGGCGGCCGGCGAGTAAGTGGGCGGAATAATCGGCTTCCCTGCCCCGGTTTGCTTGCTAGGGTAGGCGGGTTGAGCGGTCGCGAGTCGCGGGCCGGGCAAGCAAGATCGGGAACGGGATGGATTGGGATAAGCTTCGGGTGTTTCACGCGGTTGCGGAAGCCGGAAGCTTCACACATGCCGGCGACACGCTGAACCTCAGCCAGTCTGCGGTATCGCGGCAGATCTCGGCCCTGGAGGAAAACCTCCAGGTGCCGCTGTTCCACCGCCATGCGCGCGGACTGATCCTGACGGAGCAGGGCGAGAGCTTGAACCGCACGGTGCGCGAGGTGTTCGCCAAGCTCGCGATGACCGAGGCCCTGCTGACCGAAAGCAAGGAGAAAGCGGCCGGCCGGCTGAAAGTCACCACCACGGTCGGCTTCGGGACCACCTGGCTGGCGCCACGGCTGCAGGAGTTTCTCGAGGCCTTTCCCGACATCACGATGTCGTTGTTGCTCGACGACAGCGAACTCGACCTGGCGATGCGCGAGGCGGACGTGGCGATCCGGATGCACGCCCCGAAGCAGCCGGATCTGGTGCAGCGGCATCTGTTCCAGATCCAGTGGGTGACGGCCGCGGCCCCGAGCTACCTCGAGCGGCACGGGACGCCGCAGCGGGCCGAAGATCTCGACCACCACAAGCTGATCCTGTTCGGCGATTACCGGCCGCCGGTGCCTGACATCAACTGGCTAGCCGAGGCGGGCGAGCGGCCGGGTTCGCGGCGGCGAGCGCTGCTGGAAGTCAACAGCCTTTACGCGATGGCGACGGCGGTCCGCTCGGGCCTGGGGATCGGGGCGCTGCCCAACTGGATGACGGGCGAGCTGAACGGGCTGGTCAAGTTGCTGCCCGAGGTGAAGGCGCCGAAGGTGGACGTATTCTTCGTCTATCCGGAGGAGCTCCGGAACTCCAAGCGGGTCGCGGTGTTCCGCGACTACCTGTTGGCACGTCTGCAGGAGCTGCATTGAGCATGCCCAGGCGCACCGGTAGCCCGCTGATGAATGCCGCCATGCTGGCGATGGAAGCCCAGCAGGTGATCGGCCTGCGGATGTGGAAACTGGCGCTCGGCGGGTCCGCGGCGGAGACCGAGATGCGGCAAATGGTCGAGGAAAAGTTGACCGCGACTGCCACCGCGACGACGCTGATGACGGCGGCGGCGCTGCAGGGACGGTCGGATGGCGCCGACGACGTCGTCCGCATGCTGCGCAAGAAGGTCAGGGCGAACAGGAAGCGCTTGTCGACCCCGAAGGCCTAAACTCTACACCGACCGGCGCCCTTTGAGGGCGGCGAGCAGCGTGCCGTCGTCCAGCACGTCGAGGGCGCCCCCGAACGGGACGCCTTGGCCGACGCGGGTGATCGGCAGATCAGGGGCGACCCGGCGGATCTGTTCCGTAAGCCAATGCGCGGTCGTGGCGCCGTCGACGGTGGCGCTCAGCGCCAGAATAATCTCCGAGAGTTGAGCGACGCCCTGCACCAGACCACTCGTGTTCAGGTCGGCGGGGCCCGTCCCACCCAGGGCGGACAGCGTGCCGCCCAGCACGTGGTAGCGGCCCCGATGGGCCCCGGTGCGCTCGAGAGCCCAGAGGTCGCCCACCCCCTCGACGACACAGACGAGCCCCTGGTCCCGCGACGAATCGGCGCAGATGCCGCAGGGGTCGCGGCTGTCGAGGTTGCCGCAAATGCCACACGGCCGGACGGCCCGGGCCGCCGCCGTCAGTGCGGCGGCGAGCGGCGCCATGCGGGTCTCGGGCTGCTGAAGCATGCGCAACACGGCGCGGCGGGCGCTGCGGGGGCCAAGGCCGGGAAGCTTGGCGAGAAGGCTGATGAGCCGATCGATCTCCGGGCCGCCCATCTACCTTCTCGGGGTCTTGCCCACTCGCGTCAGAACGGAAGCTTCATGCCGCCGGGAAGCTCGAGCCCGCCGGTGGCGTTCTTCATCTCGTCGGCCATGATGGCCTCCACCTTGCGCCGCGCGTCGGCGTGGGCGGCGACGATCAGATCCTCGAGCATTTCGGCTTCCGCCGGGTCGAGGAGCTTGGGATCGAGCTTCATGCGCTTGAGTTCGGACTTGCCCGACAGCGTGACCCGGACCATGCCGGCCCCGGCCTCTCCCTCAACTTCGGCCGCGTCGAGCTTGGCCTGCATCTCGGCCATTTTCGACTGCATCTGACTCGCCTGCTTCATCAGGCCCGCAAGGTTCTTCACGTGTCGTCCTCCATGTCTGGATAGGGGTTGATGTCGGGGTCGAACGGCGCGTCCGGCGCGGCGGCCAGGCCATAGGCGTCGGCCCGGTGGTCGGTCACGCGATCGATCGTGGCGCCCGGAAATGCCTCGAGGATGGCGCGGACGAGCGGATGCTCGGCGGCGACGCCGCGCCGGGCCAGGTCGGCGGCTTGGCCCTGCTCGGCCAGGGTCGGCTCGCCCTCGGCCTGGGATAGGGCGATGGTCCAGCGATTCCCCGTCGCCTCGAGCAGGAAGCGGCCGAGGGCGGCGGCGAGGTCGCGCGGCGCGGCCGCGTGCGGGCGCAACTCGATCATGCCCGGGGCGAAGCGGACGAGGTGCACGCTGTGCAGCAGGTGGCCGTGGAGGACGGGCTGGTCGTGGGCGACGAGGGCGACCACGTCGCGGAAGCTACGAAGCTGCGGCGTGGCGGACACGGCCTCGACCGGCTGCGCCCGCGCGACCGAGCCGCCCCCGGCCACGGCGCGCATGCCGCCGTCGGGCGGCGGCGGCGGCCGGTCGGGCGCTCGCGGGCCCGACGGGTCGCCGAGGCGGCGGATCAGGTCGCCGGGCGTCGGCAGATCGGCGGTGTAGCAGATCCGGATCAAGACCATCTCGGCCGCAGCCCGGCGGTCGGCCGCGGTGTCGACCTCCTGGGTGCCTTTGAGCAGCATCTGCCAAAGCCGCCCCAGCACCGGAACCCCGAGGCGATCGGCAAGCGCCCCGCCGCGGACCCGCTCCATCTCGGGCAGGTCCGTCCCGCCGGCGAGACCGGGGACGGTTTTCAGCCGCGTCAGCGTGTGGGTGAGTTCGAGGAGGTCGCCGAGGACGACGCCGAGGTCGGCGCCCCTCCCATGAGCGCGGTCGGTGATGGCGAGCGCCGCTTCGGTCTGGCCGGCCAGAACGGCTTCCATGAGGTCGAACACGGCGCTCCGATCCGCCAGGCCCAGCATCTCGGCGGTGTCGGCGGCGGTGACGGGCGTCTCCCCGCCGGTTTGGGCGATGGCCTGATCGAGCAATGAGAGGCCGTCACGGGCGGAGCCGTCGGCGGCGCGCGCGATCAGGTCGAGCGCTGCGGGTTCGGCGGTGATGTTTTCGCGCTGGGCGATCTGCCCGAAGAGGCCCTTCAGTTCGGCCACCGAGATGCGGCGCAGGTCGAAGCGCTGGCAGCGGGACAGCACCGTGATCGGCACCTTGCGGATCTCGGTGGTGGCGAAGACGAACTTGACGTGCGGCGGCGGCTCCTCGAGCGTTTTCAGCAACGCGTTGAAGGCGTTGCGGGACAACATGTGAACTTCGTCGATGATGAAGACCTTGTAGCGCGCCTGCAGCGGACGGTAGCGCGTCGCGTCGATCACCTCGCGCACGTCGTCCACGCCGGTGTTGCTGGCCGCATCCATCTCGATCACGTCCGGATGCCGGTCGGCGAGGATGGCGACGCAGTTGGGGCAGACGCCGCACGGGTCGGCGGTGGGGCCGCCCTGCCCGTCGGGTCCGATGCAGTTCAGCGCCCGGGCGATGATGCGGGCGGTGGTGGTCTTGCCGACCCCGCGGACGCCGGTGAGCATCCAGGCATGGGCGATGCGGCCCTGCGCAAAGGCGCGGCGCAGGATGCGAACCATCGCTTCCTGGCCGATCAGGTCGTCGAAGGTCGTTGGGCGGTATTTTCGCGCGAGCACGCGGTAGGGCGCCGCGGGCGCCGGAGCCGGCTCTGGATCGCCGAACAGGCCCGCGCCCTCGTGCGGCGGGTCCGGCAGCGTGTCGTCCACTCCGGACATCACAGCGCCGGCTTCTCCTTCGAGCGGATAGCCGCTCGACATCGGGGTTCGAGCGGGGGTGGGAGGCCGAACAACGACCCGAGCGGAAACTCGTTGCGGCTGCTTCCTTCCGGACCTGACCGGGTTGGCGAGGCGCCCGTCCGCCGCCGACCTCCCACCCGCTCCATAGCACGGTCGGGAGGGGGTGGCACAAGCGGGGGGCGCATGCGAGAAGCGCCGGCCATGCCAATGACGATGCCGATGATCCGGGCCAGCCGTGTCAACTCATACGCCGGGAGCCCGCTGGACCGTGCCGGATTGCGGCGCGACGATGCGGCGTGGGTCGAGGCGCGGCTAGCCGACCCGGAGAGCCTGTTCGTGATCGTCTGGCGGTCCAAGACGCTGATCACGGCCGCCGACAGCCCCGCCGGTGTGTTCCTGACCGGAGCGGAAGCGCTGAAAAGCCGGGTCGCTGGTGGACCCTGGGCGTTTCTCGGCTTGCGGGACGGGCGGGCGGTGTTCGCCGTCGACATCAGCGATGCAGAGGATCCGGCGCTGCTCGTGCCGGGGGGCGAGACCCGGTTCGAGGATTTGCGGGCGCTGGCGGGCCGCCTGCCGGCCGCGGATGCCTCGATATTCGCGCACGCCCGGGCGCTGATGTACTGGCGGTCGCGGCATCGCTTCTGCGGCGTTTGCGGCGGCCAATGCGAGCCGCGCAGCGCTGGCCACGCGCTGGTCTGCACCCAGTGCGGCGCCCAGCATTTCCCCCGGACGGATAGCGCCGTCATCATGCTGGTCCACCGGGGCGACCGGGCGCTTTTGGGGCACTCGCAGCGCTTCCCGAACTCGACCATGTACTCGACGCTTGCCGGCTTTCTCGAGCCCGGCGAGAGCCTCGAGGAGGCGGTGGCGCGCGAGGTGCTGGAGGAGGTCGGCGTGAAGGTCGGCGTGGTGCAGTATCACAGCAGCCAACCGTGGCCGTTCCCGTCCAACATCATGCTGGGCTTTTATGCGGAGGGGCTCTCGGAGGAGATCACGTTGCAGGAGGATGAGTTGCGCGATGCCCGCTGGTTCTCGCGCGCCGAACTCCGCGACCCTACAGCGCATGGATTTCAGCTGCCGCGGATCGACAGCATCGCGCGGCGGCTGATCGAGGATTGGATGGAGCAAGGTTGATGCGCGCTGCTGTCCCACTTCTGTTGCTCCTGATCCTGGCAGGATGCGGCGACTCCGAGCGCACGATCGCGCCGGCGCCGCTCTCGCCGGAGGAGCAAGCCTGCGCGGCCGCTGCGGACAATGACCCGGCGCTGCAACAGGCCCGCGGTATCGCGGCCGGGCAGTTGGACTGGCAATGGCAGCACGGCGCAGAGATCGAGCAGTTGAAGCGGGACGCGATTACGCGGTGCCTCAAAGGGCGTGGCCTGCTGCCCCGCGGCGGCGTCGAACGGGCCCGCTAACCCCTCCATTGCGCCCCTGACCGGCCGTCTGGCACGATCGGGGCAAACGAGGGAGGCGCATGATGGATCCGGTCTACCCGCTCAACGCCTGGTATGCCGCCGCTTGGGGCCACGAGATCGCGCGCGCGCTGAGCAAGCGGGCGGTGTGCGATCGTGACATCGTGCTGTTCCGCCAGGTGGACGGGACGGTCGCCGCGCTGGACGACGCGTGCTGGCACCGGCTGATGCCGCTTTCGCTCGGAACGCTCGAGGGCGACACGGTGGTGTGCGGCTATCACGGGCTGCGGTTCAACGGGGCGGGGCGCTGCACCTTCATGCCGGCGCAGAAGACGATCAACCCGTCGGCAGGTGTGCGTTCGTACCCGGTCGTGGAGAAGCATCGGCTGGTCTGGTTGTGGCCCGGCGATCCCGCGCTGGCGGACCCGGCCAGCCTGCCGGACTTCCATTGGAACGACGGGCTCGATGCCGATGGGAACGGCTGGGCCGGCGAGGGCGGCACGTTCTACGACCTCAAATGCGACTACCGGCTGGTGCTCGACAACCTGCTGGACCTCACGCACGAAACCTACGTGCATGCCGGGTCGATCGGCGACGACGCGATCACCGATACGCCGTTCGACGTGACGTACACCGACCGGACCGTGACGGTGACGCGTTGGATGATCGGGATCAACCCGCCGCCGTTCTGGGCCAAGCATCTGGATCGCCCCGGTGTTTTGGCCGATCGCTGGCAGATCATCCACTTCCAGGCGCCGAGCACGATTGCGGGGGATGTCGGCGTCGCGGTGACGGGGACCGGCGCGCGGGTGGGTGACCGCAGCCAAGGGGTGAACGGCTGCTTTCTGGCCGCCATCACGCCGGCGACGGCCACGAGCTGCCACTATTTTTGGAACTTCGTCCGCACGTTCCGGCGGGACGACGAGGCGCTGACGAAGGCGATCAACATCGCCCACGTGAACGGCGGCAACGGTGTCTACGACCAGGATCACGCCGTGCTGGAGGCGCAGCAGGCGGCTATCCTGAAGCAGCCGCGGCAGCCCTTCTACCACCTCAACATCGACGCCGGAGCGCTCTGGGCGCGGCGGCTGGTCGAGCAGATGATCGCCGCCGAGCGGCCGGGGCGGCCGGCGCTGGCCGCCGAGTAGTGGCCGAGCTGATCGCGTGGGGCCCGGCGACGCTGGTGGCCACGCGGGACCTCACGGCCGACATCCGCCTGTTCGAGGTCGTGCCCGCGGCCGCGTTCGGGGCCGTCGCACCCGGGAGCCATCTCTCCCTGCTGCTGCCGCTCGCAGCCGAAAGCGCCGTGCGGTCGTATTCGATCGTCGAGGCGGCGGAGGGCGCCGTGCGGATCGCGGTGAAGCTACTGCCGGAATCGCGCGGCGGGTCGACCTATCTGTGGTCGTTGCGGCCCGGCGCGCGGCTGACGGTCTCGGGGCCGCGGAACCATTTTCCGCTGGGGCGCGACGCGCCGGACTATCTGCTGGTGGCCGGTGGGATCGGGATCACGCCGATTTATGGGATGGCGCTGGCGCTGGCAAAGGCCGGACTGCCGGTGCGGGTGCTGTATGGCGTGCGGGGGGTCGCGGATGCGGCGCTGGAAGGCGAGCTGCGCGCGGTGCTGGGGGAGCGGTTGACGGTGGTGGCTGGCGAGCCCGTCGACGTCGAGGCGGCGATCGCAGAGCTTGGCAGCGGCGGAGAGATGTATGTGTGCGGGCCGATCGGGATGCTCGAGGCGGCCAAGCGGGCGTGGAAGGCGAGCGGGCGGCCTCTGCCGCAGCTACGCTTCGAGACCTTCGGCAGCAGCGGCCGGTATGCCACGGAGGCCTTCACCGTCCGCATCCCGCGGCTCCGGCTGGAACTGGAGGTGCCGCGGACGGTGAGCTTGCTCGACGCGCTCGAGGGCGCCGGGGTCAAGATGATCCATCATTGCCGGCGCGGGGAATGCGGCCTGTGCGCGCTGCCGATCGTTGCGGTCGACGGGGTCGTCGACCATCGCGACGTGTTCTTCACCGAAGCGGAGAAGGCCGAGAACACGAAGCTCTGCACCTGCGTCTCGCGCGCCGCCGGGGGCGTGCTGACGCTCGACACGGGCGACCGCCGCTGATCAGCGCGGCGGCGTGACCGTGACGTTGAAGGTAATCCCGGTCGCACCGGGCTCGAGCGTCACGCCGAACTGATCCGGGCCCGTGTAGCCCGGTGCCGGCGTATACGACACGCTCACCTGTCGCGCGCCCGAGATCAGGCTCGTTTCCGCGCGGCCGTGTTGGGCCGGCTTGGTGAGCAGCGTTGCGTTGATGACCGCGTTCAGGGCGGGATTGACCAGGGTGAAGGTGCAGGTCTGCCCGGTGTTGGCGATCGTCAACCGCGCCGGGACGGAGCGGTTGCCGAGAAAGAAGAACCGGTCGACCGAGCAGGGGCCCGACAAGGATTGCGGCTGGAGTGGCCCCTGGGTGTAGGTGCCGCTTCCTGCGCACGAGGCGAGAAGCGGCAGGGATCCAAGGACGAGCATTGCAGTGGCTGTGCGGCGCATGATGGACCTCTCTGTTCTCAGGCGACGGACTCAACGCGCGCTCAGGCGATGCCGACAGCCCGGATCAGGGCAAAGCTCATCACCATCAGTAGAGCCAAGCTGCCGGTCACGGCGGCGATGACGCGGGGGCCCGCGCCCGCAACGGTTTTCAGGTCGGTGCCGAGGCCGAGGGCGGCCATGGAGATGGTGGTAAGCACGTTGACGGTCAGGGCGGCCGGGGCGAGCAGGGGGTAGGGGATCAACCCCAGGGAGCGACAGGCCGCGAGCGCGAGGAAGCCGATGATGAACCATGGCACGAGCTTGCTCAGCTTCGGCCTGCCCGCGGTTGGGGGGTGATCGGCGGCTTGGGCGCGCAGGCGCCGGGTCAGCAGGGACAGGCTGAGGACGACGGGGCCGAGCATCAGGACGCGCACGAGCTTGACGAGCGTGCCCATCTGCACCGCGACGGGCCCGAGCGGCGCCGCCGCGGCGAGCACCTGCGGCACCGCATAGACGGTCAGCCCGGCGAGCACGCCGTATTGCAGGTGGCTCAAGTGAAGCACGGCGGGCAGCAGGGGCAGGCCGAGCACCACCAGCACACCCAGCACCGCGGTGAAGGCGATCGAGGCGGCGACGTCCTCGCCATCGGCGCCGATGATGGGGGCGACCGCGGCGATGGCGGAATTGCCGCAGATGGAGTTACCGCAGGCCACTAGCAGCGCCATGCGGTGCGGTAGCCGGAGCGCGCGGCCGATGCCGTAGCTGGCGAAGATGGCGACGATCACAATGCCGGCGATGCCGACGATCAGGTAAGGCCCCGCGGCGATGATCATGGTGGCGCTGATCGAGGCCCCGAGCACGAAGACGGCGATTTCGAGCAGGGTCTTGGCGCTGAAGCCGATGCCGGCCCGCCAGGCCGGGCCGGGGGTCCAGGCGGTTCGAATGGCGGTGCCGACGAGGATCGCCAGCACGAGCGCCTCGAGCCAAGTGGCGCCGAACACTGCCGCCTCGGCCCGTTCCAGCCCGATCGCCACCGCGGTCACGAGCAGGCAGAGCAGCAGGCCCGGGGCGATCCGCCGCGGCCAGGCGAGAAGGTGTTGGCTCCTCGCCGGGCTGGCTACGCTCTTGTGCTCGACCGGCATCGCGACCTCGGCAGGGTTCAGGCTGCCAAGATCGCTGTTTCCGCCGGACTAATCCACCGCCGCTATGCGGCGAGTGCGGCCGTGATCCGGCGGGCGAATGCCGCGGGGTCGATGGGCATGTCGCCGTCCTGCACGCGGGCGAGGTCAAGCAGGGTGTGGGCGGCCTCGTTGATGTCCTCCCCGGCGTCCGCCTTCTCGGCGAGGCGGCGGATGAGCGGATGCCGCGGGTTCAGCTCCAGGGTCGGCGGCAGCGTGTTGCCGGGCTTGCCGGTGCGGCGGAGCAGGCGCTGCATCTGGAGATCGGGCCCGTAGCCGGCCGCAGCCAGCACGACCGCGCTGTCGACCAAGCGGTCGGTGGTGCGGATCGCCGTTACGGCTTCGGCGAGCGCCGTCTTGAGCGCCTCGATCAGCTTGGTCGTGTCGGCCGGCTCACCCTCGGGCGCGGTCTCGGGGGCGAGCTTGGCAATGTCTTCGGCGCCCTGGGTGACGCTGCGCAGCTTCTTGCCGTCCCATTCGCCGAGGCGGTCGGGCCAGAAGCTGTCGACCGGGTCGGTCAGGAACAAGACTTCGACGCCGCGGGCGCGGAAGCCTTCTAGCTGCGGCGACTTGGCCAGCGCCGCCGCGTCGTCGCCCGACAGCGTGTAGATCGCCTCCTGGCCTTCCTTCATGCGAGTGACGTAGTCGGCCAGGCTGGTCCAGCCCTCGACGGCCGAACTGCGGAACCGCATCAGGGCAGCGACCTCCTTGCGGTGCTCGGCGTCGTCCCACACGCCCTCCTTGAGCACGCTGCCGAACTCGGTCCAGAACTTGTCGTAGCTCTCGGCATCGGCGGACCGAGTCTTGAGCTCGCCGAGCACGCGGTTGGTCACCGCCTTCCGGATGCGGGCGAGGACCGGGGTGGTCTGCAGCATCTCGCGGCTGACGTTGAGCGGCAGGTCTTCCGTGTCGACCACGCCTTGCACGAAGCGCGCCCAGGGCGGCAAAAGGCCGGCTTCATCGGTGATGAACATGCGCCGTACATGGAGGCGAACCCGGCTCTCGCG
>JAVVHH010000003.1:0-56002 GCA_032249615.1 Acetobacteraceae bacterium
GTTGGGGCCGGGCTGGGCGCGGCTTGGGGTTGAGGGGCGGAGGGTGGGGCGTCGGCGGACTCGCCGTCTTCGACGAGGACGGCGATGGGGGCGTTGACCTTCACGTTGGCGGTGCCGTCGGCGACCAGGATCTTGCCCAGGATGCCCTCGTCGACGGCCTCGACTTCCATGGTGGCCTTGTCGGTTTCGATCTCGGCGATGACGTCGCCGGCTTTCACCGCCTCACCCTCTTTCTTGAGCCAGCGGGCGAGCGTGCCTTCGGTCATGGTCGGCGAGAGGGCGGGCATGAGGATGTTGGTGGCCATGGCCGGGCTCCCCTTAGAACAGCTTCTTGACGGCGGCGACGACCCAATCGGGCTGCGGCAGGGCCAGTTTTTCGAGGTTGGCGGCGTAGGGCAGCGGGACGTCGAGGCCGCAGACGCGGGTGGGCGGGGCGTCGAGGTCGTCGAAGCAGTGTTCGATCATCTGCATGTTGATCTCGGCGCCGATGCCGGCGTAGGGCCAGCCCTCTTCGACGGTGACGATGCGGTTGGTCTTCTTCACGCTGGCGACGATGGCCTGGGTGTCCATAGGGCGGAGGGAGCGGAGGTTGATGACTTCGGCCTCGATGCCGTCGGCGGCGAGGGTTTCGGCGGCTTTGAGGGCGACGCCGACCATGATGCTGTAGGCGACGAGGGTGACGTGCTTGCCCTGGCGCTCGATCTTGGCCTTGCCGATGGGGAGGACGAAATCGTCGTCGGTCGGGCACTCGAAGGTCTGGCCGTAGAGGATCTCGTTTTCGAGGACGATGACCGGGTTGGGGTCACGGATGGCGGCGCGGAGCAGACCCTTGGCGTCGGCGGCGGACCAGGGGGCGACGACTTTGAGGCCGGGGCAGTGGGCGTACCAGGAGGCGTAGTCCTGGGAGTGCTGGGCGGCGACGCGGGAAGCCGCGCCGTTGGGACCGCGGAAGACGATGGGGCAGCCCATCTGGCCGCCCGACATGTAGAGGGTTTTGGCGGCGGAGTTGATGATCTGGTCGATCGCCTGCATGGCGAAGTTGAAGGTCATGAACTCGACGATGGGCTTCAGGCCGTCCATGGCCGCGCCCACGGCCATACCCGTGAAACCGTGCTCGGTGATGGGGGTGTCGATGATGCGGCGGGGGCCGAACTCATCGAGCAGGCCCTGGCTGATCTTGTAGGCGCCCTGGTATTGGGCGACTTCCTCGCCGAGGAGGAAGACGCGGTCGTCGGTGCGGAGCTCGAGGGCCATGGCGTCGCGCAGCGCCTCGCGGACGGTGGTGGGCTTGGTGGGGCCCCAGTCCTTCTCCGGCGCGGCGGCGGCCAGCGGGGCGGCGGGGGCGGCCGGCGTGGTTTGCGCGGTGGTGCCGGGCATCGCCTGGGCCTGGACGGTGGGCGAGGCGTCGGGGAGCTTTTCGGCGGCCGGGGTGGCGGCGGCACCGCCCTCGCCTGCCATCTCCGCGATGGGCGTGTTGACGGCGACGCCCTCGGTGCCTTCCTCGATCAGGATACGGCCGAGCTTGCCCTCGTCGACGGCTTCGACCTCCATGGTGGCCTTGTCGGTCTCGATCTCGGCGATCACGTCGCCGGAGCGGATGTCGTCACCGGCCTTTTTCAGCCATTTGGCGAGCTTGCCTTCGGTCATGGTCGGCGAGAGGGCCGGCATGAGGATTTGCGTCGGCATGGATCAGGCTTCCACCAGGATATCGGTCCAGAGTTCGGAGGGGTCGGGCTCGGGGCTGGCCTGGGCGAAGTCGGCCGCATCCTGGACACGCCTCTTGATCTCGTCGTCGATCTGCTTGAACTCGGCTTCGGCCACGCCGAGGGCTTCGAGCTTGTGCCGGGCGGCTTCGATGCAGTCGCGCTCGGTGCGCATCTTCTGGACTTCGTCACGGGAGCGGTATTTGGCCGGGTCGGACATGGAGTGGCCGCGGTAGCGGTAGGTTTTGACCTCCATCAGGTAGGGACCGGCGCCGGAGCGGCAGTGGGCGACGGCGACGTCGGCGGCGGCCTTGACGGCGATGACGTCCATGCCGTCGACCTGGGCCGAGGCGATGCCCCAGGGTGCGCCGTTCTGGGAGAGGTCACGCGAGGCCGACGAGCGCTCGACGCTGGTGCCCATCCCGTAGCGGTTGTTTTCGATGATGAAGATCACGGGGAGCTTCATGAGGGCGGCGAGGTTGAAGCTCTCGAAGCATTGGCCCTGGTTGGAAGCGCCTTCGCCGAAATAGGTGGCGGACACGCGGTCGTTGCCGCGATACCAGTTGGCGAAAGCCAGGCCGGTGCCGAGCGAGACCTGCGCGCCGACGATGCCGTGGCCGCCGAAGAAGCGCTTTTCCTTGCTGAACATGTGCATCGAGCCGCCCTTGCCGTGGCTGTAGCCGCCGGCGCGGCCGGTCAGCTCGGCCATGACGCCGCGGGGCTCCATGCCGCAGGCCAGCATGTGGCCATGGTCGCGGTAGGAGGTGATGACTTGGTCGCCCTCGCCGAGGGCGGATTTGATGCCGACGACGACAGCTTCCTGGCCGATGTAGAGGTGGCAGAAGCCGCCGATGAGACCCATGCCGTAGAGCTGGCCGGCCTTCTCTTCGAAGCGGCGGATGAGGAGCATGTCGCGGTAGGCTTGCAGCAGTTCGGCCTGGTTCATCGGTTCCGGCGCGTTGGATCCCTTGACGGCGATTTCCTTGCGGTTTCGCGCTGTTGAGGCTTGAGCCATGCCGTCCTCCTCCGTGGTTCTCGTGACGTAGCGTCACGTGAACGGGGCGGCAAGAGCAGGCAAGAACACTGGCGCGGGAGGGATCGGCGTTGTGCGGTGCGGCGGAGGCGCGGCTCCGGGGTCAGCGTGCGGGGCGGAAATTCAAGGCGATAGTTCTGGCAGCGGAACCGGGTAGGCGTGGGGGCGGGTGGCCAGCATGGAATCGATCAGGGCGAGGGCTTCGCGGCGGCCGCTGTTGCGGGCTTGCTCGAACGGGGTCCAGGTCTGGGTGAAATCGAGGGGCGCGAAGACCCGGCGGTAGTGGCGCAGCTCGTTGGGGGTGAGCGGGATGCCGCGCACGAAGGCCTTGTGGGCGGAGATGGTGGTGGCCTGGCGGGCGTTTGCCGGGTCCAGCTCGAACTTGAGGGCGTCGCCGCAGAAGAGGATCTTGCGGGCGCGGTCGAACAGGACGGTGTGTCCGTCGAAATGGCCGGCGGTGAGGTGGAGTTCGAGGCCCGGCAGCGGCTCGAGCGTGTCGTCGAAGGGCCAGGAGACCTGGAGGGCGGCGGACCAGGCGAGGTCGCCCGGGTGGAGCGCGAGTTCGGGGTCGAAGCGGTCCTGGAGCTGCCAGAGGGCGCCGTAGGAGTGGGGGTGGGAGGCGGCGAGGACCTGGAGGCCGCCGAGGGCTTCGATGTGGTCGAGGGCGGCCTGGCTGAAGACGGGGCAGCCCTCGAAGCCCATGTTTCCGTTAGGTGTTTGGATGAGGTAGGCGCTAGGGCCGATGCCGGTGACCGGGTCGTTCCAGAAGCGCCAGACGCCGGGCTCAAGCTCGGCCCAGTGGCAGGGGAAGCGGGATCGCGCTTCCTCGCGGGTCCAGAATTGCCAGCCGGTTTGGGGAACGACGTGGCGGGCGTCGAGGCACATGGGGCAGAGGGCGGGGCGCTCGAAGTGGCGCTGCCAGTAGTTGCAGTTGTCGCAGGTGAAGGCGGGGAGTTTGAGGGCGCCGGCGAAGGGGAGATAGCCTGGGGACATGGGGGTGGTTTGGCGGGCGGACGGGGGCGGCGCAAGTCCGGAGGCGGTGGGGTTCAGAGATCGTTAAGGCCGGGCTGCTAGGCTCGTGGCGGATGCAGAACGACTTGGCAGCTACCGACGGATCGAGCTGTCTCTACCCGCCAGCGGTGTTCGGGCTGCTCGTCGCGATCATGGTGGTGTGCGCCGCCGCCGCGGTGTTGAACGACGGGGACACGTTCACGCACATCGCGGCGGGCGGTTGGATGCTCGAGCATCTGGCCGTGCTGCGGTCGGATCCGTTCACGTCGACGTTCGCGGGCCAGCCGTGGACGGCGCATGAGTGGTTGTCGGAGGTGTGGTTCGGGGCGGCTTACCGGGTGGCCGGGCTGTCGGGGGTGGTGCTGCTGACGGCGGCGGCGGCGGCGGTCACGTTCAGCAACCTGGCGCGGCATGTCGGGCGGTTGTGCGGCTGGCGGTCGACGATGCTGCTGACGAGCGGGGCATTGCTGTGCGTGATCCCGAGTGTTCTGGCGCGCCCGCATGTGCTGGCGTTGCCGGTGCTGGAGCTGTGGGTGGCGGGGTTGGTGATTACGCGGCACGAGGGCCGCGCGCCGCCATGGCCGATGTTGCTGCTGATGGTGGTCTGGGCGAACCTGCACGGCGGCTTCGCTTTCGGGATCGCGCTGGCGGCGGCGTTCGCGGTGGAGGCGATGTTGGCGCCGGGTCGTGAGGCCGGATTGGTTTGGCGCTGGTGGGGTTTCGTGGCGGGGTCAGCCGTGGCGGCCATGGTGACGCCGCTGGGGTGGGACGGGCTGCTGTTTCCGTTCCGATTGTTGCAGCTCCATAGCTTGGGATTCATCCAGGAGTGGCAGCCGGTCGATTTCACCAAACAATTCGGCTTCGAGAGCGTCGTTCTCGCGTTGGTGGCGCTGCTTGGGACGGGGCGGGTCCGGCTGCCGTGGCTCCGGCTGCTGCTGCTGCTCGGGATGCTGCATCTGACGATCCTGCACGCGCGGCACGTGCCGTTGTTCGGGATCGTGGGGGCGTTGATCCTTGCCGAACCGATCGAGCGCGCGTTTGCCGAACCTGAGCGAACGCGACGGCGACGGGGAGGAATGGGGTTCTACTGGGCGGGGCTGGCGCTGGTGGCGGTGCTGCGGCTGGCGCTTCCGGTTCAGACGATTGATGCCAGGGCGATGCCGGTCTCGGCGCTGGCGCAGCTTCCGCCGGAGCTCGCGGGCTCGCCGATGCTGAACAGCACGCAGTTCGGCGGTTATCTGGCGTTGTCGGGACTGCGGCCGTTCGTCGATGGGCGGGTCGAGCTGTTCGGGGATGCGTTCATCGGCGACTACATGGCGATGGCGCGGGCGGATGTGGGATCGTTGCGTCGCGGGGTGGACCGTTATGGTGTCACATGGGCGCTGTTGGCGGTCGATGATCCGTTGGTGGCGGGGTTTGATGGGCTGACGGGGTGGCGGCGGCAATATGCTGACGGCGTGGCGGTGGTGTTTGTGAGGAGTTGAGGGACCCTCCCCTGCCCTCTCCCGCAGCGGGAGAGGGTTTCAGGGCCGGGTGTCGATCAGGCGGTGCGGTCTCCGCCGACGCCGAGGGCGGCTTGGGCGGCGGCGAGGCGGGCGACGGGGACCCGGTAGGGGCTGCAGCTGACGTAGTCGAGGCCGACTTCCTCGCAGAAGGCGATGCTGGCGGGGTCACCGCCGTGTTCGCCGCAGATGCCCATCTTGAGATTCGGCTTGGTGCCGCGGGCGCCTTCGGCGGCGAGGCGGACCATGCGGCCGACGCCGTCGACATCGAGGGTGATGAAGGGGTCCTTCGGGAGGATCCCTTGGCTCACGTAGTCGGGGAGGAAGCGGCCGGCGTCGTCACGGGAGAGGCCGAAGACGGTTTGGGTGAGGTCGTTGGTGCCGAAGCTGAAGAAGTCGGCGATCTCGGCGATCTTGTCGGCCATCATGGCGGCGCGAGGAAGTTCGATCATGGTGCCGACGAGGTATTCGATCGTCTCGCCCTGTTCGGCGAAGACGGCCTTGGCGATGTTGTCGACTTGGGCGCGGGTGATCTCGAGCTCGCGCCGGGTCGCGATGAGGGGGATCATGATCTCGGGGATGGGGGCGAGGCCGGCGGCGCGCTTGGCGTCGATGGCGCCTTCAAAGATGGCGCGGGCCTGCATTTCGTAGATCTCGGGGTAGGAGATGCCGAGGCGGCAGCCGCGGTGGCCGAGCATTGGGTTGGCTTCGGCGAGTTCGGAAGCGCGGCGGCGCATGGTTTCGACGTCGGTGCCGAGGCTTTCGGCGACGTCGGCGAGTTCCTCGTCGCGGTGCGGCAGGAATTCGTGGAGCGGCGGGTCGAGCAGGCGGATGGTGACGGGGAGCCCGGCCATGATGCGGAACAGGTCGGCGAAATCCTGGCGCTGGAACGGGAGGAGTTTGTCGAGAGCGGCGCGGCGGCCGGCGGTGTCGGAAGCCATGATCATCTGGCGGACGGCGCCGATTCGAGCCGGGTCGAAGAACATGTGCTCGGTGCGGGAGAGGCCGATGCCTTCGGCGCCGAACTTGCGGGCGGTTTCGGCGTCGAGCGGGGTTTCGGCGTTGGTGCGCACGCCCATGCGGCGGACCTCGTCAGCCCAGGTCATGAGGGTGCCGAAGTCGCCGGAAAGGCTGGGCTCGATCATGGCGACGGCGCCGACGAAGACCTCGCCGGTGGCGCCGTCGAGGGTGATGGTCTCGCCGGCGCGGACGGTCAGGCCGTTGGCGGAGAGGGTTTGAGCGCCGTAGTCGACGCTGATGCCGCCGGCGCCGGAGACGCAGGGGCGGCCCATGCCGCGGGCGACGACGGCCGCGTGGCTGGTCATGCCGCCGCGGGTGGTGACGATGCCCTGGGCGGCGTGCATGCCGTGGATGTCTTCGGGGCTGGTTTCGATGCGGACGAGGATGACGGCTTCGCCCTTGGCGGCGCGCATCTCGGCTTCATCGGCGCTGAACACGGCGGTGCCGCTGGCCGCGCCCGGGCTCGCGGGCAGACCGCGGGAGAGCAGCTTGCGGGGAGCCTTGGGGTCGAGAGTGGGGTGGAGGAGCTGATCGAGCGAGGCCGGGCTGACGCGCTTGATGGCTTCGACCTTGTCGATCAGGCCGGACTGGGCCATTTCGACAGCGATCCGAAGGCTGGCGGCGGTGGTGCGCTTGCCGTTGCGCGTTTGCAGCATGTACAGCTTGTTCTGCTGCACGGTGAACTCGATGTCCTGCATGTCGAGGTAGTGTTTCTCGAGCGTTTCGCGGACAGCGACGAGGTCGGCGTAGGCGGATGGGAGCGCCTCTTCCATGCTGATCTCGCCGGGCTCGGCGCGGAGCTTGGAGAGGGGCTGGGGGGTGCGGATGCCGGCGACGACGTCTTCGCCCTGCGCGTTGACGAGGAATTCGCCGTAGAAGATGTTCTCGCCGGTGCTGGGGTCGCGGGTGAAGCAGACGCCGGTGGCGCAGTCGGTGCCCATGTTGCCGAAGACCATGGCCTGGACGTTGACGGCGGTGCCCCAGTTGGCGGGGATGTCGTGCAGGCGGCGGTAGGTGTTGGCGCGGGGGTTCATCCAGGAGCCGAACACGGCGCCGATGGCGCCCCAGAGCTGCTCGCGCGGGTCCATCGGGAAGGGCGCGCCCTTCTCTTGTTGGACCATATCCTTGTATTCGCTCACGACACGGCGCCAGTCATCCGGCGAGAGCGCGGTGTCTTCGTTGACCCCGGCATCGAGCTTGGCGGTCTCGATGATCTCCTCGAAGCGGTGGTGCTCGACGCCGAGGACGACGGAGCCGTACATCTGGATGAAGCGGCGGTAGCTGTCCCAGGCGAAGCGCGAGTCGCCGCTGGCCTTCTCGAGGCCCTTCACCGTTTCGTCGTTGAGGCCGAGGTTGAGGACGGTGTCCATCATGCCGGGCATGGAGACGCGGGCGCCGGAGCGGACGGAGACGAGGAGGGGGCGTTCCGGGTCGCCGAACTTGAGGCCGACATGGTCCTCGACGGTGGCCAGCGCGGCGCGGACCTGTTCGTCCAGGCCGTCGGGGTATTTCTTGCCGTTGTCATAGAAGGCGGTGCAGACCTTGGTCGTGATGGTGAAGCCGGGCGGGACGGGCAGGCCGATGCTGGCCATTTCGGCGAGGTTGGCGCCCTTGCCGCCGAGGAGGTTTCGCATGTCGGCACGGCCGTCATTGGAGGACGCGCCGAAGCTATAGACCCATTTTTGCGCTTCTGTGGTCTGCATGGTGGTTGTCAGCCTTCGATACGGGAGAAGTCGGCCGCGAGCGCCATGGCTGCGCCGATACGGGAGAGGAGGCGGAGGCGATTTTCGCGCAGGGCGGGGTCGGGTGCGTTGACGGTGACCTCGTCGAAGAACGGGTCGAGAACGGGGCGGAGCCGGGCGAGTTCACTCATGCCGTCGACGAAGTTCTCGCGGGGCAGGAGGTCGGCGAGCGCCGTTTCGGTGCGGGTGAGGGCGGCGGCAAGGTCGGTTTCAGGGCGGAGACGTAGCAGAGCCGGGTCGACGGCGCCACGATGCGGGCCGTCCTTCTTGTCTTCGATGCGCAGGATGTTGGCGGCGCGGCGGGCGGCGGCGAGGAGGTTGGCGCCGTCGGGGGTTTGCAGGAAGGCGGCCAGGGCGTCGGTGCGGGCGAGGAGGCGGACGAGGTCGTCGTCGGGGGCGGCACCGAACACGGCGGCGAGGACGTCGTGGCGCTTGCCCTCGGCGCGGAGCTGGACGCGGAGGCGGTCGGCGATGAAGTCGAGCAGGGGGCCGGTGGGGACCTCCCTGGGGAGGCCGGGTTCGGCTTCGTGGAAGAGGCGGCGGAGTGGGAGACGGAGGGCGTTCTCGCGGACGATGCGGATGATGCCGAGGGCGGCGCGGCGGAGGGCGAAGGGGTCGCCGGAGCCGGTGGGGATCTCGCCCAGGGCGAAGAAGGCGCAGAGCTGGTCGATCTTGTCGGCGAGGGCGACGGCGATGGCGACCGGCTCGGTGGGCACCGGGTCGGTGGGGCCTTTGGGGGCGTAGTGGGTGGCGATCGCGGCGGCGATGTCGGGTCCCTCCCCTGCGGCGTAGTAGCCGCCCATGATGCCTTGGAGTTCCGGGAACTCGCCGACCATGCCGGTGGTGAGGTCGGCCTTGGCGAGCAGGGCGGCGCGGGCGGCGCGGGCCGGGTCGGCGCCGACGTAGGGCGCGATGGCGGCGGCGAGGCGTTCGAGGCGGCGGGCGCGGGCGCCCTGGGAGCCGAGCTTGGCGTGGAAGGTGATGCGGTCGAGATCGGCGAGGCGGTCGGCGAGCGGGGTGCGGCGGTCGGTGTCCCAGAAGTGGCGGGCGTCGCTGAAGCGGGCGCGGAGCACGCGTTCGTTGCCGGCGATGATGGTGGCGCCGGCGTCGTGGGCTTCGACGTTGGCGGCGAAGGCGAAGAACGGGGCCGGGCTGCCGTCGGGGTTCTGGAGGGCGGCGTAGCGCTGGTTGACGCGCATGCTGACCTGCATGACTTCGGCGGGCAGGTCCATGTAGGCGGCGTCGATACGGCCGAGGAGGGGGACGGGCCATTCGACGAGGCCGGCGATCTCGTCGAGGAGCGCGTCGTCGGGGACGAGGCGGAGGCCCTGGGCGGCGGCGAGGTCGGCGAAGCCGGTTTCGATGCGGGCGCGGCGGTCGGCGGCGTCGGCGAGGACGTGGCGGGCGCGCAGGGTGTTCTGCCAGTCGGCGGCGGAGGTGACCGCGACCGGGCCCGGGCTGTGGAAGCGGTGGCCTTCCGTTTGGTTGTCCGATGCGAGGCGGTGGCCGGTGTCGGCGTTGTCGGCGAGGAAGAAGGGCACGGTCTCGCCGTCGAGGATGCAGAGGATGCGGCGGAGGGGGCGGACCCAGAGGAGCGCGCTGCCGGTGCCCCAGCGCATGGATTTGGGCCAGGGGAAGCGGCGGATCAGGGCGGGGATGGCCTGGGCGATCAGGGTCGCGGCGGAGGTCGCGGGGGATTGCTTGTGGAGGACCCAGAAGTCGCCCTCGGCGACGAGTTGGTCGCGCGTGGCGGCGTGCTTGCGGAGGAAGCCGGCCAGGGCGGTCTCTGGGGCGCTGGTGCGGGGGCCGCGTTCGACGGTGGTCTGGGCGGGGAGTTCGGCGGCGACGGTGGCTGTCAGCGCGATGCGGCGGGGGCCGGCGAAAGTTCGGACGGCGATGGGGGTGAGCGGGGCGAGGGCTTCGGAAAGGAGGCGTGAGAGATCGGCCGCGGCGCGAGCCTGCATGCGGGCGGGGATCTCTTCGCTCAGGAGTTCAAGCAGCAACTCGGGCATCAGGGAGGGTCAAAAGCCGGAAACCCGGCCCGGTGTCCACCCCCCAATGTTCGATTGGCTACGCGGGGGCGTGGCGGACGACGCGGGTGAGCAGCTCGAGCAGGGGCGGCGCGGCCGTGACGCCCGGGTCGATCATGGCGCTGGTGAGGGTCTCGTGGACGCGGGCGGGGTGGTCTGGTTCGGCCTGCGCCATGGCCCAGGCGCCGAACAGGCGCTCTTCGACGGGCTCGGCCTGGAGGACGACGATCTCGTCATGACGCAGGTCGGACTGGATGCGTTCGAACACGGTCTGGACGGCGTCGAAGGAGCCCTCGAGGGTTTGGGCGAAGATGCCGCGGTTGTAGATGAGGGCGCCGGTCACGCCGGCGGCGGCGTTGTTGCGGCGGGAGGTCGCCAGGATGCGGTCGAGCTCTGTCGGGTCGGCGGCGCAGTCAAGGGCGCTGTGGCTGCAATAGGTCAGGCGGAAGACGGGCTCTTGCATGGTCACCTCAGGTTGGTTGCGGAATCCGGAGATCATCGATCAAGTCGGCCACGGCGCCGGCAGGGACCGGGCGGCTGACGAGGTAGCCCTGCATGGTGGAACAGCCATCGTCGCGGCAGATCGCTTCCTGGTCGGAGGTTTCGACGCCTTCGGCCACGGTGCCCATGCCGAGGCTTTGTCCGAGGGCGGCGATGGCGCGGACCACGGCCGAGGCTTCGGCGCTGCCACCGAGGTCGCGGACGAAGGAACGGTCGATCTTGATCTTGTCGAAGGGGAAGCGCCGCAGCTGGCTCAGGGAGGAGTAGCCGGTGCCGAAATCGTCCATGCTGATGCGGACGCCGGTGCTGCGGATCTTGCTGAGGACCGCGAGGGCTTGGGCTTCGTTGACGAGGGCGGTCTCGGTGATCTCGATCTCGAGGCGGTTCGCCGGCAGGCCGGTCTTGGCCAGGGTGGCGGCGATGGTGCGCGGGAGGCGTTCGGGGTCGACCAGCTGCTTGGGGGAGACGTTGACGGCGACGGTGAGATGGCCGGGCCAAGTCATGGCCTGTTCGCAGGCTTCGTTCAGGACCCATTCGCCGAGGGGGATGATGAGGCCCATTTCCTCGGCCATGGGGATGAACTGGTCGGGCGGGATGTTGCCGAGTTCGGGGTGGGGCCAGCGGACGAGGGCTTCGAACCCGGTCAGTTCGCGGGTCTTGAGGGTGATTTGCGGCTGGAAGTGGAGCTCGAGCTGGCGGAGCGGGATGGCGCGGCGGAGATCGCCGGCGAGGGTGCCGCGGTTGCGGGCGCGGCGGTCGAGCTCGCTGTTGAAGACGCGGACGTTGCCGCGGCCGTCCGCCTTGGCTTGGTAGAGGGCCAGGTCGGCGGCGCGGGTGAGCGAGACCGGGTCGCACCCGTGAACGGGGGCGTATGCGATTCCGATGCTGGCGCCGACGACGGCGGATTGCTCCTCGATCAGGTAGGGGCGGCTGAGGACCTTGACGATGCGTTCGGCGATGGAGGTGGCCTCGGGCCCGGCGACGGCGGCGATGGCGAACTCGTCGCCGCCGAAGCGGCTGACGACGTCGGCGTTGCGGAAGGTGCTGCGGAGGCGCTGGCCGACAAGGCGGAGCAGGGCGTCCCCGGCCTGGTGACCGAGGGTGTCGTTGACCAGCTTGAAGCGGTCGAGGTCGATCATGAGGAGAGCGACTTCGGACCCGCTGTCGCAGAGGGCGGCCAGACGCTCGTTGAAGACGTGCCGGTCGGCCAGGCCGGTCAGCGCGTCCGTCCGCGCGGCGGCGGGGGCGGCGGGGGCGGATTCTTCAAAGGAGAGGAGGACGCTGCCATCTGGAGCGGTCCGGCGCGTGATGGCCAGGCGCATGCCGAATTCGGTGTAGAACTGCAGGGGCCCTTCGAGATTGCCGCCGACGAGTTCGCGCAGGCGGGCCCGTTCGGAGGGGCTGAGGGCGACGGCCGCCTCGAGATCGAGGCGGTCGTGGTCGGCGGGGATGCCGAGGACGTGGCGGGCGGCGGCGTTGGCGATCGTGATCCTGCCATCACAGGCGACGGCCAGGAGGCCGGTCCCGGTGCAGTCGAGCAGGGAGGCGGTGGTTGCAGCGGGAGGGCCTAGGCCTAGTGCCCTCGGCTGGGTCTTTGGAAGAAGTTGCATGCGGTCCTGCTCACGCCATCACCCTTGCGGGTTCGAGCAGGGTAAGGGCCGCAGGTTTATGAAGGGTTAAGGGCGTCCGGGGCGAGCCAGGCTTCGCAGCAGGCTTTGGCGAGGGTGCGGACGCGGGCGATGTAGGCGGCGCGTTCGGAGACGGAGATGGCGCCGCTGGCGTCGAGCAGGTTGAAGAGGTGGCTGGCCCTGATGGTTTGGTCGTAGGCGGGGAGAGCGAGGTTTTCGGCGGCGAGGCGGGTGCTTTCGCGTTCGGCGTCGTCGAATTGACGGGTCAGGAGCGCCGGGTTGGCGTGGTCGAAATTGTAGCGGCTGTATTCCTGCTCGTTGCGGAGGAAGATGTCGCCGTAGGTGGTTCCGTGGTCGTTGAACCGGAGGTCGTAGACGCGTTCGACGCCTTGGACGTACATGGCGAGGCGTTCGAGGCCGTAGGTGAGTTCGACGCTGGGGGTGACGACGGGGATGCCGCCGACTTGCTGGAAGTAGGTGAATTGGCTGACTTCCATGCCGTCGCACCAGACTTCCCAGCCGAGGCCCCAGGCCCCGAGGGTGGGGCTTTCCCAGTCGTCTTCGACGAAGCGGAAATCGTGGCGGGCCGGGTCGAGGCCGATGGCGCGGTAGCTGTCGAGCAGGAGGGCCTGGGCGTCGTCCGGGCTCGGCTTCATGATGACCTGGTATTGGTAGTAGTGGCCGAGGCGGTTGGGATTTTCGCCGTAGCGGGCGTCGCTGGGGCGGCGGGAGGGCTGGACGTAGGCGGCGCGCCAGGGTTTGGGGCCGAGGGCGCGCAGGGTGGTCGCGGGGTGGAAGGTGCCGGCGCCCATCTCGAGGTCGTAGGGCTGGAGGATGACGCAGCCCTGGGCCGCCCAGAACGCGTGGAGGCGGAGGATCAGGTCTTGGAAACTGGGCGCGTCGGTCATTTGGCGGCACCATACGGGGGCAAGCGCGTTATGCAATCATGAGCGATCTCATCAGCGACATCCGGCGGACGACCAAGCGAATCGCGGTGGTCGGCGCGTCAGCCAAGCCGGAGCGGGCCGCCAACTACGTGTTTAAATTCCTGGCCTCGAGCGGGTTCGAGGTGACGGGGGTCAATCCGGGGCTGGCGGGGCAGACGCTGCACGGGCGGCCGGTGGTGGCGACGCTGGCGGAGGCCGCGGCTGCCGGGCCGCTGGACATGGTGGACATCTTCCGGGCGTCGGACCAGGCGGGGGACGTGGTGGACGAGGCGATCCGGCTGGGGGCGCGGACGGTTTGGATGCAACTGGGCGTGATCGACGAGGCGGCGGCGGCGCGGGCGGAGGCGGCCGGGTTGCGGGTGGTGATGGACCGGTGCCCGCTGCAGGAGTGGGGCCCTTGAAGCTGAACTGAAACCGAACCAATTGCGTGCGGCCACATACCATCAGGGACGTGACATGACCCAAGAAGAACGCGATCTGATCGCCCGTTTCATTGCTCGCGTGGGGGGTTCGCCGCAGGCGGGCAGCTTCATCGGGGGCGGGAGCGTGCCGCAGGCGCAGCCGGCGCTGCCGCCGATCGATCGCGAGGCGGACCAGTTCATCGGCGAGCAGATGCAGAAATATCCGGAGGCGCGGTACCGCATCACGCAGATGGCGGTGGTGCAGGAGGCGGCGCTGACGGAGATGAACAACCGGCTGCAGCGGCTGCAGTGGGAGTTGGAGCAGGCGCGCCAGCAGCAGCAGCAGGCGCCGCAGCAGCAGGCGCGGAGCGGCGGGCTGTTCGGGGGCTTGTTCGGCGGTGGGCAGCAGCAGCGGCCGCCGCAGCAGGGTCCGTGGGGTTCGGCGGGTGGCGCGCAGGGCGGGTATGGGCAGCCGCAATATGCGCCCCCTCCCCCGGCCTATCCGTCGCAGTATCAGCCGGGGATGTTCAACCGGGGCGGCTCCGGCTTTCTGGGGTCGGCGCTGACGACGGCGGCCGGCGTCGCGGGCGGCATGGTGGTCGGCAACGCGCTGATGAACGCGTTCAGCGGGCATCATGGGATCGGCGAGGCGATGGCGGCCGAGCCGGGCGCGGGCGGGTTCCTCGGTGGGGCGGATAGCGGGACGACCGCGTTCGATGGCGCCGGGGTGGATCCGTCGGGCGATTTTACGAGCGGCTTCGGTAACGACCAGGGCGGCTTCGGCGGCGGATTCGGAGGCGGCGGGTTCGACCAGGCCAGCAACGATGGCGGCGGGTTCGACGGCGGCGGTTTCGATAGCGGCGGCGGGTTCGACGGAGGCGGGTTCGACAACAGCTGACCGGGGTGGACGACGGCGCGGGGGAACGGTTCGAGAGCGGACCGTTCACCGTGCGGCCCGAGTGGATCGATAGCAACGGGCACCTGAACCTCGCCTATTACATCCTGCTGTTCGACGAGGCGACGGACGCGCTGTGGCGTTCGCTCGGGCTCGGCGACGCGTTCCGGGCGGCGGGGTTCGGGACGTTCGCGGTGGAGACCCACACGCTGTATCGGGCCGAGCTGCTGGAAGGCGAGACGGTGGCGGTGGCGTCGAGCGTGGTGGGCGCGGACGACAAGCGGCTGCACGTGGCGCACGAGATGCGGCGGATGCGGGACGGGGCAGTCTCGGCGCAGCAGGAACTACTGTATCTGTGCGTGAGCTTGGAGACGCGGCGGGCGACGCCGTGGCCGGAGGCGATGGCGCGGACGCTGGCGGCGCGACGCGGGGCGGCGCCGGAGTGGGCGGGGCGCCGGGTCGCTATGCCGTCGCGTGGAGCGATTTCTCCCAGTTGAGCCAGGGCGATGGGCGCGGGGTGAGGCTCGCGCCGGCGCAGGTCAGATGGTCGGCGCGGATGGCGTCGAGGCGGAGGGATGCGAGGGCGCGGTCGCCGCGGCCGGAGCGCAGGGTGCCCACGTCGACATCGTTGTGAAAAATGGGAGTGCCGGGCGGCGGAAGCTCGCCGGCGACGGCGACGGCGACGAGGCGGCGCTTGACGAGGCCGCGGTATTTGGTGCGGGCGGTGAGTTCCTGGCCCATGTAGCAGCCCTTTTCCCAGGAGATGCCGCCGAGTTCGTCGAAGCCGGATTCGACGAGGGTGCTCTTTTCCGATTCGAGATCGCGGGAGCCGTCGGGGAGGCCGAGGGCGAGGCGGTGGGCGTCGTAGGCGGCGGCGTCGGTGGTGGGCTCGACCTCGCCCAAGATGCGCCAGCCGGCTTCGGGCAGCCGCGGGTCGGGGGCTTGGATCGGGGTGTCCGGCGCGCCGTTCCAGGCGGCGGAGACGGGAAGATCGAGGCGGCTGAGGGTGACCTTGGCGCGCAGGCGGTAGCGGGTGAGGAGTTTGATGACGGTGTCGCGTTGGCCGGCCTCGAGGTCGAGCAGGAGGCGGTCGGCGTCGGCGAGGATGAAGAAGTCGGCGAGCCACTTGCCCTGCGGGGTGAGGAGCGCGGCCCAGACGGCGCGGCCGGGGGCGGCCTGGGTGACGTCGTTGGAAACGAGGCCCTGCAGGAAGGAGACGCGGTCCTCGCCGGCGATCTCGAGGACGGCGCGGTCGGGGAGCAGGGCGATGTCGGTCATGAGGGTGACGTAGGCGGCGGCCGGGTGGGGTGCAAGGCGGTGGTCAAGAGGCGCGCGGCAGGGCGGTGAGGGCGAGGGTGGCGAGCGTGCCGAGGGTGAAGGAGAGGAGGAGCGCGGGGAAGAGGCCGGCGCGGTCCAGCAGGAGGCCGAAGAGCAACGGTGCGGCGGCTTGGCCGAAGCGGGCGGGGGCGGCGAGCAGGCCCGCGCGGGCACCGTAGCGGTCGGGGCCGAACAGCGCGAGCGGGAGGATGCCGCGGGCGATGGTGAGCATGCCGTTACCGGCGCCGTGGAGGAGGGTGAAGACGAGTGCGGCGGGGGCGCCGACCAGCGCGAGGGCGGCGGCGCCGGCCGGGTGCAGCGATGCGGCGAGGCGGGCCATGTTGCGGGCGGAGAGGCGGCGGAGAAGGCCGAATTCGGCGAGGCGGGCGGCGACTTGCGCCGGGCCGACGAGAGCGGCGGCGGCGATCGCGGCGGACCGGTCCATGCCGGCCATGACGAGCAGACGGGGAAGATGGGCGGCCATGGCGCTGGTGACGAACGCCACGGCGGTGAACGCGACGATCAGGAGGATCATGGGGCGGGCGGGGACGGCGCCGGCGGGCGGGGCGGGGGGCGGCTCGCGGCTGGGGGCGGTGGCGGCGCGCGGCAGCAGCAGGTTGAGCGGGAGGCCGACCAAGAGGTGGAGGGCGGCCCAGGTGAGGCAGGCGTCGCGCCAGCCGTAGGCCGCGATGAGGTAGGTGGTGAGCGGCCAGCCGATGGTGCTGGCGAAGCCGCCGATGAGAGTGATTCCGGTGATGGCTCCCCTCGCCTCGCGGCCGTAGAGGGCGGCCACGGTGGCGAAGGCGGCTTCGTAGAGGCCGGCGGCCATGCCGATGCCGATGAGCGCCCAGGCGGCGGCGGCTCCGGCGAGGGTGGAGGCCGTGGCGAGCAGGAGGAGGCCGGCGGCGAAGACGAGGTTGGAGCCGGCGAGGATGGCCCGGCCGCCGTAGCGGTCGATGGATCGGCCCAGGGCGGGGCTGAGCAGCGCGGAGAGCAGCAAGGCGGCGGAGACGGCGGCGAAGACCCAGTCGGTCGGGACATGGAGATCGGCGGCCAGGGGGCCCGCGAGCACGGCGGGGAGGTAGACGCTGGAGGCCCAGGCGAGGGTTTGGGTGGTGCCGAGGATGAGGACGACCGGGAGGCGCGGCACGATCGGGCGAGCTTGCGGCAAGGCCGGGGTGAGCACAATGAGCACAATCGGCCGGGCCGTGGACGTCTGCGGCGGTAGCGGGCAGGTTCGGGGCATGAGCGAACCCTCGATCGACCGTGACCGGCTGTGGTCGGACCTCATGACTCTGGGGAGCATCGGGGCGTTGCCGCGGGGCGGGTGCGACCGGCTGGCGCTGACGGATGCGGATGCGGCGGGGCGGCATCTGTTCGCGCATTGGTGCCGGGACGCCGGGCTGGCGCTGACGGTGGACGCGATGGGCAACATGTTCGCGCGGCGGGAGGGGAGCGAGGCGGGTTCGGCCCCGGTTCTGGTGGGCAGCCATCTGGACACGCAGCAGCCCGGGGGGAAGTTCGATGGCCCGCTGGGGGTGTTGGCCGGGCTGGAATGCGTGCGGGCGTTGGACCGGGCGGGGGTGCGGACGCGGCGGCCGGTGGTGGTGGTCAACTGGACGAACGAGGAAGGGGCGCGGTTCGCGCCGGGGCTGATGGGGGCGGCGGTGCATGCGGGAGCGCTGAAGCTGGCGGAGGCGCATGCGGCGATGGATCGTGGCGGGCGCCGGGTCGGGGAGGAATTGCGGAGGATCGGGTTCCTCGGCGATGGACGGGGGCCCGGGGCGGCGCACTGCTATTTGGAGCTGCACATCGAGCAGGGGGACCGGCTGCAGCGGGCGGGCAAGACGATCGGGGTGGTGGAGGGGACGGAGAACAATTTGTTCCTCGTGATCGATTGCTTCGGCGAGAACGGGCACGCGCAGGCAACGCCGATGGGGCAGCGGCGGAATGCGCTGGTGAACGCGGCGGCGCTGATCACGGCGGCGGAGGCGATCGGGCAAGCGGCGGCGGGGGATGGGGCCGGGTCGGCGGGGGTGGCGGCGATGGAGGTGTGGCCGAACAACCGGATCAACATTCCGCATCACGTAAGGCTGTCGTTTTCGGCGACGCATCCGACGATGGAGGGGATCGAGGGGATCCGGGCGGCGGTGGCGGGGGCGGCGGACCGGGTCGCCGGGGAGAGCGGGATGCGGATTGCGCTCGAGGATGCGCCGGTGCGGCCGGCGGTGGATTTCGATCGGGGGCTGGGCGCGGCGGTGCAGCGGGCGGCGGACGCGCTGGGCTACGGGACGCTGCGGCTGCGGAGCCGGGCGGGGCATGATGCGATCCGGATGGCGCCGTTTTGCCGCAGCCAGATGATCTTCGTGCCGTGCAAGGACGGGATCAGCCATAGCGAGCTGGAAGACATGACGCCGGGCGATGCCGAGGCGGGGGCGGCGGTTCTGTTGCGGGTGGTGTGCGAGGAGGCGGGCTGAGCGGCTACGAGGGTCCGGCCGGGTGTGCTAGAGCCCCGGCATGCGAATTGCTCATGTGATGGCTGGCGCCCGGGCGGGCGGGGCGGAGTTGTTCTTCGAGCGGTTGAGCGCGGCGATGCATGCGGCGGGCGATGCCGTTTTGCCGGTGGTGCGGCGGGATGCGGCGCGGGCGGGGCGGATGGCGGCGGCGGGGGTGGCGCCCGTGGAGCTGGGGTTCGGGGGCGCGCTCGACCTGGTGACGCCGGGCCGGCTGCGGCGGGTTCTGCGGGAGTTCGAGCCGGGGGTGGTGGTCGCTTGGATGAACCGGGCGGCGCGGGCGATGCTGCCGGGGAGCTGGGTCACGGCGGGGCGGCTCGGGGGGTATTACGACCTACGCTACTATCGGCGGTGCGAGCATCTGATCGGCAACACGCGGGGGATCGTCGCGTGGGTGCGCGAGCAGGGGTGGCCGGCGGGGCGGGTGCATCACCTGCCGAATTTCGCGCCGGACCTGGCGGGGGCGATGCCGGCGCGGCTGCCGGCGGGACGGGTGGTGCTGGCGCTGGGGCGGCTGCATCGCAACAAGGGGTTCGACGTGCTGATCCGGGCGATGGCGGGCGTGCCGGAGGCGCAGCTGGTGCTGGCGGGGGATGGGCCGGAACGGGGGGCGCTGCGGGCGCTGGCGGAGGCGGAGGGGATCGCGGCGCGGGTGCACCTGCTGGGGTGGCGGCAGGATACCGGGGCGCTGCTGGCGGGGTGCGACGTGCTGGTCTGTTCGAGCCGGCATGAGCCGTTGGGGAACGTGGTGATCGAGGCGTTTTCGGCGGGGCGGCCGGTGGTGGCGGCGGCGGTGGCGGGGCCGTTGGAGGTGATCGATCCCGGACGGACCGGGCTGCTGGTGCCGCCGGAGGACCCGGCGCGGCTGGCGGCGGCGATCCGCACGGTGCTGGGCGACCCGGGACTGGCGGCGGGGCTGGCGGCGGCTGGGCGGGCGGAGTGGGCGCGGTCGTTCGCGGAGGCGCCGGTGGTGGCGCGGTGGCAGGAAACGCTGCACGCGATGCAGGCGGCGCGCTGATGTGCGGGATCGCGGGGCTGTCCTTATCGGCGGGCGTGCCGGCGCCGGATGCGGGGGTGTTGGCGGCGTTGGGGCGGGCGCTGGCGCATCGGGGGCCGGATGGCGGCGGGCATTCGGTGCTGGGCCGGGTCGCGCTGGTGCACACGCGGCTGGCGATCATCGACCTGGCGGGGGGCGACCAGCCGTTGCACGCGGGGCCGGCGACGCTTATCGCGAACGGGGAGATCTATAATTATCGAGAGTTGCGGGAGGCGCTGACGGGGGCGCATTTCGCGACGGGGAGCGATTGCGAGCCGCCGCTGCATCTGTGGCTGCGCGAGGGGGCCGGGTATGCTGCGGCGCTGCGCGGGATGTATGCGATCGCGATCCACGAGCGGGCGCAGCGGTCGCTGACGCTGTCGCGGGACCCGTTCGGGATCAAGCCGCTGTATGTGGCGGCGGTGCCGGGGGGGATGGCGTTCGCGTCGGAGCCGCAGGCGCTGCTGGCGGCCGGGCTGGTGGAGCGCCGGGTCAACCCGGTGGCGCGGGACGAGCTGCTGCAGATGCAGTTCACGACGGGGGCGGCGAGTATTTTCCACGGGATCGATCGGGTGCTGCCGGGGGAGAGTATTCGAATCGTGGACGGTCATGTGTTGGATCGTTCGCGGGTCGCGAGCTTGCCGGAAGGAGCGCCGGTTTCGGCAAGTGAAGAGGAGGCACTCGGGCGGCTGGACGGGGCGCTGATGCGGAGCGTGGAGCTGCATCAGCGGAGCGACGTGCCGTACGGGATGTTCCTGTCGGGGGGCGTGGACAGTTCGGCGATCCTGGCGGCGATGGCGCGGCTGAACAGCGAGAAGGTGCTGGCGTATACGGCCGGGTTCGACGTTCCGGGGGCGGCGGACGAGCGGGCGCAGGCGGCGATCGTCGCGCGGGCGGTGGGGGCGCGGCACGAGAGCGTGGAGATCACGCAGGCGATGGTGTGGCGGCACCTGCCGGAGATCGTCGCCTGCATGGACGACCCGGCGGCCGACTACGCGATCATCCCGACCTGGTTCCTGGCGCAGCGGGCGCGGCGCGATGTGAAGGTGATTCTGTGCGGCGAAGGCGGGGACGAGATCTTTGCCGGATATGGGCGGTATCGCAGCGCGATGCGGCCCTGGTGGCAGGGCGGGCGGGTGATGCGGGCGCGGGGCACGTTCGACAAGCTGGAGGTGCTGCGGGTGGCGCAGGAGGCCTGGCGGGACGGGCTGGCGGCGGCCGAGGCGCAGGCGGCGCAACCCGGGCGGACGCGGCTGGGGATCGCGCAGGCGACGGACATCGCGGACTGGCTGCCGCACGACCTGCTGCTGAAGCTGGACCGGTGCCTGATGGCGCACGGGGTGGAGGGGCGGACGCCGTTCCTGGATTTGGAGGTGGCGGCGGCCGGGTTCGGGCTGCCGGACGGGGAGAAGGTCCGGCGCGGCAGGGGCAAGTACCTTTTGCGGCGGTGGCTGGAGCGGGCGATGCCGGAGGCGCAGCCGTTCGCAGCGAAGCAGGGGTTCACGGTTCCGATCGGGGCGTGGATCGCGGCGCAGGGGGCGCGGTTGGGGCCGCTGGTGGCGCAGTCGGCGGGGGTGGCGGAGATCGCGCGGGCGGACCGGGTAGTTTCATTGTTCCGGCACGCGGACGGCAAGCGGGAGTCGCGGGCGGCCTGGACGCTGCTGTTCTACGCGCTGTGGCATCGGGCGCATATCGAGGGAGTGGCGCCGGGGGGCGACGTGTTCGAGGCCTTGGCGGCATGAGCGGGCGATCGGAGAGCACCCCACGGAGACGGCCGGTGTTCGCGCGGCACGCGGCGAGCTTGCTGCTGTGGCGGGAGGGACCGGACGGGACGGAGGTGCTGATGGGCGTGCGGGGCGCCGGGCACCGGTTCATGCCGAACCGGCTCGTATTCCCGGGGGGCGCGGTCGACAAGGGGGACGGGCTGGCGGCGGCGGCGAGCGAGCCGGAGGCGGAGACGCTGGCGCTGCTGGGGCGGGTGGCGCGGCCGCGGTTGGCGCGGGGGCTGGTGATGGCGGCGGCGCGGGAGCTGGAGGAGGAGACCGGGCTGAGTTTCGGGACGCCGCCGCGGCTGGCGGGCATTCATTATTTGTGCCGGGCGATCACGCCGCCGAGCTCGCCGATCCGGTTCAACGCGCGGTTCCTGGTGGCGTCGGCCGGGCTGGTGGAGGGGGTGGCGGCGGATAGCCGGGAGTTGGGATCGGTGCGGTTCTATCCGGTGAGCGAGGCGCTGGAGCTGGAGCTGATGGAGGTGACGCGGGCGGTGCTGGGGCGGCTGGTGGAGTTCCTGGCGTCGGGCGGGGCGTCGGATGGGGGAACGCGGGCGGTGTTCGCGTATCGGCGGCGGCGGTGGGAGCCGGACTGAATTTATCGCAATCGTCACGCAAGGCAAGGAACTCTGCTGTACGTTGGATCGCATCGATCGGAAAAGGACCGTTCATGCGCTCGTTGGCCCTGGCCGCCCGCGGCTTCGTCCTCGCCGGCTTGATGGCACCGTTGGCAGCCCGCGCCGACAACATCGTGGCGCGGTGGATCCAGCTCGGGCCGGGCTCGTCGAGCACGGCGTTGGCGGCGGGGCAGTATGGCGAACAGCCGCTGAGCACGACGCCGACCGTGCT
This sequence comes from Acetobacteraceae bacterium, assembly GCA_032249615.1. Lineage (GTDB taxonomy): Bacteria > Pseudomonadota > Alphaproteobacteria > Acetobacterales > Acetobacteraceae > JAVVHH01. The sequence continues at coordinate 21,898 of JAVVHH010000003.1, forward strand.
GGCGCGGGCGGTGATCAACGACGGGGTCTGCCCGTCGGTGGTGCTGGACGGGTCGCTCACTCTCGCGATGAAGGTGCGGTTCACGGGCGGGGAGCTGGCGAACACGCCGGGGACGGCCGGCTACACAAACGCCAATGCGGGCGGCTATCCGCAGTATTTCGTGAGCGCCGGGGCGACGGCGCCGGGGACGTTCCCGGACGGGACGGCGAAGGCGACGACGGCGTGGGGCGAGTGCGAGGCGGTGGTGCCGGGCGGGCACACGATTGCGACGATCGGCGGCGTCGACCTCAAGCTGCCGGTGGCGAACCCGCAGCGCATTCTGATCCTGGCCGATACGGGGTGCCGGATGGCCAAGGCCAACCAGCAGAATTGCCATGACCCGGCGGGCTTCCCGTTTGCGGCGCTGGCCAATTACGAGGCGCAGTTCAAGCCGGACCTGATCATCCATGTCGGCGATTACTTTTACCGCGACACCAGCTGCATCGTTCCGGCCGCGGGCGGCGTTCCGGCGCACGAGTATGTGGCGGGCTGCTCGGACGCGACGAACGCCAATTACGAGCCGTGGGGCGACACGTTCGATTCCTGGAACGCGGATGTGCTGTATCCGGGCGCCACGCTGTTGGCATCGGCGCCCTGGGTGATGACGCGCGGCAACCATGAGAGCTGCGGACGCGGCGCGCGGGGGTGGTACGCGCTGCTGGACGGGCGGCCGTTCGACCCGTCCCTGGCGGCGTGCGCGGGGGGTGCGGGGAGCGCGCCGGTGGGCAGCGGGGCGGTGTACAGCGGCGATTTCGAGCCGACGTATTACGTGCCGATGGGCCGGACCGGGCTGCTGGTGCACGATTCGAGCTACGCCAACGACAGCGCCATCGACCTCAACATGGCGAAGAACTACGATTACGACCTGACGGCGGCGCTGGGGGCGGTCTCGTCGGCGGTGCCGTCGCTGTTCTACGTGACGCACAAGCCGCCCTACGGGCTGGTGAGCGGGGCGCCGAACAATGGCGGCGACTTCACCGAGCAGGCGACGTTCAACGGCGGGGTGAACGCGAACAGCGCGTTCTCCGGCGGCGTGCCGATGCAGGTGGCGATGTTCCTGTCGGGACACATCCACCAGTTCGAGTATGTCAACTTCGCCGATTACACCAAGTTTGCGCCGCAGATGATCGTGGGCGTCGGCGGGGACAATCTGGACGCGACGGCGAACCCGAACGACCCGACGAACCCGATCTACGCGTATCAGAACCAGGGTTTCACGGTGCACAGCACGAGCGGCAGCGCCACGGCGCAGGTGAGCCACGCGTATTCGCAGGCGGAGTTCGGGTTCGCGGTGCTGCAGGCGTCGTCGACCGGGTATCTGGCGAGCGTCTACAACATCGGGGCGTCGCGGGCCGGGCGCTGCACGATCACGCTGAGCCCGCGCAACATCGCCTGCTGGCAATAGACCGCGGCGTGCGGTGAGAAGGCTCGGCCCAGGCCGGGCCTTCTCATGTTAGGCTACGCGGGCGAATCATGAACGCGATCGACACGACCCGCGCCGACGTGGCGCCGACCGAGCTGTATCGCCGTGCGCTGGGGGCGCTGCGGTGGACGGGGTTGTTGCAGCTGGTGCTGTTCGGGGGTCTTGCCGGGCTGTGGGGGGTGGCGCCTTTCGTATCGAATCCGGTGTTGGCCGGGCTGCGGGGGACGCGGTTGGTTCCGATCGGGCTGGCGGCTCTGACGCTCTCGTTGGCCGGGGTGGCGGGCGCGGCGGTGCTGACGAGCGCGCGGTTGCGGGCGCTGGAGGCGGCGTGGCCGGGGGGACGGAGGAGGTGGCGGTTTCGGGGGGCGTCGGGCGATCCGGCGCGGGTCGGCCAGGCGGCGCGGTGGCCGCAGGTGCTGATCGTGGCGCCGCTGGCGGTGTTGGCGGGGGTGCTGGCGGGGTTGCCGCCGGGCGGGGATGGCGCGGCTTCTTCGGCCGTGAGCGCGATGGGGGGTGTGGCGGTCCTGCTGGCGTTCCCGCTGCTGGTGGCCGAGCGGGTGTTCGCGGCCATGCCGGCGGTGCGGCTGCCGGAGGCGCAGGCGGTGCGGCGGCTGTTGCTGGTCCCGGTGGTTGCGTGGCCGGCGGCGGGATTGGTGCAGATCGCGGGCGGGCTGGGTGTGGCGATCGCGCCGGCGTTGGATGCGGGGGTGGCGGCCGTGCTGGCGGTGGCGGCGGCCGAGGTGGCGCTGCGGGCGGCGGGGCGGGGATTCCTGCCGCCGCCGGGTCCGGGCGATGCGCGGGCGGCGGTCGACGCGCTGCTGCCGCGGCTGTTGGCGGAGGGGCTGGCCGAGCGGGGCGTGGCGGCGCCGGTGCGGACGCATCTGGGGATCGACTTCTCGCGCTCGTGGGCGCTCGGTTTCGTGCGGCGGGCGGCGCTGCCGGTGGTGGCGGGGCTCGCGCTGTTGAGCTGGGGGCTGAGCGGGGTGGTGCTGCTGGGGATGGATAGCCGGGGGATCTACGAGCGGTTCGGGGCCCCGGTGGCGGTGCTGGGTCCGGGGGTGCATGCGATCCTGCCGTGGCCGATGGGGCGGGTGCGGCGGCTCGAATACGGGGTTTTGCACGAGATTTCGCCGGAGGGTGGCGAGGCGGGTGCGGTCGCGACGGCCAGCGCGGAGGGGCCAGCGCCGGCGGAGGCGGATCGGCTGTGGGAGCAGGCGCATCCGGCCGAGCAGGTGCTGGTGGTGGCGAGCGGTGCGCCGGGCCGGGCTGGCGGGCAGAGTTTCCAGGTGGTCAGCGCCGATATCCGGCTGCGCTACCGGATCGGGCTGTCGGACGGGGACGCGCTTAGGGCGGCGTATGCGGCGGCGGAGCCGGAGGCGCTGCTGCGGGGGGTGGCGGGGCGGGTGATCGCCGGGTTCGCGGCGGGGCAGACGCTGGAGGCGCTGCTGGGCGGCAACCGGGAGCGGCTGGGGGAGCAGCTGCGGGCGGCAATCCAGGCGCGGCTCGATGCCGACGCGACCGGGCTGGAGGTGTCGGCGGTGGTGATCGAGGCGATCCATCCGCCGGCGGGCGCGGCCGAGGCCTACCACGCGGTGCAGGCGGCGGAGATCATGGCGAATGCCAGCGTCGCGGCGGAGCGGGGGCGGGCGTTCTCGACCCGGGCGCATGCGAGGCAGTATGCGGCCGACCTGGCCGCGCAGGCGCAGGCGGCGGGGGCGGAGGCGGTTGCCACGGCGGCGGCGGACACGGCGAGCTTCGTGGCCGACCGGGACGCGGCGGCGGCGCATCCGGTGGCGTTCGCGCTGGAGCGGCGGCTCGCAGCGCTGGCGGCGGGGCTCGGCAAAAGCTCGCTGACGATCATCGACCGCCGGGTCGCGGGGGCGAAGACGACGCTGGATCTGCGGCCGATGACGCCGTCGACGGCCACCTCCACCCCGCCGAACGCGGAGTAGCGCGATGTTCCACGATCATTCCCATCACGACCACCATGAGCATGGGCATTCGGACGAGGGCGGGGCGTCCGGCTGGGCGTTCGCGGTGCGGCTCGGGTTCTGCGCGCTGCTGCTGGCGGCGGCGGGGCTCGCGGCGGCGGCGATCTCGGTGCCGGCGGGCGAAGCGGTGGTGGTGACTCGGTTCGGGGCGCCGACGCGCATCCTGACGGAGCCCGGGCTGCACTGGCGGCTGCCGGCGCCGGTCGAGGCGTCGATCCCGGTGGATTTGCGGCTGCGGACGACGTCGACCGGGCTGCAGGACGTGGGCACGCGGGACGGGCTGCGGGTGCTGATGCAGGCCTATGTCGCGTGGCAGGTGCCGCAGGACCCGGCGCGGATCGCGCAGTTCATCCGGGCGGTGCGGAACGATCCGGACGAGGCGGCGCGGCAGATCCGCTCGTTCGTCGGCTCGGCGCTGCAGGTGACGGCGTCGAGCCTGGACCTGCGCGACCTGGTGAACACCGATCCGGCGGCGATCCATCTCGCCGACCTCGAACGGCGGCTGCGGGAGCAGGTGGCGGCGAGCCTGCTGGAGAGCTACGGGATCACGGTGCAGGCGGTGGGGCTCGAGCGGCTGTCGCTGCCGGAGGCGACGCTGGCGGCGACGGTCGGGCGGATGCGGTCCGAGCGGGAGACGGTGGCGGCGGAGCGGACGGCGGAGGGGTTGCGGGCGGCGGCGCAGATCCGGTCGGACGCGGCGCGGGATGCCAGGATCACGATCGCGCATGCGAGGACGGAGGCGGCGGAGATCGAGGCCGGGTCGCGGCGGGCGGCGGCGGACATCAATGCGCGGGCGTATACGAGCGACCCGAAGCTCTATCTGCTGCTGCGCTCGCTCGATACGCTGCAGACGATCGTGGGGGCCAATACGCGGCTGGTGCTGATGACGGACGCGCCGCCGTTCAACGTGCTGACGGACGGGACCGGGGGCGCGGCGCCGGCTGCGGCGGAGCCGGCCAGCCCGCCGGGGGCGCTTTCGGCCAAATGAGCGGGCAGGACGACAGCCCGGTCGCACAGTCGCTCCGGATCGGGTTCGGAGGGCTGCGGCTGGCGATGCTGGGGTTGTTCGCCTACTGGGCGACGTCGAACATGCGAACGGTGCCGCCGGACAGCCAGGCGGTGGTGCTGCGGTTCGGGGCGGTGGTGGCCGCGCGGGAGGCCGGGCTGGTGCTGGCATGGCCGCGGCCGTTCGAGAACGTGGTGCTGGTGCCGAGCGGGCAGCGGCAGTTGCGGCTGGCGATCGATGGGGGCGCGACGCGGAGCCCGGCCGTGATGGACCCGGCGTCGCGGGCGGGCCAGGCGCTGCCGCCGCGGAGTGCGGCGCTGGATCTGACGAGGGATGGCGGGGCGGTGCTGCTGGACAGCACGCTGTTCTACCGGGTCAGCGATCCCCGGGCTTTTTGGCTGTCGGAGCCGCATATCGGGCCGGCGCTGCGGCGGCTCTACTTGGCGGCGGCGGCGGCGGTGATGGCGCGGAGCCAGCTGAACGACGTGATGGCGGTGCAATCGGATGGGCAGTCCGGGGCGGCAGCTTCTGCCCTCCGCGCGCGGCGGGAGGCGCTGCGGGGCGCGCTGGTGGACGAGACCAACCGGCGGCTGGCGGGGCTGGAGGTGGCGGGCGCCTCGCTGGGGGTGGTGGCGACGCGGGTGGACGTGGCGGCGTATCTGCCGCCGGCGGCCAAAAATGCGTTCGACGCGGTGCTGGAGGCGTCGCAGCTGGCCGAGCAGGGGCTGGCGGCGGCGCGGACGAGCGCGACGCGGGCGGAGCAGAAGGCGCGTCAGGAGGCAGACAATCTGGTGGCGGCCGCGCGGGCGAGCGCGGACGAGCGGCTTTCGGTGGCGCGCACGCAGGCGGCAACGCTCGGGGCGATGGTGTCGGACGCGGGGGCGCGGCCGGCGCTGATCGACCAGGTGTATCGCGAGCGGATGGCGGCGATCCTGCATGCGGCGGCGAGCGTCAGCACGGTCGATCCGCGCACCGACCATTTGATCCTGCCGGGGCACCCATGAGCGCTTCGACGCTGGAGAGCCCGGTTTCGGCGGGGCTCGGCGGGCTGCTGGACCGGTCGGAGAAGCTGTTGCTGGGGCTGCGGCTGACGCTGGCGATGGTGGCGGCCGGGCTGCTGGCGGTGGCGCTCGGGTGGGAGTGGGCATTTCCGGAGGATGCGACGTTGGCCAATCTGGTGGCCGCGGCGGCGGCGGCGCTGGTGGCGTTTCCGGTGATGGCGGCGGCCTGGCACAGCTTGCGGCATCCGAGCCTGCACGGGGTGACGGACCGGCTGATCGCGGTGGCGCTGGTGGCGGCGTGGACGAGCGGCGACCTTATGACGGCGGCGATTTTGCCGATCGTGATAATCGGGGGGCATGTGTTGGAGGAGCGCAGCCTCCTCGGGTCGCGGGAGGCGATAAGGGCGCTGGGGCGGCTGACGGAGACGAGCGTGCGGCGGCTGCGGGCGGATGGCGGGGTCGAGGTGGTGGCATCGCGGGCGCTGCGGCCGGGGGACCGGATCGAATTGCTGCCCGGGGACCGGGCGCCGGCGGACGGGATGGTGGTGGCGGGCGCGGCGAGCCTGGACATGGCGTCGCTGACGGGGGAGTCGGTGCCGGTGGAGGTGGCGGCGGGGCAGCTTCTGCTGGCCGGGTCGATCAACACGAACGGGCGGATCGAGGCGCTGGTCGACGCGGTGGGCGAGAGCACGACGCTGGGGAAGATCATCGGGCTGATGCGGACGGCCGAGCGGGCGAAGCCGCCGGTAGCGCGGCTGCTGGAGCGGTATGCCGGGCAGTACATGGCGGCGGTGCTGATGGTGGCGGCGGGGACGTGGTTCGCGAGCGGCGATCTCGCGGCGACGCTGGCGGTGCTGGTGGCGTCGTGCCCGTGTGCGCTGGTGCTGGCCGCGCCGGCGACGTCGGTGGCCGCGATCGCGGTGGCGGCGCGGCACGGTATCCTGATCAAGGGGGCGGCGTTCATCGAGCACCTGGCGGAGGCGTCGTCGGTGGTGTTCGACAAGACCGGGACGCTGACGCTTGGCGAGCTGGCTCTGGTGCGGGTAGTGACGCCGGACCCGGCGGATGCGGCCGAGGCGCTGCTGGTCGCGGGGACGTTGGGGGCGGGGAGCAACCATCCGGTCTCGCGGGCGGCGGTCCGGGCCGGGCCGGGGGCGTCGCCGGGGCTGGAGGATTTCCGCGAGGTGGGCGGGTTTGGGCTCACGGGGACGCTGGCGGGCGAGGCGGTGGCGTTCGGGCGCCCGGACTTGCTGGCGCAGCATGGGATCGATGCCGTCTCGGCGCTGCCTGCGCATGACGGGCCGATCGCGGCGGTGGCGCGGGGCGGGCGGCTGCTCGGGTGGCTGCTGTTTGCCGATCAGCCGCGGCCGGAGGCGATGGCGGCGCTGGCGGACCTGCGGGGGCTGGGGCTGACGCACCAGATGCTGCTGACGGGGGACCGGCTAGCGGTGGCACGGCGGATCGCGGCGCAGCTCGGGATCGCCAGCGTGGCGGCGGAGGCGCTGCCGGAGGAGAAGATGCGCCGGGTGATGGCGGAGGTGGCGGGCGGCCATACGCCGATCGTGGTGGGGGACGGGATCAACGATTCGCTCGCGCTGAAGGCGGGGGCGATCGGGGTGGCGATGGGCGCGCGGGGGACGGACGTGGCACTGGCGTCGGCGGATCTAGTGCTGATGACGAGCGATCTGGGGCGGCTGGGGACGGCGATCCGGCTGAGCCGGCGGTGCCGGCGGACGATCCATGTCAACGTGGCGATGGGGCTGATCTGGACGCTGGGGCTGGTGGGGCTGGCGGCGTCGGGGATGCTGGGCGCGGCGGGGGCGGTGATCGCGGCGCTGCTGCACAATGTGTCGACCTTCGCCGGGCTGGGCAATGCGGGGCGGCTGCTGTCGTTCGACGAGGTGACGCCGGATTCGGTGCGGAAAACGTCATCGGTAGTTTCATGACGGGCCAGGGCTAGAGCCGCATGATTTTAGGTTTGGCTGTATCCTGAGTTTCTGAGGTAGTTCGCGCATTCTTCGGCGGTGTAGGTGCCGAGTAGAGTGCCGATGGCGGAGTAGACCTCGTCGCGCGTTCGAGCCGCGGCCTTGCGCAGGAGGTGCTTGAGCGTGGCGAGGACCTGCTCGACCGGATTGAGATCGGGCGAGTATTTCGGCAGTAGGATCAGCTTGGATGGCTTGGCGGATCGCCGGGCCCTTGTGGCTGCCGAGATTGTCCATGACCACCACGTCACCGCGGCCGAGTGTCGGGACGAGGACCCGCTCGACATAGACCCGGAAACTCTCGCCGTTGACGGGCCCATCGAGCAGGCAGGGCGCGTCGATCCGATCCTGCCGAAGTGCGGCGATGAAGGTCATCGTGTTCCAGTGGCCGTAAGGCACTTTGCCGAGCAGCCTGGCGCCACGCTGCCCCCAACCACGCAGCGGCGCCATGTTGGTCTTGGTACAGGTTTCATCGATGAACACCAGCCGCGCCGGGTCAATCCGAGGTTGAAAGCGCCGCCACTGCGCCCGGCGACGCGCGATGCGGGGCCGGTCTTGTTCGCTGGCCAGAACGCTTTTTTGTAGCTGAGCCGCTCGGCATGCACGAATGCCCAGACCGAACGGTAGTCGGCGGTCAGACCGCGCTCGGCCGCCAACTCGGCGACCAAGCCGCGCAGCGTGAAGGCATGGTCGCGGCAGCGAGCGATCAGCCAGTCGCGATGCGCGCCCGAGATCGTGCGAGGCTTGTGACCGCCCATCCGACCCGGTGCAACGCACCCCGTCTGCCGAAAGCGCTTGACCCAGTTGATGGCCGTGCTGATCGCCACGCCGAAATGGGCCGCGGCCTGATTGCGTGACATGCCGCCCTGCTCAACGGCTCCAACAACACGTTCGCGAAGATCACTCGAATAAGATCGGCCCATCGACGCTGGCCTCCGCCCAGCCAGCATCTTCAATCCGATCTCAACCGATTCGGGAGCCCCCCTCGCGATTCAGCCCAACATCATCCCGCTCTAGATGGCGGCTGACGCTGCTGCTCGCCTGCGATGCGCGAAGCCGAGTCCGGCCAGCCCAGTGCCGAGCAACGCCAGGCTGGCGGGCTCGGGCACTGCCGCGGAGCCAATCTGCACCGTGAAGGTGTCCGCGTTCTGCCCGGCGCCGAAATGGTAGACATACGTGCCCAGCGTCAGCCCGAGACTTCCGAACGTGCTGCCGAGGTAGGTGGACGTGTCGGACAGCGGCGCGTTCGAAACGTAACCGTGTGGAACAGCAAGCAGACCTGCAAAGCCGGCCACCCCGACCACATCCCCCGAGCCTGAACTGGCCAGGTTGTTGCCGCTTGTACCAAAGCTCATCGGACCGGAAACAGAACGGTATACATCAACGCCGGTATTATTGCTTGGACCAGTAATCTCGATTCCGACGGCCGATTGAACCCGCGCACTGTCATTTCCCGTATTGGCTAAGCTCAGCCCGCCGAGATCGATCGTGCCGCTTCCAGTTGCAACGATGTCAGCACCGGCTTGGCTGAAGGTGACGATATAGGCCGCGTTCGCAGGGCGTCCGCCGACGACGGCAAGCAACGAGAGGCTGCACAGCGCGGCCAAGGTGAAGCAAGTTCGACGTTTCATGGCATGATCTTTCAAGTCACCGTTACCAAGCCCATTCATGCCGTTGAATAAGTCTTCGATCAACGGTGAAGTTGCTAATTCGTCACGACCCGGCCGGCAACGGTGATGTAAAGGCTTCCGACACTTCGCCGACCAGGTCGGCGCGGCTCGTTCGCTCAGGAGGCAAGGATGGCTTCGACCGCACGCTGAACGTCGAGGGCTTCCTGCAGGGTCGCTAGGCCGTGGGGTTCGCCGCGGGTCATGGCGGCGACGCTGGCAAGCTGGCGGTGGAGGACGAGCGGGCGGGCGCGGTCTTGCGGGATGGCGGCGGGGTCCGGCTCCCAGGTGACGCCGCCGCGCTTGCGTTCGGCGATCGACCAGTCGCGTAGCCGGAACATCTCATCGACGGTGAAGCTGTTGCTGTCGTCGGCCTCTGTCGTGCCGACGCCGCCGTGGAGGGACACGGGGACTTCTCCGGCGCAGAGTTGCGCTGCGATGCGGCGTTCGGTGCGGCCGGGCTCGGGGAAGTCGGCGGCGGCCGTCTCGAGCCGGAGCGGGCCGAACAGGCGCTGCGCCAGGAACAGGAAGTGGGAGACGACTTCGCGGGTGAAGCCGCCCTGGTCACGGCCGTCGAGCCAGCCGGCGGCGGCGCTCTGCCAGCCGCGCGGCCAGGTCGCGAAGTCGACGGCGATGCTGGCGGCGCGGGGTTTGGTGCCGGCGAGCCAGGCGGCGAGCGCGGCGGCGGCGGGGGCGGAGGCGAAGGGGAAGTTCACCGCGGCGCGGGCGGAGGCGGCTTGCGCGACGAAACGCTCGGCGGCTCCGACATCGACGGCGAGCGGCTTCTCGCAGAACAGGGCCTTGCCGGCGGCCAGCACGGCACGGGCGTGCGGGAGGTGGGTGGCCGGGGGCGACGCCACGTAGACGCAATCGGACGCGGCGATGATTTCGGCGGCGCCGGGGAGGATGGGCAGCCCGGGCATGGCGGCGGCGAGCCGGTCGCGGGCGGCTTCGGACGGGTCCCACACGCCGACGACGGTGACGGCGTCCTGGTCGGCGGCGGCGCGCAGGAGCCGCTCGCCCATGATGCCGGCGCCGAGTACGCCCAATCCGATCTGCGCCATCGCTGCCATGGTGGGTATTACGGTGGGGGGCTCAATCGGTTGCGAGCGGGATCACGATGGCGCGCTTTCGGGAACTGCGCGCCATCATGCCGCCCTGGGCTCCGGACCTCATCACCTCCGGTGCCGATCGGGGCTGGAATCCGGCGAACTCAGCTCCGCCGGATGCCGGTGAACTGCACGAGGCCTTTCACGAGCCCGCTCAGGTTGGAGCGGTAGGCGACCGGCTGGTAGTACGAGCCGAGCGGCAGGTAGGGGACATCCAGCAGCGCCTGCTCCTGCATCGAGCGGGCCAGGCCGGTGTCATTCGCCCGATCGTCGGCGAACAGCCACTGGTCCCGCAGCGACTCCAATTTCGGCAGCGTCGGCCAGCCGTTGTACGCACCGGGCCCGTTGCCGCGCATCAGCTGGTGGCTGCCCGGGTTGCTCATGTCCCAGCCGCCGGAGAATGCCGAGAACATGTGCCAGCCGCCCTTCTCGGGAGGCTGCCGGCTGACCGAGCGCTGCACCGTGGTACCCCAGTCGGTCGCAATGACGTCGACGTTGAACCCGAGCTTGCGCAGCATATCGGCACCGACCTCGGCGATTGCGTTGATCCGCGGCACGTCGGTGGGTTCGAGATAGACGATCTTCTCGCCCTGATACCCCGCCGCCGCGATTTCACGGCGCAGCGTGTCGAGATCGTTCTTGCCGCTGAGCGCCTGCATGCCGGCGTCGTTGGCGAGCTTCGTGCCGGGCGTGAACAGCCCGGTCTTGGCGTTGTAGGGTTGGCCGGAGCCGACCACCGCCTCCATGAACTCGACCTGGTTGACCGCCTGCAGCACCGCCCGGCGGATTCGCGGATTGTCGAACGGCGGGAAAGTCTGGTTGAACCGCAGGAACCCGATCAGCCCCTTGGTCTCCATCGTCTCGACCCGCAGCCCGCGCGTGGCGGCCAGCGACGGAACCAGGTCCATGAGCGGCTGCTCGACATAGTCGACCTCGCCAGCCTTCAGCGCCGCGACCTGCGTCGCCGGGTCAGGGGTGGTGAGCCACTCGACGCGGTCGAAATAGGCGATGCGCGGGCCGGCGCAGAAGCTCGGCGTGCCCTCCCGCGGCAGATAGGCGTCGAATTTGGCATAGACGTTGCGCGCCCCCGGCACCCGCTCGCTGGCGACGTAACGGAACGGCCCGCTGCCCACCATTTCCGTGAGCCGCTTCTCCGGCGGCGTGTTCGCCAGCCGCTCCGGCATGATGACCGCCATCGTGTTGGTCGGATGCGCGAGCGCGTCCGGCAGCAGCGGGAAGCGCCGCTTCAGCCGGAATTTGAGGGTCTTGTCGTCGGGCGCCGAAAGCTCGTCGGTGGCGGTGGCCAACGCCTGGCCGAACGCGTCGCTGATCCACCAGCGCTTGATGCTGGCGACCGCGTCGCGCGCGAGCACCGGCGTGCCGTCGTGGAATTTGAGCCCGTCGCGCAGCCTCAGGGTCCAGGTCAGTCCGTCCGGCTCGCTTCCATAGCTGGCCAGCATCTGCGGCTGCGCCACACCGTCGTCGTCCCAGGCGAACAGCGTGTCGAACACCATCAGCGCGTGATTCCGGGTGACGAACGCGCTGACGCTCGGGTCCAGCAACGCGAGATCGGCGTAAGGGATGAACTTGAGTGTCGTCTGGCTCTCGGCGCGAACGCGGGCCGGGAGGGCCAGCGCCGCGGCGCCGGCCACCCCGGCGCTCAACAGGGTGCGTCGTTGCATGCGAACTCCTAAAGTTTGAACTCGCAACGACTATGCAAGCGCCGTGCCTCACTCCAGAGAAGTTCCCGAGCGAGAGAAGCGCTCTACGGCTGCGAGAGGAAGTGGGTGGGTTGATCGTGACGGGTGAGCGGGTCGAGCGTGCCGAGGCCGAACAGCATGACGACGAGCCAGAAGAGCCCGGCGAGGGCGAAGATCTTGGCGGCGTTGGGGGCGCTGGGCAGTTCCATGGGGATGGCGAAGACGATGGCGGCCATGGCGATGCCGACGAAGGGGGCGACGATGCCGGCGCCGAGCAGCGCGGCGCCGAGCTCGCCGGCGACGAGGGCGAGGAGCACGAGCCAGGTCTTGACGGTCGTGCGGACGGCCGGGTCGCTCCAGAGGGCTTTCATCGGCCGAGCAGGTAGATGAAGGGGTAAAGATTGATCCAGACGACGTCGACGAAGCTCCAGTAGAGGCCGACGGCGACGACGGGGTAGTAGAAGTTGGGCTTGAACTCGCCCTTCCGGGCGCGCCAGGCGATCCAGGCGACGAGGAGGACGCCGATCGTCATGTGCACCACGTGCAGGGCAGTGCCGGCGTAGTAGAGCAGCCAGAAGAGATGCTGGCCGCCGATGTCGTCGCCATGGGCCTGGAAGACCTGGCCGGGCCATTTGCCCTTGCCGACATCCTCGCTCCATTCGAAGAGCTTGAGGCCGATGAAGACGAGGCCGAGGCCGCCGGAGGCGAGCGCGGCGAGGAGAACCGGGCGGTTTTGGCCGCGCTTGGCCTGCTGGACGCCCCAGAAGAAGACCATGCCGGCGGTCGAGATGATGACGGTGTTGACCGAACCGATCAGCAGGTCGGTGTCGGCGGTGGCGAGGTGGAAGCCGAGCGGGTGCCAGCGGCGCAGCAGGACCCAGAGGTAGAACAGGGCGCCGAAGAAGAGGATCTCGGTGGCGAGGAAGAGCCACATGCCGGCCAGCGCCGAGTCCCGCTGGTGTTCGGCGCTGGCGTATTGGAACTCGGCATGCGCGCGGGGTGCGACGAACTCAGACATGGCGGCGGTCGGTCTTTTCGCGGAGTTCGGACAGCGAGTATTGCTGCTTTTCGGGGGGCGGGTAGTCGTAGGCTTCCCAGGTGACGACCGGGCTCTCGTGGAAGTTTTCCTTGGGCGGCGGCGAGGCGGTGCGCCACTCGAGGCCGCTGGCGTCCCACGGGTTGGGGCCGGCGCGCTCGCCGCGGAACAGCGACCAGCCGAGATAGAAAAGCGGCATGAGGTAGGCGACCGCGAGGATGGTGGCGCCGGCCGAGGAGAGCACGTTCAGCACCTGGAACTGCGCGGGGTAGGTGCCGTAGCGGCGGGGCATGCCGAAGAAGCCGAGGATGAACTGGGGGAAGAAGGTGAGGATGAAGCCGAAGAAGATGAGTGCTGCGGCGAGGCGGCCCCAGGTTTCCGAATAGAGGCGGCCGGTGATCTTGGGCCACCAGAAATGGATGCCGCCCAGGAAGGCGGTGACCATGCCGCCGACCATGATGAAGTGGAAATGGGCGACGACAAAGTAGGTGTCGTGCAGAGCGACGTCGGTGGCGAGCGAGGCGATCCAGAGCCCGGTGACGCCGCCGATGGTGAACAGGCCGACGAAGCCGACGGCGTAGATCATGGGCGCGTCGAACCTGATGAAGCCGTTGTGCATGGTGCCGAGCCAGTTGAAGACCTTGATCGCGCTCGGCACGGCGATGATGTAGCTGAGCAACGAGAAGACCACGCCGGAGTAGACGGAGACGCCGGCGACGAACATGTGGTGGACCCAGACGAAGAAGCCGATGACGGCGATCGAGATGCTGGCCCAGATGACGAACTGGTAGCCGAACACGCGCTTGCGGGAGAAGGCGGTGATGATCTCGGTGACGATGCCGAAGCCCGGCAGGACCATGATGTAGACGGCCGGGTGGCTGTAGAACCAGAACAGGTGCTGGAACAGCAGGGGGTCGCCGCCGAGGTTGGGGTCGAACACGCCGACATGGAGGATGCGCTCGGCGGCGAGCAGCAGCATCGCCATGGTGAGGACGGGGGTTGCGAGCACGTTGAGGACGGAGGTCGAGTAGAGCGACCAGCAGAACACCGGCATGCGGAACCAGGTCATGCCGGGGGCGCGCAGCTTGTGGATGGTGACGATGAAGTTGAGGCCGGTGGCGATGGAGCTGTAACCGGAGAGGATGATGCCGAAGGCGGCGAGCGAGACGTAGCCGCGGGCGTAGTCGGTCGAGAGCGGGGTGTAGAAGGTCCAGCCGGTTTCGAGGCCGCCGCGGAACAGCGCCCAGGAGACGAGGACGCCGCCGGACATGAACATGTACCAGCTGGCGAGGTTGAGCTTGGGGAAAGCGAGGTCGCGGGCGCCGATCATAAGGGGCAGGACGAAGTTGCCGAGCACGGTCGGGGCGGCGGGGACCAGGAAGAACCACACCATGACGACGCCATGGATGGTGAACAGGCGGTTGTAGGTGTCGTGCTCGACGATGGCGCCGGTGGGCGAGATCAGGTTCCAGCGCATCAGGGCTGCGGCGGCGCCACCGACGAAGAAGAAGAGGGTGATCGAGGCGGCGTAGAGCAGTGCGATGCGCTTGTGGTCGGTGGTGAGCAGCCAGGAGCGGAGCGTGGTGCCGTCGGTGAGGTAGCTCGGGTGGGATTGGACGCTGGTGCCGCGTTCGAGGACGGCGCTCATGATTTGCCACCGAGGGATTTGATGAATTCCACGAGTTTCACGATGTCCTCCTCGCCGATGACGCCGGCGAAGGACGGCATGACCGGATCGTAGCTGGCGACGATTTGTTTCTTGGGCATCAGGATCGAGTCTTGCAGGTATTGGTCGTCGGCGATGATGGTGGTGCCGTCCGATAGCGGGACCGGGCTGCCGTAGACGCCGTCGAGCGGGGGGGCGCGGACGTTGCCCTCGCCGCCGTGTCCGCCGGCGCGGTGGCAGCCGCTGCAGCCGTAGCTGACGAAGAGGCGGCTGCCCTGGGCGGCGAGGGTTTCGGCGGCGCCGTTGGCGGCCAGCCAGCGTTCGTAATCGGGTTGGCTCAGGACGGTGACGGTGCCGATCATGTTGGCGTGGTCGATACCGCAGAACTGGTTGCAGTAGAGCTGGTAGGTGCCGATGCGATCGGGGGTGAAGGAGAGCGTCTCGTAGCGGCCGGGCAGCACGTCGTGCTTGAGGCGGAAGGCGGGCAGGCCGAAATCGTGGATGACGTCCTCGCTCGTCATGCGGAGCTGGACGGGGCGGTTGACGGGGATGTGCAGCTCGTTGATCTCGCGCTGGCCTTCCGGATGCTCGACCTTCCACATCCACTGCTTGGCGACGACGTCGATGGTGAGGGCGCCGGGCTTGGCTTTCAGCTCGCGCACGTAGAGGTCGGCGCCCCAGATGCCGAGGCCGAGGAAGCCGACGAGGGTCGCCGCGGTCCAGGCGGTCTCGAAGCGCCAGGAGCGGCGGAGCGGCTGACCGCGGTCGACGCCGCTGTTGCGGCGGAAGCGGATGGAGAACTCGATCATGAGGAAGAAGACGAGGCCGAGCACGGCGGCGCTGACGGCGAACAGGGCCGCGAAGAGGTAGTCGACTTCGGTGGCGTGGGCGGAGGCTGCCGGGAGGGTGAGGCTCATGAGGGGCGCCCTCCCCTGCTGCGCTGGAGCACGACGAAGAGCGCCGCGAGGGTGACCAGGGTGAGGGCGGCGAGGACGGAGAGGGCGCGGTAGACGGCGAAATCGTAGGTGCCGGTCTCGGGATCGAAGTGGAAGCAGAGCAGCAGCACGGGCGAGACGGCGGTGGCGACGGCGCCGGCCCCGGCGCGCAGCACGGCCGAGCGCACGTCGCTCGCCGGGTAGCCGACGCCGAGCAGGTAGCTGGAGATGGCGCCGGAGGGGCTGGCGAAGACGACACCGGCCGGATGGAGGAAGAGCTTGAGCGCCGGGTCGAAGCGGCTGGGGAAGCCGGCGGCGGCGGCGATGGCGGAGACGCCGGCGGCGGGCGCGGTGAGGAAGCGCCAGCCCGCGTCGTCGGCGGGGTCCGGGTAGCGCGAGAGGGCGCCTTCCTTGGCGCGGGCGGCATCGGCCGGGCTCTCGCCGGGGTCGATGCTGAGGACGAGCAGGCGGTAGTCGGTGCCGGCATGCAGCCCGGCGCGCTCGAGGCCGCTCAGGATGTCGTCGCGCACGACGCCGCAGAGGTTGGGGCAGGCGAAGTAGCCGAGGGCGAGCACCAGCGGCGGGCCGCCGAGCAGGGCGCCGAGGCGGAGGGGCCGGCCCGCTTCGTCGCGCAGCACGGCGTCGGCAGGGAGCTGGGCGCCGAGATGCGGCTCGTAGGCGAAGGCGGCGTTGTCCGGTGCGGCGAAGGCCGGAAGCGGGAGGAGTAGAGCCAGTAGGAGCAGGAGGATCACCGGCGCGCCTCCTTCGGCTTGGGCCAGTCCGGAATGCCCTCGGCGGCGACCTTGCGCATCGCGTCCTCGATCGGCAGGTGGACGACGCCGTGCGCGCGGTCGAGCCAATAGAGGCCGTCGAGCTCGGCGCGCTGCTGCGCGCGGAAGAGGTTCATGTCGAGGCGCGGGCTCGACTGCAACTGAGGGCTGGCGAAGGCGGGCGTGGGCTCGGCGACGTATTGGTCGGTCATGGTGCGGGGGAAGAGCCACCAGGCCGTGAGCAGGACGATCGCCAGCACGAGCGCGACCCAGGAGGCGCCGGCTGCGACGTAGCGGAAGCGGACGTCGTGGCGCTCGTGACGCGCGGGCGAGAGGATCTGGACGGGTTCAGGCATGCCGGGCCTCCGCTCGGAACGCGGCGAGGCGGGAGAGCAGCCACAGCAGGCCGGCGGCGATGGCGAACAGCCCGGCCATGCAGCCGGCATCGGCCCAGCCGGGGGCCATGCGGATGCCGGGCAGCACCAGCCACCAGGCGCGGACGAAACGGAGGAGGATGACGGCGACGGCGAAGCCGCCGAGCACGGGCAGCCGGCTGCGGAGGCCAGGGACGCCGAGCAGCAGGACCGCGCCGAGCGCGTGGACGAGCCAGAGGGCGCCGAGCGACCAGGCCCAGAAGCCCACGGTGCGACGCGTGAGCCAGGGGGCGTCGCTGGCGAGGTTGCTGTTCCAGATCACCAGGAACTGCGCGAAGTCGAGATAGGTCCAGAGGATGCAGAGCGCGAGCATCAGCTTGGCGAGGTCGTTGCGGCTTTTACGCGACGCGGTGGGCAGGCCGAGCAGGATGGCGACGGCGAGCGCGAACAGGGTCATGCCGGTGCCGGTGAGCATGCCGTAGATGCTGGAGGAGAAGGTTGGGTCGAGCGCCTCGGTCAGGTCGATGGAGGCCGCGGTGGCGGTGATCGCGAGCAGGATGAGCCCGGCGGGGGCGATGCGGGCCAGCGCGGGGCCGCGGCCGAGCGCGCCGAGGACGGTGAGTGCGGCGAGGACGAGCCAGACCACGAGCTCGACCGCGACGCGGATGCCCAGGAAGGGGATATTGAGCCACCAGGTGTTGTAGAGGGTGTCCGCCACGCCAGGGTTCGTCCAGGTGTAGAGCGAGGGCAGCAGCACGGCGACGGGGATGAGCCCGAGCAAGGCCAGGGGGAGCACGAGCACGCCGAGCAGGAGCGGCGTGCGGATCGCCTCGCCCCAGCGGCCGCCGGTGAGCGCGTGGATGAGCAGCAGCGCCATGCTGCCGAGCGGCCAGCCGAGCAGGGTGAACAGCGCGGCGACCCAGCCGTGGCCGAAGGCGGTGGGGGCCAGCAGCCAGCTGAGGGCGGCGAGCGCGAGGCCGGCGAGGATCAGCACGGCGGCGAGCGCCCTGCCCTTCCTCGCACTCCCGTTCATCGCCGGGCCTCCCGCTGCAAGGTGGCACGCTGTTCGGGGGAGAGGTCGTCGAGCTTGCCGGCGGTGCTGCGCTGGAGCGCGCGGATGTAGGCGGCGATGGCCCAGCGGTCTTCGGGGGGCACGCGGTAATCGAACGCGTACATCGCGCCGTAGCCGTGGGTGATGACGTCGTAGAAATGGACGGTGGGGGCCTGGCGGAGGCGGGCCTCGTGGTAGGAGGGCGGCGGCGAGAAGCCGCGCTGGACGATCATGCCGTGGCCGTCACCGAGTTCGGAGTGGCAGGGCGTGCAAAAGCTGCGGAAGCGGGCTTGGCCGCGCTCGATCAGGGCGAGGGTGAGCGGCGGGGCCTCGACCGGCTGGGAGCGCCAGAGGACGGCATCGGCGGGGACCGGGGCCGGGCCGACGGCGGCGCTACGGAAGGGGGGGAGTTTCGGCTGGTGGATCATGAAGGGGTCGTCGCAGCCGGCGAGGAACAGGCAGGGCAGCAGGAGAGCGAGGGCGGGTCTCATGCCATCTCCTCCAGGCGGAGGGGGTTGAGCTGTTCGAGGAAGGCGCGGTCGCCCGCCGGGTCGGGGGTTTCGAGCAGGAGGAAGAAGCCCTGCCGGGTCGCTTCGCGGAACATCAGGAAGCGGTCGACCGGGCGGTAGAGGCGCGGCAGTCCGGAGGCGATCAGCAGGGCGACGAAGCCCACGGCCATGGCGCAGAGGATGCCGACCTCGAAGGCGTTGCCGACATAGACCGGCCAGGAATAATCGGGGCGGCCGCCGATGTTCATCGGCCAGGAGAGGGTGTCGGAGTAGGTTTCGAGCCCGAAGAAGCCGACGGCGCCGCCGAGGCCCGCGATGAGGACGAGCAGCGGGACGATGGAGCTGCCCTCCCCTTCGATCTCGTAGGGCGAGAAGATCTCGACCCGGCCCGGGCTCCTCTCGCGAACGGACCGGGCGGCGGATTGGAGGGAGTCGAGATCGGGGAAGCGGGCGAGAATCATGAGGCCCCCCGCTCGGCCAGCAGCTTGCGCATCTCGGCCATGGAGACGACGGGAAGGAAGCGGATGGCCAAGAGGAAGAGGAACAGGAAGAGGCCGATCGTGCCGGTGAAGAGGCCCCAATCCCAGATGGTGGAGAAGAAGTTGCCCCAGGCGGACGGCAGGCGGGGCCGGTGCAGGCTGGTGACGACGATCTCGTAGCGTTCGAGCAGCATGCCGACGATGGCCGAGGCCGATACCAGGAGGAGCACGGGCTGGCTGAGGCGCAGGCGGCGGGACCACATGAGCTGCGGCAGCAGGATGTTGAAGAGGATGGTGCCCCAGTAGACCGGCCAGTAGAGGCCAAAGACGCGCTCGACGAACATGGTGTGGTCGGCCCGGTCCTGGCCGTAGAACGTGCTGAACGCGTCCATCATGTAGGAGTAGCCAAGCGCCAGACTCGAGGCGAGAAGCAGCTTGCCGAACACGTCGAAGTGGCGGCCGGTGATGTAGGCGCCGAGGCGGTAGAGGTGGCGTAGCGCGATCAGCAGGACGAGGACGAGGGCCAGGCCGGAGAGCAGGGCGCCGAACACGAAGAAGGGCGGGAACTGGGTGCTGTGCCAGCCGGGCGACTGGCCGCCGGCGAAGTCGAGCCCGACGAAGCTGTGGATTGAGACCACGACGGGGGCCATGATGGCGGCCATCACGCCGTAGGTCGCGCGGTAGTGGCGCCATTGCCGGTCCGAGCCGCGGAAGCCCATGGCCAGCACGCCGTAGATGACCTGCTTGGGGCGGGACTGCGCGCGGTCGCGGACGGAGGCGAGATCGGGCAGCAGGCCGACATACCAGAAGATGAGGCTGGTCACGACGTAGGTGAGGAGCGCGTAGAAGTCCCATACGAGCGGGCTGCGCCACTGAGGCCAGAGCTCCATCGTGTTCGGGTAGGGGAACAGCCAGTAGGCGAACCACGGGCGGCCGAGATGCAGGATCGGGTAGACCCCGGCGGAGGCGACGGCGCAGACCATCATGGTCTCGGCGATGCGGTTGGTGGACGTGCGCCAGCTGGAGCCGGTGAGGAAGAAGAGCGCGGAGACGAAGGTGCCGCCGGAGGCGATCCCGATCCACCAGACGTAGAGCAGGATGGGGAAGCCCCACATGACCGGCCAGTCGTTGCCGAACACGGAGATGCCGTTGTCGAACAGCCAGGCCAGCGACACGAAGCCGATGGCCAGCATGAGCATGGCGGCGCCGAGGCCGGCCCACCACCAGAGCGGGGTGTGCTGCCGCAGCACCAGGAAGCAGATCCGGTCGGTGACGGTGCCGGGGTTCTCGTCGGGGGCCACCAGATCGGCGATGACCGGCTGCGCGCGGTCGGCGCCGGCGGCCTCGTCCTCGAGGACGGCGAGGCGGGAGGCGAGGCTTTCGACGCCCGACATCAGGCCGCCGCAACGGTGTTTCGGTTGCGGATGCGGGCCTCGTAGGTGACGCGCGGGAAGGTCGAGACCTCCGGCAGCAGGGGGTAGTCGATCGGGCTCTGCTTGCGGGCGGTGACGGCCGCGTCGGCGTCCCGGATATCGCCGAAGACGATCGCCTGCGTGGGGCACGCGGCCTGGCAGGCGGTGGTCGCCCGTTCCGGCACGCCGTCGCGGTCATGGGCGATCCGGGCGTCGACGATCCGCTGCACGCAGAAGGTGCATTTCTCCATGACGCCGCGGGTGCGGGCGGTGACGTCGGGGTTGCGCGCGATGGGGGGGCGCATCTCCTCGGCCACCCAGTTGGCGTAGTTGAAGCGGCGGACCTTGTAGGGGCAGTTGTTGGAGCAGAAGCGGGTGCCGATGCAGCGGTTGTAGACCATCAGGTTCAGCCCCTCGCTGTCGTGCTGGGTGGCCTCGACCGGGCAGACGACCTCGCAGGGCGCCTGTTCGCAGTGCATGCACAGCATGGGCTGGAAGGCGGGGGCGATCTCGGGCGCGTCGCCGATGTCGTAGCGGTCGATGCGGAGCCAGTGCATCTCGCGGTGCTTGAGGACCTGCTCCTTGCCGACGACGGGGACGTTGTTCTCGGACTGGCAGGCGACCACGCAGGCGTTGCAGCCGATGCAGGCATTGAGATCGATGCTCATGCCCCATTGCACCTCGGCCTCGGGGTGGCGGCGGTAGAGCAGGGTTTCCGGGTTGGGGTTGCCGGGCTCCTGGGCGTGATCGCCGGCGTCGAACTGGGCGAGCGTGCGGTGGCGGAGGATGTCCTTGGTGTCGGCTTCGAGCCGGTAGTGGCGATCGGTGGTCGCGAGCGGGATGTGGCCGGCGGCTTTCTGGAGGGCGGGCGGGTGCTCGGCGGCGGCGGTGCGGAGCGGGTAGAGGTCGAAGCCGGCGCCCTCCCCCACGGCGCCCACGATGCGGCGGCCGTTGCCGAGGACGGCGATGGCGACGTCGTCGGCCTGGCCAGGCACGATCCAGATGGGCAGTTCGGCGCGCTCGGGGCCGGCTTGGAGGCTGACGCGGTCGCCGTTGTCGACACCGAGGCGGGCGGCCAACGCGGGCGCGAGGAGGATCGGATTGTCCCAGACGAGCTTGGTGTGCGGGCGGGGGAGCTCCTGGAGCCAGGCGTTGTTGGCCAGGCGGCCGTCGAGCAGATAGGGGTCGGGCCGGAACAGGACCGTGACGGGGTGCGGCGCGGGTGGCGGGGGGCGGAGGCTGGACGCTTCGGGGCGGAGCTTGGTGGGCAGCGGCGGGTTTGCGGTGCCGTTCACGATGCCGAGGGCCAGCGCGTCCCGCCATGCTTCCTCGGTCGGCAGCTGGTTCCGCCAGGTCGCCCGCACTTGGGCGAGGGGGTCGGCCGGTGCGGGGCCGGCGAACCAGGCGAGGATTTCGAGCGGGCTCGCGCCACGGTGCAGCGGGAGGGTTTGCGGCTGCTGGATGGTGGCGGTGCCGTCGTGGCCGCGGGCGTCGCCCCAGGTCTCGAAGGGGTGGGCGAGCGGCACGAACCAGGTGGCGGCCTGGCCGGTTTCGTCGAGGGCGGGCGCGGCGCTGAGGACGAAGGGCACGCGGCGCTGCGCCTGGTTGAAGGCGGGTGCGGTGAAGGCCGGGTTGCTGTCCAGGACGAGCAATTGCGCGACCTGGCCGGCCGCCATGTCGGCGAGCAGGGTCTCGAGGCTCTCGCCGGCGACGAGCGGCGGGGCCAGGAGGTCGTAGGTGTGGCCGCGGCCGCCAAGCGCTTCGTTGATGGCGTGGACGAGGGCGTGTGCTTCGGGCGGGAGGCTGGGCCCGGCGTGGAGGAAGGCGCGGCCGTGGGCGGCCTTGAGGTCGGCGGCGATCGGCGCGACCCAGGCGGGCGCGTCGGCCGGGGCGCTGCCGCCGAGCAGGGTGGCGGCGAGCCCGGCGACGGTTGCTTGCAGGGCCTGCGGGCCCGCGGCGACGCGATGGTCGGCGGCGGCGCCGATCAGGGTGGGGCTCGGCTCGACGGCGTAGACCCGGCTCATGGCGGCGCGCACCGGGTTGCGGCGCGAGGCGAACTCGCGGGCATAGCGGAGGTGGCCGGGGACGCTCTCGAGCAGGTCGCTGTCGAGGGCGACGACGACGTCGGCGGCACCGAGCCGGGGCACCACCTCGACGGGGGCGCCATAGGCGAGCGTGGTGCCGTGGCGGGCGGCGGTGGGGGCGGAGGGTTCCCAGACGTGCCAGCGCGCTTCGGGGTATTGGGTCTGCAGCGCTTTGATGGCGGCGGCCAGGGTGGGCGAGCAGACGGGGCCGGTGAGGATGCGGAAGCCGCGGCCGCGCGAGGCGGCGATGAAGGCGCGCTGGATGGCGACGGCGGTGGTCATCGACTGGCGTTCGCTGGGGCGGCCGTTGTTCTGGATGCCGATGGCGCGGACCGGGTCGTAGAAGTCGAGGATCATGGCTTGGGCGACGGCGTCGGTCGCGCCGAGGCTGCTGGGGTGGGCGGGGTTGCCTTCGACTTTGATGGGGCGGCCCATCTTGTGCTCGATCACCAGGCCGAGCGCGGTACCGCCGGCGGTGCTGGCGGTGGCGTAGAAGTTCGGTACGCCCGGGACGATGCCGGGGGGTGCGACGACGGCGGGGATGTAGTGGGCTTCCGGGTCGGCCGGGTCGCAGCCGGCGAGGCCGCCGAGGGCGAAGCTGGCGGCCATGAGGCGCAGCACGGTGCGGCGGTCGGGGGTGGCGACGGAGGGCGGTCCGCCGGGCTGCTCGTCCCAGGGGGTCACCGGTGGCATGTCGAGCACTCCAGGATGTTGCGCTTGCCGATGCCGTAATGGGCGGCGAGGGCTGCGGGCGACGGCGTGTCGGCCGTGCGGTGCCATTCGGTGTTGAAGATCTCGCTTTCGGGGCGGAGGTTGGGCGCCGGGTTCTGATGGCAGGACAGGCAGAAGCTCATGCTGAGCGAGACCGCCTTCTGCATCAGCGGCATGCGGTCGACCTCGCCATGGCAGGACTGGCAGCCGACGCCCTTGGCGACGTGGATGCTGTGGTTGAAATAGACGTAGTCGGGCAGGTTGTAGACGCGGTTCCAGACGATGGGCTGGTTGGTGGCGAAGCTCTGACGGACGGGCTCGAGCAGCTTGGCGTTGGTCCAGATCTGGCTATGGCAGGTCATGCAGGTGTGGGTAGGGGGCAGCCCGGCGTTGCTGCCGGCCAGCACCGTGTTGTGGCACATGAGGCAATTGATCCCGAGGCCGGCGACGTGGTGCTCGTGGCTGAAGGGGACGGGCTGCGGGAGGACGAAATCCTGGCTCCGCCACCAATCGGAGCGCGGGGCGAACACCCACCAGGCGAGGCCGAGGGCGGCGATGAGCGCGGCGCCGAGCAGGGCGAGGCGCAACCACATGTCGGCTTCCGGCGAGAAGATCGGCACACGACCGGCCGCATGTCCGACGCGGAAATTGCGATCGTCCTGCGCCATCGACAAAACGCCACCTCGTCAAGCAGTTGGGATGCGATTCTGCCTTCCGTCGTTCAACGTCGAACTCACGTATCCGACGCCACGTGGCGGGGCTTGTCTATATGGCGAGTAGCTCTCCGCGATCACATCCTGCGGCGCGGGGCCCCGGGCGCGACCGAGTAGCTTCGGCTTCGGACCACAATCTAGCGATTTCTTTTGGCCCGCCGGTTGCGGGGAGCGCGTCCGGGCGTTGTTTCCCGCGGTTAGGACGGGGACTGGTGTTGGGTGGTGACGAGACCATGCGGGGCGGAAGCAGGCCCAGCGTCGAGCAGATCGTGGTTTGGGTCGTCGCCGGGCTGGCCGCGATCGGGGCGGTGTGGCTGCTGTCGGACGTGTTACTGGTGCTGTTCCTGGCCGTGCTGCTCGCCTGCGCATTGCGGGGCGCGACCAATGCGGTGGTTGCGCGCACGGGCCTGCCGGGCGGCCTGGTTCTCGCGGGGGTGGTGCTGCTGATCTCTGCGGTGGGGTTGGGCATCGCCTGGTGGGTCGTGCCGCACCTCGCCCACGAGGTGCCGGATCTGGTGACGCGCCTCTCGACGGAGTTCGGGGAAGTGAGCCGGTGGCTCGGGATCGCGGTCCCGGGGGTGGGCGGGGGCGGGTTCCCCAGCCTGCAAGCGCTGCAGGGCCGGCTGGCCCAGCCGGTCGAGACGATGCTGGGCTGGTCGCTGCAGACCACGGCGAACGTGGTGCTGATCGCGGTGACGGCGATCTATCTGGCGGCGATGCCCGACACCTATGTGGAGGGCGTGCTGCACCTGCTGCCGTTCCGCGTGCGGCCGCGGGTGCGGGAGTTGATGTTGCGGATCGCCGGGATGCTGCGCCTGTGGCTGCTGGGGCAGGCAATCGACATGGTGGCGGTGGGCGTGCTGTCGGGGGCCGGGATGCTGCTGCTGGGGGTTCCGGCGCCGTTCGCGCTGGGGCTGCTGTCGGCGCTGCTGACGTTCATTCCGTATTTCGGCGCGATCCTGGCGGGCATACCGGCCATCGCACTGGCGCTCACGGTGGATTGGCAGACGGCGCTTTGGGCGTTGGGCGTCTACACGCTCTGCCACTGCATCGAGGGTTACCTGATCGCGCCGATCGTGCAGCGCCGGCTGGTTCGGTTGCCCCCGGCGCTGACGGTCATGTCGATGACGGTGGCTGGCGCACTATTCGGGCTGTTCGGGATCGCGGTGGGCACGCCCTTGGCGGCCACCGGGCTGCTCGCGGTGCGAATGCTGTATGTCGAGGACGTGCTGCAGGACCACACGGTGCAGGACAGGATCTGAGGCGGTCAGGCTTCGACGATGCGGCCGTGGAAGAGGGTGACGCGGCGGTCCATGCGGGCGGCGAGCGCCGGGTTGTGGGTGGCGATGAGGGCGGCGACGCCCTGGGCGCGGACGACGTGGAGGAGTTCCTCGAAGACGACGTCGCTGGTGCCGACGTCGAGGTTGCCGGTCGGTTCGTCGGCGAGCAGGACCCCGGGGGCGTTGGCCAGGGCGCGGGCGATGGCCACGCGCTGCTTTTCGCCGCCGGAGAGCTTGCCGGGGAGATGGCCGAGCCGGGTCGCGAGGCCGAACTGGGTGAGCAGGGCGGAGGCCCGCGCGCGGGCCTCCCGGCGGGGCTTGCCGGCGACCATCTGCGGCAGGACCACGTTCTCGAGCGCGGTGAACTCGGCGAGCAGCTGGTGCGACTGGTAGACGAAGCCGATACGGTCGCGGCGGATGGCGGTGCGGTCGGTGTCGGACAGGCGGCCGGCGTCGCGGCCATCGACCAGGATGGCGCCAGTGTCGGGCCGCTCCAGCAGCCCGGCCAGGTGCAGCAGCGTGCTCTTGCCGGTGCCGGACGGGGCGACGAGGGCGACGATTTCGCCCGCGTGCAGCGTGAGGTCGGCGTCGAGCAGCACCTGCAGGTCGGCTTCGCCACTGCGGTAGGAGCGGCTGACGCCGTCGAGGCGCAGCGGATCACTCATGGCGGAGGGCCTCGACCGGGTCGGTCCGGGCGGCGCGCCAACTCGGGTAGATGGTGGCCAGCAGCGACAAGGCGAGCGCCATGACGACGACTTCGGTGACTTCGCCCGGGTTCAGGCGGGCGGGGAGATGGGTCAGGTAATAGACTTCCGGGTTGAACACGCGGGCGCCGGTGGCCGCCTCGACCCAGCTCTGGATGGATTGGATGTTGAGGCAGAACAGCACGCCGACGACGACGCCGACGAGAGTTCCGGTGACGCCGACGGAGGCGCCGCACATGAGGAAGATGCGCAGGATCGCGCCGCGCCCGGCGCCGATGGTGCGCAGGACGGCGATGTCGCGGGTCTTGTCCTTGACCATCATGATCAGCGACGAGATCACGTTGAAGGCCGCGACCAGGATGATGAGGGTGAGGATCAGGAACATGACGTTCTGCTCCACCTTCACCGCGGCGAAGAAGCTGTTGTTGTTCTGTTGCCAGTCGACGATGCGGACCGGCTGGCCGGCCAGCGCGGCGGTTGCCTGCTGGCCGATCTGGCGGACCCGGTCGGGGTCGTCGACTCGGATTTCGATCTGGGAGACGGCGCCGGGGGCCTGGAAGAAGATTTGCGCCGCCTGGAGCGGCAGGAACACGTAGGCCGTGTCGTATTCGTTCATGCCGACGGAGAAGATGGCGACGACCTTGTAGGCGCGGACGCGGGGGATGGTGCCGAACGCGGTCGCGGCGCCCTGCGGCGAGACGAGGGTCAGCTCGCCGCCGACGCCGAGCCCGAATTTTGCCGCCAGGCCCGTGCCGATGGCGATGGCGTCTTGGCCGTTGAAGTCGTCGAGCGAGCCGGCCAGGATCTTGACCGCGCTCATCTGGCTGAATTGCTGCGGCTCGATCCCGCGCACCAGGCCGCCGGAGGATTGGCCGCGCGGGCCGCTGAGCAGCACTTGGCCGTCGATGACCGGGACGGCGGAGACGACGCCCGGGATTGCGCGGAGCTTGGCGGCGTCGGCGTCGTAATCCTGCAACCGGCCCGAGATGGGATAGACGCCGAGATGACCGTTGAAGCCCAGGATGCGGTTCAGCAGGTCGGTCTGGAAGCCGCCCATGACGGACATGACGATGATCAGGGTGGCGACGCCGAGGGCAATGCCGACGAGGCTGAAGCCGGCGATGACGGAGACGAAGCGCTCGCCGCGGCGGGCGCGGAGGTAGCGCCCGGCGACGGCACGCTCGAAGGGTCCGAACATCAGGGCGAGGTGATCTTGGCCAGGGCCGCGTCGAGGGGCAGTTCTTCGCGGGCGCCGGTCGCGCGGCGTTTCAGCTCGACGTTGCCGTGGGCGGCGCCGCGGGGGCCGACGATGATCTGCCACGGGTGGCCCATCAGGTCCGCGTCGGCGAATTTCGGCCCGGCGCGCTCGGTGCGGTCGTCATACAGCGCCTCGCCGGCCAGGGCCGCGTAGGCCTGTTCGCAAAGCGCGTCGCAGGTGGCGTCGCCCTGTTTGAGGTTGAGGATCGCGGCGCGGAAGGGGGCGATGCTGTCGGGCCAGATGATGCCGGCCTCATCGTGCGAGGCTTCGATAACGGCGCCGACCAGACGGGAGACGCCGACGCCGTAGCTGCCCATTTCGGGGTTGACCGGCTTGCCGTCGGCACCGGTGACGCTGAGTTCGAGGGGCGCGCTGTATTTGGTGCCGAAGTAGAAGATGTGGCCGACTTCGATGCCGCGGCCTTCGCGGCGGCGGGAGGGGTCGACCTGCTCCCAGCGGGCCGGGTCGTGCATTTCGTCGGTGGCGGCGTATTGGGTGGTCATCAGGGTGAAGAAGCGGTCGAGATCGGCGGGGTCGGCGGCGTTGAAATTGTCGCTGCCGTAGTCGATGCCTTCGAACGACGCGTCGTAGAAAACCTGGCTCTCGCCAGTGGGGGCGAGGATGATGAATTCGTGGCTGAGGTCGCCGCCGATCGGGCCGGTGTCGGCGACCATGGGGATGGCGGCGACGCCGAGGCGCTGGAAGGTGCGCATGTAGGCGAGCATCATCTTGCGGTAGCTGACGACGGCGCCGGCGTAGTCGAGATCGAAGCTGTACGCGTCCTTCATGAGGAATTCGCGGCCGCGCATGACGCCGAAACGTGGGCGGGTCTCGTCGCGGAACTTCCATTGGATGTGGTAGACGATCTGCGGCAGCTGGCGGTAGCTGCCGACCGATTGGCGCAGCAGGTCGGTGATCATCTCCTCGTTGGTCGGGCCGAACAGCATCTCGCGGTCGCCGCGGTCCTTGATGCGGAGCATTTCGGGGCCGTAGGCGTCGTAGCGGCCGCTTTTGCGCCACAGCTCGGCCGATTGGATGGTCGGCATGAGGACTTCCTGGCCGCCGATGCGGTCCTGCTCCTCGCGGACGATCTGGGCGATGCGCTGCAGGACGCGCCAGCCGACCGGGAGCCAGGCGTAGATGCCGGCGGAGGTCTGGCGGACCAGCCCGGCGCGCAGCATGAGCCGGTGGGAGGCGATCTGGGCTTCGGCCGGGTTCTCTTTGAGGGTGGGGATGAGGGAGTGGGAGAGGCGCATGGATGTCCTTTGGGCGTCGGTCCGACCGCTGTCGAGGCCGGGCGGAGGTGCTCTACACCACGAGACGCGAACGAGGAAAACGCGGTGGGGCGAATCGGGGCGAAATAGCCGGCCGATGCTGCGCCGCACAAACGAATCTGTGCCTAAAAACCGACCTGTTCACGGGAAAAGGAGTGACAGGCATGCACTCTCGGGATAACAAAAAGAAAGGCCCGGGCGCCAAGGCACCACGGGCCAAGTTTAGGGAGGAAACGCCATCTGCGCATCGGAACGGGCCTAGCCCTGTTCTGATGTGTTATGGTGTCTGACGCGCGCCGGGCTGTCCAAGCTTTTTCGTGCCCCGCCCCAGACAAATTTGTCGCGTGAAACGCGTAGTGCTCAGCAAGCGAGCAGCGGCTGCAGCGTTGGCGGTTTTTCCATCAGAGCGATGCGCGGAACGAGAGATACGGGCTTTGGATCACCCACATGATCGCCGCCCAGACGACGATCGAGATGGCCGTGGTGACCAGCAGCTTGCGGAGCATCATCGGGCGCTCGGGCACGCCTCGCCAGCCGGTGGCTTCGTCCGCTTCGGGTTGCGGCCGGGTCCAGAGCGGCAGGACGGTGAACAGCAGCGTCCACCAGACCAGCAGGAAGACGACGAAGGCGGTGAACCAGTTCATCAGACCCGGAGCAGGTGGACGTCGACCATCGGGCGCTTCTGCAAGCGCCGGCCTAGAGCCCGGCGGAGGGCGGCGCGGGCGGCGTCGGCCAATGCCAGGTCGTCGCCGCGTAGGCCCGAGGGCAGCTCGTTGATGGCGCGGCCGAATTCGGCGGCGATCCGGGTCGTCTCCGGGTCGTCCTGCTCGAGGAGGCCGGGGGCGCTTACGCGGGCGTTGCCGACCAGCTGGCCGAGGTGGTCGACGGCGATGCTGCCGAGTACGACGCCGTTGAACAGCATGCGGCGCCGGGCCGAGAGCACGCCGCCATCGAGGGGGACGACGCGGTTGCCGTCGAGCACGAGGCGGCCGACCGGGGCGCTGTCGATGACTTCCGGCTTCCCGGGCGCCAGTTCGAGCACGTCACCATCCTCGAGCAGGATGGGCGAGGCGCCACAGGCGCGGGCGAGATCGGCATGGGCGGAGAGGTGGCGCCACTCGCCATGGGTCGGCACCGCGTATTTCGGGCGGACGAGGCGGTAGAGCGTGCGCAGTTCCTCGCGGGCGGGGTGGCCGGAAACGTGGACGGGGTGATCGTCGTCGGTGATGACGCGGACCCCACGGCGGACGAGGCCGTCCTGCACGGAGATGACGGCGCGCTCGTTGCCGGGGATCATCCGCGAGCTGAAGATGACGGTGTCCCCCTCCCCTAGCGCGATGTTCTGGTGGGTGTCGGCGGCGATGCGGGCCAGGGCGCTGCGGGGCTCCCCCTGACTGCCGGTGACGATGATGAGCACCTCATCGTCGTCGCAATTGTTTGCCGCGTCCTCGGAGAGGAAGGGGGCGACGCGCTGGAGGTAGCCGCAATCGCGCGCGGCGGCTTCCAGGTTGCGGAGCGAGCGGCCGACGAGGGCGACGCGGCGGCCGGCCTCCTGGGCCGCCAACGCGATGCTTTCGACGCGGGCGACGTTGCTGGCGAAGCAGGTGACGGCGATGCGTCCGTCGAGCGAGGCGATCAGCTCGCGCAGGCTCTCCCGCACTTCGGATTCCGAGCCGGAGGTGCCGTCGACCATGGCGTTGGTGCTGTCGCAGACCATGGCGAGCACGCCTTCTTCGCCGAGCCGGGCGAAGGCGGCCTCGTCGGTGGGCACGCCGATCAGGGGTTCCGGGTCGAGCTTGAAGTCGCCGGTGTGCAGGATGGTGCCGTAGGGCGTGCGGAGCACTAGGGCTTGCGCTTCGGGGATGGAGTGGCTGACGGGGAGGTACTGTAGCGAGAAGGGGGGCAGTTCGAAGCGGCCGCCGGAGGGGATCGTGTGGATCCGGACCTCGTTGAGGATGCCGGCTTCACCGAGCTTGCGGCGCAGCACGGCCGTGGCGAAGGGTGTTGCGTAGATCGGGCAGCGCAGCTTCGGCCACAGATGGGCGACCGCCCCGATGTGATCCTCGTGGGCGTGGGTGATCACCAGGCCGACCAGCTTGTCCTTGCGCTCGGCCAGGTAGCCCGGGTCTGGCATCATGATCTCGACTTCGGGGTTCTCACTGCCGCCGAAGCCGATGCCGCAATCGACGGCGAGCCAGGCGCCATCGCATCGGTAGAGGTTAAGGTTCATGCCGATCTCGCCCGTCCCGCCTAACGGCAGGAAGGCCAAGTCACCGCTTTCCGCATCCATTCAATCGCTTTCTAACGCTCGTGCTCTATCGCGGCCTAATGTGGGGGCGGGGTTGCGGTCCGCCAACAAGCGAAGTCCGTCGAGAGTTAGTTGCGGGGCGATGACGCCGATGACGGTGGTGCCTTCGGCCAGCAACGGCGCGAGGCCGCCGGTGGCGATGACCTTCAGCGGGCCCTCGTATTCGGCTTGGATGCGGGCCACCAGGCCCTCGATCATACCGACATAGCCCCAATAGATGCCGGACTGCATGGCCGGCACGGTCGCCCGGCCGATCACCGCCTGGGGCCGGCCGATGCCGATGCGCGGCAGGCGCGCAGCAGCCTTGTGCAACGCTTCGAGCGAGAGGTTGATGCCGGGCGCGATGACGCCGCCGAGGTAGGCGCCGTCGGCCTCGACGACGTCGAAGGTGGTGGCGGTGCCGAAATCGACCACGATGAGCGGGCCGCCATAGGCGCGGTGGGCGGCGAGCGCGTTGAGGAGACGGTCGGCGCCGACTTCGGCCGGGTTGTCGAGGCGGATGTCGAAACCCCAGTCGAGGTCGGAGCGGGCGATGAGGGGTTCGGTTTCGAAGTAATCGCGGCAGAGGCGGCGGAGGTGGTAGAGCGCGGCGGGAACGACCGTGCCGATGACGGTCCGGTCGATCTCGGCGGGCTTGATGCCGCTGATGTTGAACAGGGTCAGCAGCCAGACCGCGTATTCGTCCGACGTGCGCTGCGGCTCGGTGGCGATGCGCCAGCTACCGCGCCAGCGCTCGCCGTCGTGGACGGCGAAGACGACGTTGGTGTTACCGGCGTCGACGACGAGCAGCATGGGGCGCTAGCCGAACAGGAGGTGGGCGGCGCTCTGGGCGGCGCCGACGATCGGGGCGGGGATGACGAAGAAGAAGGTGGTGACCAGCGCGCCGACGGCGCCGACGAAGGTCAGCGAGGTGGTGCGAGGGTCGAAGGCCGGCTCGGCGGCGTCGAAATACATCACCTTGATGATGCGCAGGTAGTAGAACGCGCCGATGACGCTGGTCAGCACGCCGATGACGGCGAGGGTCCAGTATCCGGAATCGACGGCGGCGCGGAACACGTAGAGCTTGCCGAAGAAGCCGGAGAAGGGCGGGATGCCGGCCATGCTGAACATGAAGATGGTCATGATCAGGGCCAGGCCCGGGTCGGTGGTGCTGAGGCCGGAGAGGTCGCTGATCTGCTCGAGGGCGCGGCCGCGGCGGCGCATGGCGATCAGCACGGCGAACACGCCGGCGCTCATGAACACGTAGGTGACCATGTAGATCATGACGCCGCGGATGCCTTCCTGCGACCCGGGCGCGAGGCCGACGAGCGCGTAGCCGATGTGGCCGATGCTCGAGTAGGCCATCAGCCGCTTGATGTTGCGCTGGCCGATGGCGGCGAGCGAGCCGAGCAGCATCGAGGCGATCGAGACGAGGACGATCAGGCCGGACCATTGCTGGAAGATGCCGTGGAAGGGGACTTCCAGCGCGCGCAGCAGCAGGGCGATGGCGGCGACCTTGGGCGCGGTGCTCATGAAGGCGGTCACGGGGGTCGGTGCGCCCTCGTAGACGTCGGGGGTCCACATGTGGAAGGGCACGGCGGAGAGCTTGAACGACAGGCCGGCGATGATGAAGACGACGCCGACGATCAGGCCGGGCGAGGCGGTGCCGGGGAACGTCAGCGCGCGGGCGAGTTCGCCGAAATCCATGGTGCCGGCGAAGCCGTAGGCGAGCGAGATGCCGTAGAGCAGCAGGCCGGAGGCGAGCGCACCGAGGATGAAGAACTTCAACCCGGATTCGGACGAGCGCATGTCGTCGCGGTTGAAGGCGCAGAGCACGTAGAGTGCCAGGGATTGCAGCTCGAGCCCGAGGTAGAGCGTCATCAGGTTGGCCGTGCTGCACATGATCATCATGCCGACGGTCGACAGCAGGACGAGGACGGGGAACTCGAACTTACTGATGCCCTCGTGGACGTTGTAGTCGAGCGCCAGCACGACGCTGAGCCCGGCGCCGACCAGCACGAGCAGCTTCATGAAGTCGGCGAACGGGTCGACGACGAAGAGCCCGCGGTAACCGCTGCCGGAGGCGCCGGACAGTACGAGCGCGCCGGTCAGCACGAGCGCGCCGACGGCGAGCATGGTGCAGGCGAAGGTGGCGTTGGCCTTCTGCAGGACGCCGAAGATGAGGATGCCCATCGCGCAGCACGCGAGGACGATCTCGGGCAGCGCGAGGGACCAGTTCATAGCCGCTATCATCGGGTAACACTCGCGAAGTCGTGGGCGTGCAGGGCGGCGGCGTGCTGCTCGACCATCGCGTGCACGGTGGCGTCGAAGAAGCCGGTGAAGCTGCTGGGGTAGATGCCCATCCAGAGGGTGAGCAGGACGAGGGGCGCGAAGATCGCGATCTCGCGGGGGGAGAGGTCGAGCATCTGGCGCAGATCGTCCCGGGTGATCGAGCCGAAGATGATGCGGCGGTAGAGGTAGAGCGAGTAGCCGGCGCCCAGGATCATCCCCATGCTCCCGAGCAGCGCGAGCCAGAAGTTGACCTGGAAGGCGCCGACCAGGACGAGGAACTCGCCGACGAAGCCGGCGGTGCCGGGCAGGCCGATGGTGGCCATGGTGAAGAGCATGAAGACGACGGCGTAGGCCGGCATGCGCTGGGCGAGGCCGCCGTAGCGGGCGATCTCGCGCGTGTGCATGCGGTCGTAGACGACGCCGACGCAGAGGAACAGCGCGGCGGAGACGATGCCGTGGGACAGCATCTGGAACAGCGCGCCTTCGATACCCTGGGCGTTGAAGGTGAAGATGCCGATGACGACGACGCCCATATGGGCGACCGAGGAATAGGCGATCAGCTTCTTCATGTCGGTCTGCGCGAGGGCGACGAGCGAGGTGTAGATGACCGCGATCACGCCCAACGCGAACATCAGCGGCGCGAACTGGGCCGAGGCCTGCGGCAGCATGGGCAGCGAGAAGCGCAGGAAGCCGTATGCGCCCATCTTGAGCAAGACGCCGGCCAGGATGACGGAGCCGGCGGTCGGCGCCTCGACATGGGCGTCGGGCAACCAGGTGTGGACCGGCCACATCGGCACCTTGACGGCGAACGAGGCGAGGAAGGCGAGGAACAGCCAAAACTGCATGCGGGCCGGGAACTGGGCCGTCATCAGCACCGCGATGTCGGTGGTCCCCGCCGCGTACCAGACGGCGAGGACGGCCAGCAGCATCAGGATGGAGCCGAGCAGGGTGTAGAGAAAGAACTTGAAGCTCGCGTAGACCCGGCGCGTGCCGCCCCAGACGCCGATGATGAGGAACATCGGGATCAGCACGCCTTCGAAGAACATGTAGAAGATAATGAAGTCCTGGGCGCTGAACATGCCCACCATCATCGTCTCGAGCACGAGGAAGGCGATCATGTACTCGCGAACCCGGGTCTGCACGCTCTCCCAGCTGGCCAGGATGCAGATGGGGGTAAGCGCGGTCGACAGCAGGACGAACAGGACGGAGATGCCATCCACCCCCATGCGGTAGTCGACCCCGAAATCGGGCAGCCAGGTGAGGTGCTCCTGGAACTGGAAGCCGGGTTCGGCCGGGTCGAAGCCGAACCAGAGCTTGAGCGAGAGCAGGAAGATGATGAGGCTGGTCCACAG
>JAVVHH010000004.1:0-53819 GCA_032249615.1 Acetobacteraceae bacterium
GCGCTGGGGATCGCCATGACCCGGCGCAAGCAGTGCGACTTAGTCGTGGCCGTCGCAATCGGCGCGTCGAGCGCCCCGGCGCAAGACGCGATCGCCGCCATGCTCGCCTCGGACCGCGTGACCACCTGGATCAGCCGACAACTCGACGGCCGCTGAGGCGGATGGGAAAGGCTCATGTCAGCCCGCGAACATCGACCCGAGCGCGTCGTGGTCCGTCAGGAACGCCGATGGCGTTTCCGCCACCAAGCGCAAGGAGCGGGCAAACTCGATCGCCCCCATCGGCCGCCCGAACACATGGGCATGCACCGTCACGTCCAAACATGCCGGCCGAGGCGGCAGACACGGCCACCCCTCCAGGATCCGCTGCAGCGTCCGCGTATAGGCTTCCGGCTCGTTGCCGTAGCGGACGCTCAAGGGCATGTCGTTTACTTCCATGGTGAACGGCACGGCGGTGATCGGGCCGGCTGCGGTCTGCACCACGCGTGGCAGGTCCTCGTCGAAGAAGTCGCTGTGCCAAGCGAGCCCGGCGGCGCGCAGCAGTTCGGTCGTGCGGGCGCTCGGCGTGCAGCGCGGGCTGATCCAGCCGCGCGGACGGGTGCCGCCGGCTTCGCTCAGCACGGCGATGCAGCGGTCGAGGTCGGCCTTCTCGGCCGCCTCGTCTTGAGTGGCCGGAATGATGTGCTGCGACCAGCCATGCGCGGCGAGCTTGTGGCCGCCGCCCACAATCGCGCGCATTAGATCGGCATGCTGTTCGGCCAAGACGCCGCTGACGTAGAACAGCGCCGTCACGCGCTCGGCCGCCAGAATGTCCAGCAACCGCCACGCGCCGGCCTTGGCGCCGTAATCGGCCCAGGACCGGCCCTGCAGGTCCAACGTGCCCGCTTTCAGCACGTTGCCCATCGGCCCGACGCCCGGCGCCGCGCCCTCGCTCCAGCCCTCGAGCATTACACTGACCGAAACGGCGAGCGTGCGTCCCTCCGGCCAACGCGCGGGCAATACGGCGCTCATGCCGGATTTCCCAAAATCGGCGCGTAAGCGAGGCTCGGTAGCTCGAACCGCATTGGTATCCTCTCGACGGTGTGGGACAGCCAGGCCGACCATCGCCTGATTGACCCAGCTATTCCGGCGCCCATCACGGCAGCTTGTTGATAATGCCTGCCGCATCCGCCTGGATCTCGCCGCTGGTCTGGCCAAGAGCGGTCCCTTTCTGCAACCACTCCAGGGACATGCGCTGCAGCGCCACGTGCTGCTTCTCCCAGACCATGAAATGGCTGGCGCAGGCGACGCGCATGAACACCTTCTGCTTGGCACCCAGTTGCTCGTAGACGGTGTGGCGCTCGGCCAGGCGGTCGAACTCGCCGACCACGACCAGGGTGGGCGCGACAACCTTGGCCGCCATCTCCGGCGCCCAGCCGAAATCCTTCAGCGGCGGGCTGCGCATCACGCCCTCCTCCGGCCCCCACGACCGGCCGATCCGGTCCCAATCCAGCGTCGTGCGCCAGACCGCCTCGCGAATGCCGGGATCGACCTGACCCGCGCACTTCTCGTCGGCCGCCCAGCGGCCGCGCATCAGAGCCTCCTTCGTCTGCAAGTAGAGCGGATTGCCCGGGCTTGGCTGGTCAGGGATGTTCAGGTTGGGGATGGTCGGGCTCGGCGCGTAGAGGACCACGCGGTCGATCTTGTCGCCGTGCTGTGCGACGTAGCCGCCGACCCGCGGCCCCCCGGCGGACCAGCCCACGATGTCGATCTTGGGATGCTGCGTGGCATCGCGGATGAAATCGACCACCGCGTCGATCTCCCGCCACTCGTCGGCGATCGTGCTGAGGCCGAACGGGTAGCTCGCGGGGCAGACCGCCTTCAGCGGCCGGTGCAGCAGGATGTCGGTTTGCTGCTTCTCGCTCGCGTTGCAGGGGTCGTCCATGCCGGGCCGCGGCGAGCTGCCGTAGCCGGTGAGATCGACCGCATAGGTGTCGAACCCGGCATCGGCCAACGTCGCCATCCAGTTGTAGTCCTTGAAGTCGAGGTCGAAATCCGGAACGCCCGGCCCGGTCGCCCCATGCACGAACAGCACCGGGGGCGCCCCGGGCGGGCCTGCCTTGTGCCGCACGTGGATGCCGACGACCTGGCCGCGATCGATCGGCAACGTCGATGTCCAGGGCACGAACAGGTCGGTGGACGGCCCCGCGGCGTGCGCCGGCGGGTGCATGACGAGACATGCGGCCAAGGCCGCGGCGAGAGCTTTCATGGCGTTGCCTCCCGGTTTTGCGCAAGCATGCGCCGGCCGGGCCGCGCTGGCCAGCGCTGGCTACGGACGGTGCAGCGCCGCCGCGTCGAGGGCGCGGACGAGCGCGATGGCGGAGCCGGGCTCGGCTTGCTGCTTCAACTTCGCCCGGAGATTCGAGGCTTCCAGGGCGAAGATCTTGTCTGGATCGTCGCTCGTGGCGTTCGATAGCAGGCTGCTGCCCATTCCCTTCAGAAGTTCCGTGACCGCCGGCCCCGCGTTGGCGGGCGCCTGCATGCCGGCCAGCGAGCCGCGCGAGCCGCCGCGGTGGCCCTGCTTGGGGGTGAGCCGGGTCACCAGCTTGTCGAAGCTCGTTTCGTATGCGCCGATCGCGACGAAGCGGTCCTCTTGCGTCAGATCCGGCGTCTGGATGAGCTCGGAACGGAGGGCGATCATCTGCTCCTCCGCCTTTTCGCCATTGCGGGCTGCGGCGAATTTGGCAGCCTCCAGCCAGTAGCGGTGGAAGCCGAGCTGCGTCATCGGCGCAATCGTTTCTTCGCCTTTCGGCAACAGGGTGGCCGTGTGCTCGATGGCGAGCAGGCAGTAGTCCAAGCCGCTGGCGCGCTCGCCGTCGAGCAGCAGCTTGTCGTCTTTGACCAGCAGGCGTGCCGCGACGGCCGGGTCGAGCGCGGAGCCGGCCACCAGCACATAGCCGCTTTTGTCGAGGGCGTTGCCGTTGGCATAGGCGAAAAGCGGCTTGACTCCCGTCAGGCCGAACATGCCGCTCACGCGGTCGTAGATCTTCTCCGCCACGCGGATCCCGACGGGTGCGCCCGGCAGGATGCCGGTCTCGGACGTCAGGTCGGCGGCCAGCTGCAGCACCTGCTTGGCCATGTCTTGATACGGCAGGCGGAACAGACCGACGAACAGGGAGAGATTGTCGGCCTTCACGGGGGCGCGGCGGACGGCGACGACGTTCTTGAATTCGATGTAGCCGGGCTTGGCACCGACCCCCGTGAGCGCGGAGGCGATCTCGTCGTTGCTCAGGATGGTCGGCTTGCGCTGCCGATCGGTGCCGACGCTGAACTCGGTGAGCACCACCCCCATCGGCAGGAAATCGGTGAAGAACCGACCGCCTTCAGCCAGGCCCATCTCCACCACCCGCACGCTGAAATAGCTCGCCTCGGGGACGAACTCCTCGCCCGCCGCGATCCCGCCCTCGCCCGCAACGGAGCCGACGAACGGGCGAGCGGGTGCACGGCTGGCCCAGTGGGAGACGATATCGGTCAGGTCGGTCCAGAGCGTCATGCCACCAACGCGGGCACCAGCGTGCCGTCCGAGCGTTTCGCCCAGTCCGCCGACTGCGCGAGCAGGATCGGCGAGAGCCAGATCGGGCTGTCATCCGGTTCGTCGAGGTCCTCCCAGGTCGAGCGGCAGGCATGGCGGAAGGCGAGGCAGACTGACCGGGACGAGACCAGCCTGGCGTAGAACGCTTCGGCAAATCGGGGCGCGCGCTCATCCTCGACGTTCCAGCGGAAGCCGAGCGCGTAGGGGATGCCGTTCATGACGAGCTGCTGGACGCTGCTCCGCGAGATGCCGCGGCAGGCGGAGAGGTAGACCAGCTTGGTGGAGGACAGGCCCTCGAAGGTGGTGAGCTTGTCGAGCCGCAGCCCGATGGCATTTGCCGGGTCGGCGCCGGGGAGGATGAGCGTCGCGGTGTTCTTGCCGTCGCTCCAGGCGTGCCCGGCATAATGGAGGATGTCCGGTTTGAGCTCGTTGATCTTGTCGCGGAGATAGGTGGATGCTTTCCCAGGCGGGGCTTCGGCCAAATCGACCAGCTCGAGTTGGATGCTGCCCGCGCGGTCAAGCTGCTTGAGGTAGTTCAGCTCGAGATCGATGTTGCCTAGCTTGTCGAAGGTCTTCCCATCGAACACGACCCGGTCGTAGCCATCGCCCGCAGCCTGCGAACTGACGAACAGCAGCCTCGCCCCGTGCTCGACACGCGCCGTCTGCGGTGCGATGCGGTAGTTGGCGCCGGGCTTGACGCCGCGGACGATCGGCGCGCGCAGCAGGATGAAGGGGCTGTCCTCCTCCATGTCGGGCAGGCGGACGCTCGCCTCGAACGGGGCCGGGAACAAGTCGCCATCTTTGATATTGAAGCGGAACGACAGGCCTTCCAGCCCGCCCGCGGCTTGCTCCATCTGCGCGAACAGGTGCTCGCCGACCGCTTCGAGAACGAAAGTCTTGAAGAGTTTCTCGCCATCGGCGCGGGTCATCTGAAGCCAGTTATGCGGCGCGCTGGTGCCGATCCATCGTCCGGTGTCGGAGCTGTCCCGAAAGACGTCGAAGCCGGCGTAGTCCCTGGCGATCGACTTGAGCAGGGACACGTCGCTGATCTTGTTCCACAACACCATCGGTGCGCCGTCATCCGTTGTCAGTCGGCACTCGACACGGTCGCTATAGATCTCCGTTTCGATGACGGAGAACGCGCCCGGAATGGCGCTGTTGCCGGACCGGACCCCGGTGAGCATGGCCAGGAATGGCCGCACGATCTTGTGCTGGTGCTGGGCCAGTATGTTCATGGGAAGCATCAGTACGCGGCCCGTATCGATGCAGGCGCGTTCCAGCGGCCCGTTATTCTCGCGGGCTGTGACGAGGATGAGCACCGGCGTCCGGGGATCGGAGCCGCGGATGAAGTTCAGCAGGTCCAGTGCGGCATAGATCGGGTCGGGTCCGATCGCCGCGCCGGAGTCGCTCATCCGCGCGTCGAGCACGAGCAGGCTCGGTTCATTGGCGCCAAGCCAAGACTTGATCTGCTGGATACCCACGAGCCGTTCGGGATGAATGTCGTTCAGTCCCGAGGCGCGTAGGATCGCCGCCAGCGTATCGAACATCAGGGGGTCGGCGGTCCCGATGACGGCCTGTGTGTTCATGGCGCGGTCTCCAGCCGTTTTGCCGGTATCTCGATGATGAAGGCACGCCCTTGCTGTTCGAAGCTGCCGCTATGTTGAGCGAGCGCCGCGCCGATCGCGTCGGCTGCCACGCTGGCCATCTGCCAGGCCCGTGCCCGGCTCTGTTCGATGAGGTTGGCCGCCTCGGCCGCGAGCGGCGCTTCGGGGCCGCCCGGCAGGTCGATGTTGACCGAGAGCCATCCGGGACGGGGTTCTGAAACGGTAACGGTGACCCGGTCGGCCGGCTGGGCGCGCCACAGCAGCACCGATCCGAGCGCGGAGCGGAAGGCGAAGGCAAGCCGTTCCGGCCAGCCGGTCGAGACATAAGTGACGTCGGATGTCGTTTCGACGACGGCGTCGATGACGGCCCGGTCGTCGTCGGGGAGGCTTTCGATCTCGCCGAACAGCACGCCCACGGGATCGAAGGGCGTCGGCGCACCCACCGGGGCCTGCTGCACGGCAAGCCGGTCGGCGAGGCGCTCGAACGTCAGGTCGGCCTTCAGCAGCTGGTTCGACGCGTGGTCGAGCAGCTCCGCGCATTTCTCGTTGAGGCTCGGGAGCAGTGCGCGCGCGCCGCGCAGGAGCCCGTCGGCGATCAGCAGCGGCGCACGCGTTTGCCGGGCGACTGCCGTCACGGTTTCCTCCAGATAGGCCCAGTCGCGCTCCCGTTGTAGCTCTGTCACCGGCGTGAACAGCCAGAGCGTGTGGTTGTAGTCGTCGAACAGCGGATTGCAGTCTGCCACCGTCGCGAGCGGAACGGCCGGGAGGTCGGTTCCGGCGGCGACCGAGAGATCGATGCGGATTCGGCGCTGGATGTCGGTCTGCTTCAGCTTGGCGACATCGTCGTCCGACGCGGCAAAGCG
This sequence comes from Acetobacteraceae bacterium, assembly GCA_032249615.1. GTDB lineage: Bacteria > Pseudomonadota > Alphaproteobacteria > Acetobacterales > Acetobacteraceae > JAVVHH01. Next base: position 6,036 of record JAVVHH010000004.1, read on the forward strand.
GGCCAGCTCGGCGCCAAGCGCCTGGCCGAAGATCGTCTCGGCGCTGCCATTCATGGTGGTGATCGTGCCGGCGGCGTCGACGATGACGCCCGCCTGCTCGACCTTGTTCATCAGCGTGCGCGAGGTCGCCTTTTCCGAACGGGCGGCCAAGACACGCTCGCAATTGGCCGCCAGGCCGCGCGCCGCCTCCCGTTCGGGACCGGAGAAAGCGTTCCGTTCGGTCGATTCGATGTCGATGATCAGCTCGATCCTGCCGTTGACGTAGAGCGGGACCGTAATGGCCGAGCGCTGACTGCGGGAAGTGCGCATGAAACCGTAATTAGCGTCGGGGTCGTCGACGTCTGGGACGACCAGGATCGAGTTGCGGACGAGGCATTGGCCGAGCATGCCGTCTTTGAACTTTTGCCGGTAATCCTCCCGCACGCGGAGGTCGGCGTTGTCGGCGTGCTGGGCGAGCAGCACGAACTCGCTCGTGGCCCGATCCACGCGGAACACGCCCACATACTGCCAGCCGAAGCACGCGGCCGTTCCTTTCGCGAGACGTTCGGCCAGGATGCGTGGACTGGGTGCGTCGTTCAAATCGGCGTTCAGCTTGCGCTCGGCGGCCGCGCGAGCACGCACTTGCGCGAAATCGGCCGCCTGAAGCACCTCCTCGATGCCGAGGTTCTGCAACTTCCGCAAGTCGGCATCCGAATACTCGTGGGTCTTCGCGAGCAGCGTCAGGGTGCCGCGGAAGCGTCCGCCCACTTCGCGGATGGGCAGCACCAGCATGCGGGTCAACTTTCGTTCGATGATCGCCTTGGTAACCGGGTTGTCCGCTTCATCGTTGTTTTTCTCTTTCATGAACTTGCGGACATCGTTGGTCCAGGTCTGGCCCTGGGCCAACCAGTCGAGCACCGGGCGCTGCACCCGGAACCAGCGCGTGCTCCACTCCCAATCCTGCGGAGCCGGCTCTACGCAGAGAGCGCGCCAGTATTGCTCGCGATCGTCGTAGATGCCGAAGGTCGCCATCTCGAACGGGATCACCTGCGCCACTGCACGGATCGCCTCGCGGATGACCGCCTGCGGATCGTCACGCTCGATCAGGGCGGTCCTGATCTCCTGGCGGGCCAGATCCTCCGCCAGCGGGACGAACAGCAGCAGCAGCCCGGAGCAGCGATCGGCGGCCTCCATGTAAGGGGCGCCGCTCACGCGGGCGGGCAGTGCCGGCAGGTCGCGGGTTCGCAGAGGAACGAGGTCGAAGAAGCCGGAAGCCTGGGCGAGCCACTCGGACATGCGTCCCGTGGCGCCGTCGCCGAGGATCTCGGCCAACGTCAATTGGGCAAGTTCGGCTTCCGAAAAGCCGAAGATCTCGGTTGCCCGTTCGTTGGCGAACTGGATGCGGCCGGCCAGGTCGGTGCGGATCACGCCGTCCTGCAGCGCGTTCAGACGGCTGCGCTCGGCACTCTGGTCCAGTAGCAGGGCGAAATTGCCGGGTGCGCCACGTTCGTCACGCAAGGGGCCGATCTCGAGCCGGACCTGGCGGCGGGCGCCGGCGCTGCCGATGTCGACGCGCAAGCTCCGGTTGACGCCGGCGGCCAGCGCCGCCCGCACATCGGCCGACCGGGCGCCGAACAGATCGGCGAACGGCGCGTCGGCCTCGTTGCCGACCAGGGCGCCGAATGAAGCGTTGGCGTAGGCGATCTGGCCGCCGCCGCACAGTTCCACGAACGGGATCTCGCTCTCGCGCACCGAATCGTCCAGCGCATCGTAGCGGTCGGCGAGGACTTCGAGCACGTCCTGCTGCATGGCGGTGATCCGCTCGACCATCCAGGGTTGCAGGCCCAGCTCGCCGCCAAGAACCTCCGCCTGGCGGGCAAGCAGCTTCTCCAGCGACGCCATGAGGCCGAGTTGGCGTTCGCGCAGCATCCGCATGGCATGCCGCCGCGTCTCCTCGTCGAGCCAGGAGCGCCCGTCGGGGAGCGTGGACACCGCAACGAATTCACTCATCCGGAGAACCCTCCGAGGCCAGAACAATCAGCCCGCGAAAGAGAGCACTATTTCGGGTTCAAAATAAGGGGGGTTGTGCGGAGCCCGTATCCCAATTTGTTGAACGCGCGTGCGGCCGGCTCGACCGTGATCCGGTCAGTCGCTGACCGACTGATCGTAGCCCAACCGAACCGGCCCCTGCCGATCCAGAAGGGATTCCGCCACGAGCGACCGGTGTTCCAGCGCGGTGCCGCAGCGCAGGCTCCAGGCCGCGACCCGGCGATACCACAGCTGCTGATCGAATTCGGCGATGAACCCGATACCGCCATGGATCTGCTGGGCCATCCGCACCGCGGCGAGGCATTTCCCACTGGCGAACGCCTTGGCCTGCGCTACCTCCACCCGCGCCGGCAGGCCGTGGCTGAGCCGGTAAAGCGCCTCGCGCACGAGCAATTGCGCGCCGTCCACACCGATCGTCATGTCCGCCGCCATGTGCTGGATGGCTTGGAAAGATCCGATGGGCTGGCCGAATGCGTTCCTGTTCTTCGCATACTCCACCGCGCGATGGGTCGCCTCGCCGGCCGCTCCCACCATCAGAGCCGTGGTGAACGCCGCCGCCAGGTCCATCAACTCGAGGACGATGGCCCGGCCCGAGGCCGGGTCACCCACCATCGCCGTCAGCGGCACCCGCACGTCGTCGAACCGGACGTTGGTCTGGGCGTCCCCCGCCGTGGTCACCAGGTCGGTGACCGAGATGCCGGGCGCGGCCGTGTCCACCATCGCCAGCGCCAAGCCGCGCCCCTTCATGCGGAACGCGGTGAGGCACTGGCCGGCGCTGCGGAAATTGTCGACGAACGCCTTCTCGCCCGTCAGGACGAGTTGGCCGTCCACGACCGCCCCGGTGAGCGCGACGGCCTCGGCGGACCAGGCGCAATCCCGTTCCTGGACGGCGTAGGTGAGGATCAGCGTGCCTTCGACGACCTGGCGAAGGACGTCGCGCTGGGCCGGGCTGCCGTGGCGGGCGAGGATGAGCGCGGCGACGGTGGTGCTCAGCATGGGGATCGGCGCGAGTTGGCGGCCGAGTTCCTCGAACAGCAGGCCCAGATAGGAGAGCGGCAGCCCCTGCCCGCCACACTCCTCCGGCAGGCTGATGCCCAGCCAGCCGAGTTCGACCACCTTGGCCCAGAGATCGCGCGAGATGCGTTCCGGGCTCCGCTCGGCGGCGCGGACCAGGGCGGGGGTCGCTTCGGTGGAGAGGAACGCCGCGGCCGCGGCCTGGACCGCGGCTTCGTCCTCGTTCAGCAGGACATCCACGCGTCAGGCCTCTTCGCGGCGCTTCGATGGCGCAACGGTCCGGGCGCGCGGCATGCCCAACCCGTTCCGCGCGACCTGATCGCGCATGACCTGGACGCTGCCGTGGTTCACGGTCGATTGGAACGCACCCAGAAGATTATGGGCGAACAGCCCGTCCTCGAGCGCGTCGGGCGAGCCGTTCAGCAACTGCGCCGCCGGGCCGAGGATCTGGCTGATGGCTTCGGTCGCGCGGACACCGTGTTCGGGCGCCCAAACCTTCTCCGCCGCGCCCTCGTAGGAGAACGGGGTGCCGCGCTGGGCGATTGACATGCTGCGCATCGTCATCAGCCGGGCGACCTGGCCCTCGATCCAGAGCTCGGCCACCTTGTCGCGCACGCGGGGGTCGCAGCGAAGGCCGGCGTTGCGGGGTTCGTCCTGCTTCAGCCAGTTGACGATGTCCTCGTCGCGCATGACGGAGATGAGGTACCGCCACGCCCCGACGCGATCGAGGTTGAGGCCGCGCCGGGCTACCGCCCAGCCATCGCCCTCCTCGCCCAGCAGGGCGGAGGCGGGGACGACCACGTTGTCGAAGAACACTTCGTTGGTGCGCGGCTCGCCATAGGTGGTCAGGGTCGGCGCGCGCGGCTTGTTCTGGATGGTCCAGAGCGGCCGCACCGTGATCCCCGGCGTGTCGATCGGGACGAGCAGGATCGACAGGCCGGCCTGCCGCTGGCTCTGCGGGTCCGTCCGCACCATCAGGAAGATGTGGGTGCAGGCGTGCGCGGAGGTCGTGTAGATCTTCTGCCCGTTGATGACGTAGGTGTCGCCGGTGCGGATCGCCCGGCACTGGATACCAGCCAAGTCGGTGCCGCAGCCCGGCTCGCTATAGCCCTGGGAGAACGAAATCTCGCCCCGGATGGTGGCGGGAACGAAGGTGCGCTTCTGCTCCTCCGTGCCCGAGGCGAGGATGGCCGGGGCGCCAGTGCCGCCGCCGCCGATGCGCTTGTAGCCGATACGCTGGAATTCTTCTTCGATGATGAACTGGTCCATCGGGCTGCCGCCCTGGCCGCCATACTCCTTCGGCCAGCTGACGGCGGTCCAGCCGCGCGCCATGATCTTCTCGAAGAACGCGTCGCCGGCCGGGCCGGAACCACGGGCATCGTCCTTCAGCTCGGCGCGCAACTCATCGGTCATGTTTTCCGCGATGAAGGCCTGAACCTCGCGGCGGAGCTGCTTCTGCTGCGGGGTGAACTCGAATTCCATGCTGCCCCCTAGACCCGCTGCTCTTTCCACCGGGTGAGCGTGCCGCCCTTCATGACCTTTCCGGGCAGCACGTGACCGACCAGCTCCTCTGTCATCTTCGCGGCCTCCACCAGCGCGTCCAGGTCGATGCCGGTGTCGACGCCCATCTCCTGACAGGCGAAGACGAGGTCCTCGGTGCAGACGTTGCCGGCCGCGCCCTTGTGCCCGGCGAACGGGCAGCCGCCCAGGCCGCCCACGGATGAATCAAACTCCGCGACGCCCATCTCCATGGCGGCGACCGCATTGGCGACCGCACAGCCCCTCGTGTCGTGCAGATGCAGCTTCAGATGCAGCTCGGGCCACTTATCCCGGACCTTGCCGACCATGCTCTTCATCTGGCCGGGCGTGCCCCAGCCCATGGTGTCGGCCAGCGACAGGTGGCGCAGCGTGCAGCCGTTCGCCGCCATGATCTCCATGGTCCGGGCGATCAGGTCGATCACCTTCTGCTCGGGGATGTAGCCTTCGAAATTGCAGCCGAAGGCCGCCATCACGCCAAGCGAGTCCGCTCCGATCCCCGCTTTGCGATAGCTGTCGATCCAATCCGGCATCTGCTCGAAGGTTTCGTCGATGCTGCGGTTGGTGTTCCGCTTCACGAAGGTCTCGCTGGCGGTCAGCGTCAGCTTGCCGTCCATGTCGACATGGCCGTTCGCCAAGGCACGCTCGAGCCCTTTGGGGTTGAGCCACAGCGCGCGGTAGCGGACGCCCGGCCGCTTATCGAGCTGATCGAACAGTTCGGGCGTGTCGGCCATTTGCGGCACCGCCTTCGGGTTGACGAAGGAGCCGACCTCGATCTGCCGGATGCCGCTGTCGGCGAGCGCGTCGACCATCCGCGCCTTTTCGGCGGTGGACAGGATTCGTGGCTCGATCTGCAGCCCGTCGCGCGGCCCGACCTCGATCACCTCCACCTGCTTGGGCAGATCCGACATGGCTGTTCTCCCGCGTTTTGCTTCTGCGAATAAACTACTCGCAGTTCGGAATCCACCCTTGCTCCAAATCGCGCGCGACCTGTAGCAGCACGGGGGCCACGTTGGCCCGCAAGAACTCTGCCGAATGCGTGCTCGCCGACCCGGCGCATGTCAGCCCGAAGGCCGGCCTTCCATCCGGCCCGCGCAACGGCACGCCAATCGCGTTGTAGCCGGGGTGGAAGACCCCGACGTTGAGGATGAACCCATCCCGCACCGCACCCTCCATGGCCGCCTCGAGGTGCGGTCGCACCTCCGGCCAACGCGGATCGGTCGGGCCGTATTCGGCCAGCAGCACGTCCCTTTCCGCCGGCTCCAGCCCGGCCAGCAGACCCCAGCCCACCGCCGAGCTGAGCAGCGGCAGGCGGGCGCCGACGCGCAGGTTCATCACCAGCGTCGCCTCGCAGATGCAGCGCTGAACGAACACCATGCGGTTGCCGTCCCGGGCGCCGAGGCCGCTCGCCGCGCCGAACCGGTCCGCGAGACCCTGCATCGGCTCCCGCGCGGCCTCCGCCATCGGGATCGAGGCGAGCGCAGCGCGACCTAGTTTCAGGACGGGGATGCCGGGCCGCAGCTTGTCGCCGTTGACGGAGACCAGGAAGCCGAGCTGCACCATCGTGTGGCACAATCGCCAGACCGTGGGCTGCGGCAACCCGGTCATCGCCGCGAGCTGGGTCCCGCCGATCTCGGGCCGGGACAGGCTGAAACAGCTCAGGATCTCGAGGCCCCGGGCCAGGGCGGTCACGAAGGGGCGGTCATCCTCCGCCATCACACGGACGCGGCAATCAGGGCGGCCAGGGCGCGCAGACGTGGCCCGATCTCGCACTGCAACTGCTCGGCCGACACCGCGGACGCCGCCGCGCCGCAGTTGAGGGTGAATGACGGCCGGCCATCCGCCCCCATTACGGGCACGGCCACCGTCCTGTAGCCGGGATGCAGCACGCCCGGGTTGATGATGAACCCGTCGTGCTCGAAGGCGGCGAGTGCCGCGCGAAACTGGGGGCGGGCAGCGTCCCACGCCGTCGAAACACCAGCGGCCGCGTCCCTCTCCGCCGCCGGCAGACTCGCCAGCAGCGCCCACCCCGTCGCGGAGGTCGCGATCGGGACCCGGGAACCGATCCGCAGATTCAACACGAGTTGGGACGCGCTCTCGCAACGCTGCACGAAGCGCATGTCGAACCCGTCCCGCACCGCCATGCCGGCCGCGCCACCCACCTCGTCGGCGAGATCCTGCAGGTAAGGCCGGATCAACTCGGCCAGCGGAAATTCCGACAGAGTGGCGTAGCCCAGGCGCAGCACGGCCAGGGCCGGCCGCAACCGTCCCGCATCACCGGCCATGAGATAGCCGAGCGACAGCATGGTCTGGCAGAGGCGCCAAGCCGTCGGCTGTGGCAGGCCGAGCGCCACGGCGATTTCGGTGACGCTCAGGCTCGGCCTGGCCGAATGGAAGCAACCGAGAATCTTGAGCCCGCGCGCCAGGGCGGTGACGAATTGCCGGCCGGGGAGCGCCGCCTCTGCTGCCGTTTGCACCAAACGCCCTCCGCGCGAACGTGGCGAGACCGCCGTTTACAACGTTGGCGAGACCGGCTACCGTTCAGAACTGAGTGGATAACTCGCACAGCGAATAACTGACGTCAAGTCAGATCCTCGGGCCCGGCGTGAACACCGATGACCAATCCCCTGAGCCACCTCAAAGTCGTCGAGATCAGCGTCGCCATGGCCGGGCCGTTCTGCGGCATGATGCTTGCCGATTACGGCGCGGATGTCGTCAAGGTCGAACGGATCGGCCACGGCGACGACAGCCGCGCGTGGCCGCCACACTTCCATGGCGGCATGTCGCATTACTTTGCGTCGGCCAACCGCAACAAGCGCAGCATCGCGCTCGACTTGAAGGACCGGGAGGGTGTCGCGGTCGCCCGCCGCCTCATCGAAGAGGCCGACGTGGTGATCGACAACTACCGCTTCGGCGCCCTGGCACGTGCCGGGCTGGATTACGAGTCGCTTGCGGCCGCCAATCCCCGCTTAATCTATTGTTCGATCAGCGGCTTCGGCGCCAGCGGCCCCCGCCGGGACGACCCGGCCAACGACCTGTTCATGCAGGCGTTCAGCGGCGGAATGAGCATCACCGGCGAGATTGGCGGCAGCCCGATGAAAATGGGCCTGTCGGTCGCCGATATCGGCGCCGGGCTGATGGGGACGGTCGGCATCCTCATGGCGCTCGAGGCTCGGCACAGTTCGGGCCGCGGTCAACGCGTCGACACGTCGCTGCTCGAAGGCCAGATCTCGATGCTGTCCTATCATCTGTGCCGTTTCTTCTCGACCGGCAAAGTCCCGCAACCCTCCGGCAGCGGCAGCTCCACGCAAGTCCCTTACCAGGCCTTCAAGGCGGCCGACGACTGGATCGTCATCGCCGCCTTCAACCAGCGCATGTGGGGCGGCTTCTGCGGCGCCGTGGGGTGCCCGGAATGGGAGCGGGATCCCCGCTTCACCGATGCCGACGCCCGGGCGCGGCACCGTGACGAGTTGCTGGACCTGATCGGCGAGACCCTCTCGCGCCAACCGGCCCGGCACTGGGTCGCACGCCTCGACGCCGCCGGCGTGCCCTGCACCCGGGTCAATCGCATCGACCAGATGGTCGAGGAAGACCAGGTGGTCGCGCGCGAGATGATCCGCGAGATCGACGTGCCGGATCTCGGCCGGATCAAGGTCGCCGGGCTGCCGATCAAGCTGTCCGACACGCCCGGACGGATCGAGCGGCACCCGCCGCATCTGGGCGAGCACACGGAAGAGCTGCTGCGCTCGCTGGGCTACGGCCCCGAGCAGGTGGCCGCCTTGGCCGAGAGCGGCGCGGTCGGCCTCCGCGGCGCGCCCGCCACGGCGGCAGCGTGAGGACCTGACCTGATGACCGCCATCCTGACCGACGAGATCCGCTCCTATATCGGCCGCCAGAGCGAGACGGTGACGGCCGTCGATGCCGTCGAACCCGGCGCCGTGCGGCGCTACGCGCAGGCGATCATGGCCGATCACGACAGCGACTATGGGCCGGACGCGACGCCCGCCCGGTTCGGCGGCCCGGTCGCTCCGCCCCTCTACCCCGCCTTCATGTTCCGCCGCCCGTTCGGCACGCCCGACGTGTTGAGCGAGCGCGCGGAGGACCCGGATTTCGACGGGTTGGTTTCCTCCGCCAGCGACGGCCTGCCCGAACTGCCATTGCCCGGGCGCGCACTGCTGAACGGTGGCTCGGAGATCGAGCTGCTTCGCTATGCCCGGCATGGCGAACGGGTCAGCCAGCGCTCCCGCTACGCCGACATCTACGAGCGCGAGTCGAAGAACGGGCCGATGTTGTTCGTCATCATCGAAACCGAATACTCGGCCGGCCCCGACGTGCTGCTGCGCGTGCGCAAGACGATCATCCGCCGATGACGCCGCCCTGGAGCGCGCTCGAGCGTGAGGCGCGGGTGGCGCGGACCGCGTGCGGCACGGGGGAGATGGTCTGGCGCGTCTGGGGCGACGGCGCGCCCCTGGTGCTGTTCCACGGCGGCGCCGGGTCGTGGCGCCACTGGCTCCGGACCATCGAGGCGTTCCGCGGCGAACGGATGGTCGTGGCGCCGGATCTGCCCGGCTTGGGCGAGTCTGCGGACGTGCCGGAGACGGCGACAGATGGCGGCGCTTCGATCGTGGCGGCCGGCCTTGCCGAACTGCTGGGCGACACGGGCCGCGCAGACGTGGTGGGCTTTTCGTTCGGCGGCGCGATCGGCGGCATGATCGCTGCGCAGCATCCGCTCCGCTCGCTGACGCTAGTTGGCTCCGGCGGGCTCGGCGTGATCCGCCGCACCGCCAAGCTCGAGCGGGTCCGCGACAAGGTGGGTGCCGAACGGGACGCCGCGCACCGCACAAACCTGCATCGCTGGATGATCGCCGATGCCGGGCGGATCGATGACGCGGCGGTTGCCATTCAGGACTGGAACAGCCGCCACGCGCGGTTCGATAGCCGCGCGATCGGCGGCGGCGACGTGCTGGTGCGCGTGCTTCCAGCGGCGCAGTGCCCGGTCGCTGGGATCTGGGGCGAGCACGACCACGCGGTGCAAGGCGAGACGGAGCGCCCCCGCGCGGTGCTGCAAAGCGTCCAGCCCGGTTCACCTTTCGTCGTCGTGCCCGAGGCCGGCCACTGGGTCGCTTACGAGGCGCCCGACCGTTTCGCCGCCGCACTCCGCTTCGTGCTCCCTGCCCTCGTCGAGAACCGCACGCATGAAGCCGTCTGAGATGCTGGCCTTCGAGGATGTCGCGGTCGGCCAGGAAGCCGGGCCGATGCACAAGGGGCCGTTCACGACCGCGCACCTGATGCGCTGGTCGGCGGCGATGGAGAACTGGCACAAGATCCATTACGACCTGCCTTTTGCCACCGGGCACGACAAGCTGCCGGGACTGCTGATCAACGGCTCGCTGAAGCAGCAATTCATCGCGCAGCTGCTGAAGGATTGGGTGGGTCCGACCGGCTGGGTGTGGAAGCTGCGCTTCCAGTTCCGCGCCATGAACCTGGTCGGCGAGCGCCTGGACGTCTGGGCCCGGGTCACCGGCACCGAGCGGCGCCCCGGTTACGGCCTGGTCGAGTTGGAACTGGGCATCCGAAACGAGAACGGCGTGGAGTCGACCCCCGGCAGCGCCACCGTTGCCCTGCCCTATCATGACGGCCCGCCGCTGCCTTACCCCTTCATCCCGCCTGCGACCTGAGGAGCATGCTATGGCGCTGACCCGCGATCTCGGCCAGTTCGTGTCCGACCTATCGCCCAACCGCGTGCCCGACGCCGCCGCTGCGATTGCCCGCACCGGCTTCATCGACTGCATCGGCGTCATGGTCGCCGGCCGCGAGGAAGAGCCGACCCGGCTTCTGCAGGACGTGCTCAAACCCGCGCCGGGTCCGGCCACGCTCTATTTCAGCGAGCAGAAAGCCGGCGCGCCGGATGCCGCGTGGATCAACGGCGTCGCGGCGCACGCGCTGGATTATGACGACGTGGCGCTGCGGGGCCATCCCAGCACCGTGCTGGTGCCCGCGATCCTCGCCGAAGCGGAAACGCTGGACGTGTCCGGCCGTGACATGGTGGTGGCCTTCGTCGCGGGCTACGAGGTCTGGGCGGAGTTGGGGCGACGCGAAAGCGGGTTCCACCACGGCAAGGGCTGGCACCCCACCGGCATCTTCGGCGCCATCGCCGCCGCCGCCGCCTGCGCCCATCTGCGCCGGCTCGACCCGGGCCAGACCGCGCAAGCCCTCGCGCTCGGCGCCTCGCAGAGCGCGGGGCTCATGGCGAATTTCGGCACCATGACCAAGCCGTTCCATGCCGGCAAATCCGCCCATGCCGGGGTAATGGCCGCGCGGCTGGCTGCCGCGGGCTTCACGGCTTCCCTGGACGCGTTGGAGCATCCGCAAGGCTTCCTGGCCGCCGTTTCTCCGGAAGGCAAAGTGGACCGTGAGGGCAAGGCGGAAGGCCTGGGCGAGACCTGGCGCATCATGACGTCCGGCCTGGCGGTCAAGAAGTTCCCGACCTGCTACTGCACCCATCGCGCAATCGACGGGATGCTCGATCTGGTGCGCACGCACGACCTCAAGCCCGGCGACGTCGCCGCGGTCAGCGTCAGCCTCAGCGAAAACTTCGCGACCATCCTGCGCAACCACCTGCCACAGACCGGGCTCGAGGCGAAGTTCAGCATCGAGTTCGCCATGGCCTGCGCGTTGATCGCGCGCCGGGTCGGGCTCGGTGAATTGACGGACGACTTCGTGCGGCGGGCCGACGTGCAGGCCCTGATGCCGCTCGTGTCGGTGCGGATCAGCACCGAGCCCGACCTCGAGAACCCGGGCGGCGCCTTTGCCGACCAGGTCACAATCCGCCTCCGGTCGGGCGGCACGCTCGAGGGCGAACCCGTGCACCGCGCCCGCGGCCACATCGACAACCCGCTGACGGAGCAGGACCTGTTCACCAAATTCGAGGACTGCTTGGCGGTCGGCCACTCCGCCATTCCGGCACCGGTTCTGTTCGATCGCCTGAAGGGGATGGAGCATGCGCGGGCCGGGTCGTTGACGAAACTACACTAGCGTCCCTTGAACACCGGCTTGCGCTTCTGGCTGAACGAGGCAACGCCTTCGCGGCGGTCCTCCGTCGGCACCATCCGGTTGTAGGCCTCGATCTCGAACAGCATGCCGTCCTCCAAGCTCATCGACAGGCCGTGATGCATCGACCGCTTGGCCTGCCTGATCGAGATGGGGGCGTTGCCGGCGATCACCGACGCACTCTCCAGCGCCTCGGCGACGACGGTTGCCGGCTCGCAGACGCGGTTGACCATGCCCCAGCGCTCCGCCTCGTCGGCCGACCACGGGCGCCCGCTCAACAGGAGTTCCTTGGCCCGGCGCTCGCCCACCGCGCGCGGCAGAGTCTGCGTCCCGCCGGCGCCCGGCATGATGCCGAGCGTCACCTCCGGCAGGGCAAAGCGCGCCGTGCGGGCGGCGTAGATGAAGTCGCACGCCAGCGCCATCTCGCAGCCGCCGCCATAGGCCGCCCCGTTGACCGCGGCGATCACCGGGACCGGGCAGGCAATCATGGCGGCGACCTTGCGCTCGAAGATGTGGTGCTGCGCCTGCCACTCCGCGTCGGTCATTCCCCGGCGCTGCTTGAGGTCGCCGCCGGCGCAGAACGCACGGTCCCCGGCGCCGGTGAGCACCACGGCCCGGCACGTATCAGGGTGCGCGCCGAGCGTGCCGAACACATCGAGCATGTCGAGGCCCATCTGCGTGTTCATGGCGTTCATCGCCGCCGGCCGGTTCATCGTCAGCAACAGCACGTCCGGGTGCGGCCGGGTCACCAGGATGGTCTCATACTCTGATTGCATGTTACGGCGCCTCATCGAGAAAAGGAATGTAAGTGACTGAAATGCTTTCCCGGGCCGCCGCTCTCGCCACGGTCGCCCAGCGCTTCGCCGAGCGCGTCGCGGTCACGGACCGGGCGGGCTCTATCACCTACGCGACGCTGTTCCGTTACGCGGCCGGCCTGGCGCACCGGTTGATCGACGCCGGCGTGCGACCCGGCGAGCCGGTGGCGAGCGTCGTGCGCAACAGCATCCCGGCCGTCTGGGCCGGCTACGGTATCGCGCTCTCCGGCGCGGCGGACCTGGCACTTAACCCCAATCTGAACGAGGCGGACCGGCGGCACTGCCTCACCCTCGGCCAGGTGCGTCATGTCGTGACGACGGCGGCCGAGGCGCCCTTCTTCGAGGCGCTGGGCCTGTCCGTGCACCGGGTCGAGCACGCGGCCGAGCGCCCCCTGGTCCCGGAGGAACTGCCGCCCACCAGCATGGACGATTGGGCCCGCGTCGGGTTCACCTCGGGCACCACCGGCCTGCCGAAAGGCATCGTCACCAGCCAGCGCGGCCGCTGGATGGGCAACCTGCTGCAGCGCGCCACCATGCCGCACCGCCCGGGCCCGCACAGCCGGTTGCTGCTGATGACGCCGTTCTCGCATGGGGCGAGCCTGCTGACCTTCGCTTACATGGACGTCGGCGGCTCCGTGATCCTGCTGGACGGGGTGGACACCGACTACGTGCTCGGCCTGTTGCGGTCGCGGGCAGTCGACGAGATGTTCGCGCCGCCCACCGTGCTGGCGAAGATCGTCGCGGCGGCCGAGGACACGAAGCTGCCCGGCCTGAAGACCATCTATTGCGGCACCGCCGTCTTGTCGCCGCGTCTCTACGCCCGCGCCCGTTCGATCTTCGGCCCGGTGATCCGCATCACCTACGGCAAGACGGAGGTCGTCAATCCGATCACCGCCCTGGAAGCACCGGAAACCGACGCCTGGTACGCCGAGGGCGGCGAGCACGCGGATGCCTGCGTCGGCTGGCCCGCCAGCGGGGTGGAGATCAGCATCGACCCCGAGATCGGCGAAATCCGCATCCGCGCGCAGCAGATGATGGCCGGCACCATCCGCCCGACGGGCTACGAGCCACTCCCGCCCGGCGCGTTCCACGAGACCGGCGACCTCGGCTATGTCGACGAGCGCGGCCGGCTGCATCTGACCGGCCGCGCCGCGGACGTGATCAAGTCGGGCGGCTACAAGGTCGCGCCAGAAGAGATCGAGCGGGTGCTCAGCGCCGCGCTGGGCCAAGGCGAAGTGGCGGTGTTCGGGATCGATTCCGAGTATTGGGGTCAGGTGATCGTGGCCGTGGCGGAGAGCCCGGCGCCGGGCTGGCAGGCGACGATCCGCCCCGCGATCGACGGCATGACCGCCTACAAGCGCCCGCGTGCCCTGCTGGCCATGCCGGAACTGCCGCGCAACGCCATGCTCAAGATCAGCCGCAAGGCGGTGCGGGAGCACGTGCTCGCGGGGCACCGGCTGATCGACGGTCCCCGTCCGGTGCTGGAGAAGCGGTGACGGTTCAGCCGTGCCCATAGACCAGGTTCGGTAGCCAGAGCGACAACTCGGGCACGTAGGTGATGATCCCGAGGCAGATCAGCAGCAGCGCCAGGAACGGAAAGATGCCGCGCACCACTTCGGTGATCGGCGCGGCCGAGATGGTCGCCAGTACGTAGAGGTTCAGGCCCACGGGCGGATGGATCAACGCGATCTCCATGTTGTGGGTGAACACGATCGCGAAATGCACGGGGTCGACGCCCAGCGGGTGCAGCGCCGGGGCAAGGATGGGCATCACCACCAGCAACGTCGCCGCGACCTCGAGAAAACAGCCGAGCAGCAGCAGCAGCACGTTGATGGTCAGCAGGAACTGCCAGGCGTGCAGATGGTGGTCCAGAGTGAACTGCACGAGCTTCGCCGGCACGCCGGAATCGGTCATCCAATGACCGAACGCCAGTGCTGTGGCGACGATGATCATGATGGTTCCGGCGCTCTTGATCGCGTCGGCGATGACCCCGAGCGTCTCGGAGACCTTGAAGCCGCGATAAAACACGAGGCTGACCAGCAACGCCGTGGTCGCGGCAACGGCAGCGGATTCGGTGACGGTCATCAGCCCGCCATAGATCCCGACCATGACGATGATCGGCACGCACAGCGCGGGCAGCGCGTTCAGGGTGTTGCGCAGGGCGGTGCCGCGCGGCACCGCCGGTTCCCGCGGCAGTTTGTAGCGGTAGGCGTAGAACAGCACCCAGGCAAAGAAGGTCGCCGCCTGCAGGAGCCCGGGCAGGATGCCAGCAAGGAACAGCCGCGGCACTGATTGCTCGGCGATCAATCCATACAGGATCAGCGCCAGGCTTGGTGGAATGACGATCCCGATGGTGCCGGACGCGCCCACCACGCCCAGGGCAAAGTGCCGGGGATAGCCGCGCTCGATCATCGCCGGCACGAGAATGGTGCCCATCGCCAGCGCAGTTGCGACGGAGGAGCCGCAGATGGCGGCGAACAGAGTGCAGGACACCACCGTGACCAGGCCGAGCGCGCCCCGCATCTGTCCGAACCAGCCGGTGGCCACGTCGACCAGCGCCTTGGCCACGCCGCCCCGCCGCATGAACGCCGCCGCCATGACGAAGAGCGGGAGCGCCATGAGCGTGGAGGAGTTCAGCTCGTCGACGATCTTCTGCGCGATGGAGATCAGCGGTTGCCCGGTCGCCGCGAATAGCCCGGCCGCGCTGACCCCGAGCACCAGGAAGATCGGCATCCCGGCCGACAGCAAGCCGAAGAACACCACCAGGAACACGGCGAGGAACATGCCCGGATCCGCTCAGTGGTCTTGCGTGGCGATGACCATGGTCGCCGGGTCGAAACGGAACACGTAGCCGTAGAGCCGGATCACGTAGCGGATCAGCATCAGGAACCCGCCGGCGAGCACGGAGGCGTAATAGATCCACATGGGGAACTCGAGCCCGGTGATGCTCCGCTCGTCGAGGTCGAACGAGCCCTGCGCGATCTGGAAGCCGCAATAGGCCAAGCCGCCGCAGAACACGATCGCCACGCAGCAGTTGAACGCCTCCACCCAGCGCTGCACCTGGGGCGGCAGCAGCCGCAGCACGATGTCGGGCCGGACGTGCCCGTCGGTCCGCACCAGCTGGCTGGTGGCCAGGAAGACCGCCCAGACCGTCAGGTAGACGACGACCTCGTCGCTATACTGGAAGGCGATCCGCTGATCGATGTAGCGGCCGATGACCTGGTAGGTGCCGATCGCGAGCGCCGCCGCGCCGAGAATGCCGATCAGCGCGCGCTCGATGACATTCCACGCGCGCATCAAGGCGGCACTCACTTGTGGCGGGCCGCTCAGCTTCCCTGGAGCGACTTGTTGGACTCGACCTCTTTCATGACCTCGGGGCTGATGCGCAGCTCCTTGGCCACCGCATCCTGCGACGGCATCATCTTGGCCCGGATCTCGGCGAGCTCGCTGGACGGCGGGGAATAGAACTGGATGCCGTTCTTTTCCAGCGTCGTCCGCGCCTCGGTCTGAGCCGCCTCCATGCTTTCGCGATAGTGGCCGATGTTGTCGTTCCAAACCTTGACCACCAGTTGCTGCAGATCCGGCGGCAGCTTGTTGTAGAAGCTGTCGCTCACCATCGGGATGTAGAAGCCGATGAATTCGTGATCCGCAAAGCCGTATTTCACCCCGGAATCCCAAAGCTTGGCGCTGGCGAGGCTCTCATCCGTCGAGCTCAGCCCGTCGAACGTCCCCTGCGACAGCGCGAGCGGCACGTCCGGCCAGGCGGTCATGTTCGGCTGCGCGTTGAAGAACTTGGCGCGGATCGCCTGTCCCGCTCCGCCGGAATTGCGGATCTTCATGCCCGCCATGTCGGCAAACGAGCGGATCGGCTTACTGGTGCTGTAGGTGTTCTGATAGCCCAGCGGCAGCCAAGGCCCGAGCAATTTGACCGAAAGCTTGGATTGCAGCTCCTTGTCGATGGTCTGCCCGATGCCGCCATCGACCGCCTTGTAGACCACCGGAGCCGGTTGGCCGAAGAAGCATGGCAGCTGGAACACGTCGGTGTCGGGCACGAAGCCGGTCAGAACCCAGCTGCCCGGCACGGCCATCTCGATCCCGCCCTGCCGCAGCGCCTTGACCACGTCGCGGTCACGAAACAACTGCGCGCTGCTGAACAGTTCGGTTTGGATCCGGCCGCCCGACGCGTCCTGCAACTTCTTGAGGTAATCCGCCACGGCGATCGTGCGCGCATGCGTCGGCGACGTGTCGAGGGACGCCCGCATTTTGTAGACCGTTTCGGCCAGGCTCGCCTGACCGAACAGTAGGCAGACGGCAGTGCATGCCGCCACGATCAACCGCATCGTTCGTCCTCCCTGGCATCCGCCCGTTGATCGGGCGTGGCAACCAATTATCGGCAGCCCGGCGCTGCTTCTCACTTTGCGAATAGATTATTCAATCCGATAGCGGGCCGGTCGTCAACGCTCAGTAGTCGCGGTCGGAGATGTTGGGCAGCAGCAGATTCGGATCGATCGGATCGCGCATCAAGCTCACGATCAGTTCGGTCGTGAACAGATCCGGCCGGAAGGAATTCTCCAACTCGGTCTCCAGAAAGCCCTTCGGCGTGATCAGGGCAACATCGAACGGAAAAGTCGTGCCGATGACGAGCGGTATCGCCACGGTCGGCAGAGTGTCGGTCGGCAGGGTGACGGTCGGCAGGGTGATGACCTGCGCTTGTGGCGGTGACGCGATGCCGCAATTCGTGCTGATGACGCAGCCGTTGAGCTTGTAGGCGACGTCCACAGCCGGCGTGATGGTGGCAATGGCGGCGGCCGGCGCGCCCGTCGTGCCCGCCACCGACCCGTTCAGGCCCGCGCTGCCGCCCGATCCGCTCACCGCCAGCCCGGCGACGTTCAACGTCCCGCTTGCCGCACCGCTGCCCAGGGTGAGGCTGAGATTGAGCCCCGAAGCTTGCAGGCCGCCGAGCGATATCCTTCCGTTCAACGCCGTAAGCGAAAGCGTGCCGATCCCGCCCGTCCCCGGCATGACCTGCGTGTTCCCGGTCTGCAGGAGGATGGGCGCCGACAACGAGGCGGCGTTCGTCGTGATCTGCCCGCCCTGCAACGTCAGAGAGCCCGGCGCCGAAAGGTTAATGTTCGTCGCCCTCAGCGGTCCCGTGACGGTCAGCGGCACCGAGTCCACAAGGGTCAGCGTGCCCCCCGTCAGGACCATCAAGCCGAGCGTCGCGACGTTGGCGGTGCCCGCGGTGCCGAACTGCGCCAGACGGGCTGCGGTGCCGGTGAGTGTGCCGGCGGTCAGCGTTCCCCCGGTCTGCGTTACGGTACCGTCCGCGTTGACCGCGAGTAGTCCCGTCGTGATGTCACCGGCCAGCTGAATCGAACCGGCGCTACTCAGGGCAAAATTCGGCGCTTTGTTCGGGCCGGCGACGACGAGGCCGGTCGCGTCATAGAGCCTGAAATCGCCGGACGTGGTGAACGCGCCCAGGTTTGCGATCTGGTTGCCGGGCTGCAGCAAGGTGGCGGAACCAGCCTGCCCAGTTAGGTTCCGCACGATGAGGGACCCGCCTTGCTGTTCGGTGATGGCGCCTTCGCTGCGGAGGTCCAGCGTGTTGATCCCGGTCAGCTGGAACGCCCCCGCGATCGTCATGTTGCCCGCGACATTCGAGCCGATCCGCAGCGTATCGGCCACGATCGTCCCGGCAGGGGCGAAGCTGGTCAGCGAGAACGGCGCGAACGGGGTGAACGGACTCAAGCTCACCGTGCCTGCCGCCGCCGACAGGCTCCCCTCCGCGCCGATCTGGATGGAATCGCTGGAAAGCCCGAGCGTCTGTCCGTTGCCAACCTGAACCGGCCCGGTCACGGCGAGCGCGTGGCTGTCGGTCAGGGTGAAATCGCCGCTCGTGTTGAAACCGCCAAGGTTGCTCACCGAATTGGTGCGCTGGTTCAGCAACACGTTCTGCGCGGTGCCGCTGAGCGTCGTCACATCCAGCGCGCCATCCGGCTGAGTGATGGCGCCGCTCGCGTTGAGCGCCAACGCCGGCGTCTGCAGCGTCCCGCGCAGTTCCAGCCCGCCGGCCACGTCCAGGATGATGCTCCTGGTATCGGTCACCCGGCCGAGGACCGCGAGCCCGGTCCCGTTCACCAGGTGCAATCCGCCGCCCACGCTGCTGCTCACGCTGCCGCCGGCCGTGTCGCCGGCGAAATCGAGCACGTCGACGATGGCGTTTCCGCTGCTGACCAGATCCACGGCGCCGCCCGCCGAACCCGACAGGCTCACGGCTCGGATCACGCCGCCCGTCTGCCGGATCGCGTCGTCGGCCTGCAACGACAGGCCGAGCGTCGGCGCGACGGTTCCCGCCGTCTGCACGATGTCGCCCGGCCGCACCGGCCCCTCGCCGGGGTCGAACCGGGTGGCCCGAAGGCTGATGCTGGAGCCGCTGATGTCCCCCGACACCGTGAGCGGCCCCTGGCTCGAGAGCGTCACCGCCGCCCCGGCGGAGACCGCGCGGTCGACCGTCAGCGTGCCGTTGTCGACGAGCGTGAACCCGCCGCCAGTCGTGAACGCGCCGAGCGTGCCGACCTGATTCATGCCGTCCAAGGTCGCGCTTGCCGCCGTCCCGGTCAGCCGACCAGCGAACAGGCTGCCGCCGTTCGTCTCCGTGATGTCGCCCTTGACGGTCAACGACACGGTCCCGCCAGTGACCGCCGAGGCGAGCGTGAGCGCCCCCGTCACGTTCAGGCTCACCGCCCCAATGCCGACCGGGCCTGCCACGGTCAGGTCCTGCCCGTCGGTGAGCGAGAACGACGTCGTCGTGGTGAACGGTCCCAGCGATGCGATCTGGTTCGTTTGCGTGAGGGATGCCGAGTCGGCGCTGCCGGTGAGCGAACCCGCCGTGATCACGCCAGCCGTCTGGCTGATCGCCCCGCCGATCGCGTTCAGCGACACGGTCCCGCTCGTTGCGGCCGTGAGGTTGGCCGAGAGCGCGAGGTCACCCGTAACGTCGAGGTTGATCACCGGGCCGATCACCGCGCCGGTCACCGCGAGGGCTTGCGCGTTCGCCAGGGAGAACCCGGTCTGGGTGGTGAACCCCGCCAGCTCGCCGATGCTGTTCTGCCCGAGGAGCGTCGCACTCGCCGCGCTGCCGGTCAGCGTGCTGACTTGAACGCTGCCATCAGCGCCCTCCGAGACGCTTTGGCTGCTACGCAGGTCCAGGGTTTTGACGCCGGAGAAATTGGCCGCGCCGTCGATCGTCAGCGCGCCGGCAGCAATCGTTCCGATCTGCAGCGTATCGGCCGTGATCGTCACCCCCGCGACGCTGCTGTCGAGCGCGAAACCCGCGCGGGCGCTGGCAGGGGCCAGGACCACGCGACCGCTCGGGGCGGAGAGACTAGCCCCCGTCCCATAGCTGATGGTGTCGGTCAGCAGTGTGATCGTCTGCGTGGACGGCACGGAGACGGCTCCGGCGACGGCCAGACTCCCGCTGTTCGTCAGCGCGAAGTCGCCGGCCGAGACGGCGAAATCGCGCAGCGTGCCGACCTGGTTCCCGCTATCCGTCAGTGCGACCGTTCCCGCCGCAACCCCGCCCAGGCTGGGCGTGATGATCGGCAGCCCGCTCTGGCTGATGCCGCCACCCGTGCTGTTCAGGCTGAGCGACTGCGTCGCCCGCAGGGCATTCCCGGAGCCCCCGTTGTTGCTCAGTTGCAGGCTCGACCCGGTCAGGCTGACCACGGCGGCGTTGATCGGGTCGCGTGTCCCGTCGCTCGGCGCGTTGGTGTTCTGGACCAAGATCGGCCCCGTCGACGTGACCGTGGCCGAGCCCGGCGACCGCAGTACATCGATGATGAGCGAGCTCGCGATGCTGTCGTTGATGGCGATGTCGCCGTTGGACTCGACGTGGACCGTCCCGATCTGGTTCGGCCCGGGCAGGCTGACCGAGGAGGGTTTCAGCCCCTGCCCCACGGACGGGTAGAAGAAGCTGACCCGCAGGCTAGCCGTGGGGTCCTCGATGATGGCGCCCGGCGTAGTCAAGTCGAGCAGGTCGACATGGCCGTTCAGGTTGATGATGTCGCCCGGGTTGCCGACAGTGATGCTGGGCGTCGACGCCGTGCCCACTTGGAGGCTGACCCCGAACTGGCTGCCGGTCGGCCTCGTGATCGTGTCGATCAGCGCCTGGGTTATGGAGAGCTTGAGCGGGCTTTCAACGTTCTGCACGAGTTCGATCGGCCGGCCGCTCGTGACCGGCGTGAACACGATGCTGTTCGCCACCAGCCCGGCACCGTCTGTCACGGCGATCTTGTCGGCCCGGAGCTGGATCGTCCGCACGCCATCGGCGGCCGTGATCGTGCCCGCGATCGTCAGCGGCACGGCGCCGCTGCTCAGATAGAAATTACCCGCACTCGCGACCGAGGTGCCGACCGACGCGATCTGGTTGCCCACATTGTTGAGAAACACTTCGGTGCCCGCCGCCGTGATCGACGGCACCGCCAGATCCGCCACTTGGCTGATCGTGCCCTTGCTGAGCAGCGCCAGCCCGTCGAACCCGCCGCCGCCGCCCGCCGAGGTCAGATCGATGCCGACTCCATCGGCGGCGATCACCACATTGCCGGCCGTCGCCGAGCCGAGCTGGAGCTGGCTGGCGCTGACGTTGCTGAGGTCGCTCCGATACACGACGAGATCGGTGGGGTCCGCGGCGATGTTGGCGACCAGCTCGACGGGCTTGCCCGGGCTAAATGGCTGGACGGCGAAGAGGCCGCCGGGAGCGCTCACTCCGGGCCCGATGGCATAGAAATACCCGTCCCCAGTCGCGTAGTCCTGGCCGATCGAGATCTGGTCCGTCGTGATGCTCACGGCGCGGCCGGTCGGCACGGAGACGCCGCGGCCGCCAGTCTCCGAATTCCCGCCGATCGCCAGGGCGACGTTGTCAACCAGTGTGATGTCGCCCGCCGTCGTCTGCAGCGGGTCGTATTGCCCGCCGGCTTGGTTGACTGCGTTAAGTCGGCTGGTGAGCGAGTAGCTGTTGGCGGTTCCACTCAGATACTGGGTGACGACCGCGCCGTTTGCGCCTTCGGTCACGTCGCCGGCGGCGTTCAGCGAAACGAGGCCGTTGCTGCCCGAATTGAGCGTGCCGCCGATGCTGATGCCGTTGCTGCCGCCCGTCACCAAGACCGTATTGTAGCTGCCCGAGAGGGAGACTTGGCTGCCGTCGGCAAAGCTGACGGAGCCGCCGGTGCCGGATGAGATATCGACGGCGCTGGCGGTCAGGAGATCACTCGCCCCGATGGCGACGAGCCCGCTGGCGTTCGCCGCCGGCGCGTTGGGGTTCTGGCCCCGAACGTAGCTGTCACCGGCGGACAGAGTTAGGGACGCGTCACCGCCCTGCACGGTGACGTTCTGGCCGAGTGTCGCGTTACCGCCGGCGACGAGCCAGAATCGGGCCGGAAACTGGGTTTCTGCCAAGGGGGCGATCGTCAGCGCGGCACCCTGGCCCACGGCCAGGTTCGTTCCGGCTTGCAGATCGATCCCGTAGTAGCTCGTCTGGTAATCGCCGAAGGCGAGCGGGTAGGACGTTCTCGCGCCCGCGGTCAGCTTCGCGCCCGCACCGATGTCGATCGTGTTGGTGGCATGCAGGATGATGCTGCCGCCCGTGTTGATCACCGAGCCCGCACGGACGGCGATGGAGCCGCCTGTCGGGTCGCTGCCCGGGATCGGCCCGGTCGCCGTCATGGTGATGGTGCCGTAGCCGGAGAGCGTCACCGGAGTGCCCGTCGCCGGGCCGATGTTGACGTGGTTTCCGGCATCCAGCGTCAGCGCGGGGACGTTTCCGCTAGGGTCGAGCGTCCCCAGCGTGATGTTCGCCAATATGTTGAGGTCGTTGTCCGCGTGCAGGGACAGCGACGCTCCGCCCGTCGCACCGCCGATCGAGGGGCTGCCCTGGGCGAGATTGACGTTCTCTTGGACGGTCAGATCGTGCCGGGTCGCCAGGCTAATGGTCACAGCCCCGTTCTTGCTCGCCTGCTCGAGCGTGGAGGGCGCGATGTAGGATGTCGAGCCGGTCGTGTTGTCCGTTCCGGTGAGGGGCGTGTTCGGATACTGCGTTCCGGCGTTGAACTGCGCGGTGGTGCCGCCCTGCGGTGGCGTGGCGACGATGAGGTCCCAGGGATCGAGGAACCACGCCCCTCCCTTGCCGGCCGGCGCGCCCAGATCCGGCGGCTGAGTGACGTTGAGAACGCCGTCGCTGCTGGTCTCCACCACGCCACCATCGCCGCCCGACGGGCCGCCGCGGGCGGACAGCGCGCCATCGATCTGAGTCCGTTCCGTGCTGAGCACGGCGACCGTTCCGCCCGCGCCGCCGTCGGCCGAAACGGTCGCCCCCTGTTCCACGATGACCTGCCGCGCCGTCCCGCGCGGGGTCCCCGGCGACTTCGCCCGGGCAAGTGCGGCGGTTCGGCCGGCGGCCGCGCGCGCCAACGTGGTCCCGAGCGCCACCGTGCCGCCGCCGGCCTGGGCGCTGGCGCTGATGCGGGCGCCGTTGGCGACCGTCACCGCATGGCTGCTGGTGACCGCGATCCGTCCGCCCGGCTGCCCCGCCCCGCCCTCGGCGACGATCTGACCCTCGACGCGCACGGACCCGCCGACGCCGCTGACGAGCACGCGGCCGGGCTGCCCGCCCACCGTGTTGGCTTGGATGCGCCCGCCGGCCTGCACCAGGTTCGTCACGATCCCGTCGGCCGCCTTGGCGGTGATGTGGACGGTGCCGCCATCCGCGATCACCGTCCCGGAATTGGTGACGAGCGCCTCCACCGGCTTGCCGTCGGGGCCGCGCGGCAGCTGCGTCACTGCTTTCGTCACGTCGACCGAGACAAGTCCGTCCCCGTAAAGGTCGATCGTGTGCGCCTCCGCGCCGGCCAGCACGGCATGACCGAGACGGGCGTTGATGGTCCCCGAATTGGCCACGCCAGGGGCGACCAGCGCCGCCAGCCCGGTGTCCTTGACCGTGATCGTCCCGGCGTTGCGGACCATCGCGCCCGGCTTGGGCGCTTGGTCGAACACCAGGTGCCCGGCCATGAAGTTCTCGTTGCTGATCCCCGGCGCGCTGACGACCAGGTTGGTGGCATTCACCTGCGAACCGGCATGGAACACCACGCCCGCCGGGTTGGTCAGGACGATGCTGCCATTGGCGGAAATCCGCCCGGCAATCTGCGACGGGTCGGGACCGGTGACCCGGTTCAGCGTCCACGCGCTCGCGCCCGGCTGCGCAAAAGTAACGGTCGAACCGCTGCCGACGTCGAAGCTCTGCCAGTTGATGGCCGCGCGCGGGGTAGACTGGGTGACGGTGGTCTGGCTCGTGCTCGCCGTTGAGCTCTGGCTGATGCTGGCCGACCCCGCGACCACTTGTCCGCCCATCGGCCGAGCCGCCGGTGCGGGCTGGGCAGAGGCTTGGGTGACGAAAACGATCGCGCTGGCCGCCTGCAACGCCGTTTCCCGCAGCAGCCGGGCCCGCCTACGCCGAACCATGCCCACCAGCAGCTGTGCTTGGTTGCGCCGTGCCATTATCGTGCTCCCACCACGGCTCCGCGCCGTCCCGCCTACGAAACGGAACGTTAACACACCTTTTAGAAACGCGTGATGACTCTCCAATACGCCGCGTCGGCTTTCAGCCGGCTCACGCTCGGCGCCGTGCCGGAGACGAGCTGCGTGTTGCGGTGCACGCCTTCGACGTTGAACTCCGTGAAGCGCGTCACATTCAATCGCAGCCCGATCCCCTCGGAGGAGAGCCGGGTGTAGGGCGTCTCCAGGGTCGCCGGCTGGTTCTGCCAGGCCTCGCCGTGATCGTAGAAAGCGTAGAACTGTGCGGCGATGTTCAAGCTGCGGCCAAACACCTGCGCGTTGTAGGAAGTGCTGTATTGCAACTCGGCCTGCCAGACGAACGCATTGTCGCCCGTCACTTCGCCGGCGGAGAAGCCACGCGTGTATTCGGGGCCGCCCAGGAAGAACTTTTCGGCCGGCGGCAGGGCCTGCCCGCTGACCTGACCGATCACGCGCGCCTTGAGCGAGATCGTGCTGTTCGCGCCGACTGCCAACAGGGTCTGCACCCGGGAGATGTCACCGACCAGCTTTGTAAAGTCGACGCGCTCGCCGGGCCGGGTCGCCTGCAGGCTGCCGTTCGGGGTGGCGCCGAGCGACGGGATCCCCTGTGACAGGCGCACGTTCACCGCGTTCACCGCCGGACGCTCGCCCCCGGCCCAGACGTCCTGCAGCGCATAATCGGCGCCGACGCGGGCGACCCGCAGCGAGTCGAAGCCGCGCTGCACGGCGAACCCGGGCGGGGCCTGCGTGATCTGGGTCTCGATCGCGTCGAAGTAGCCCGACACCGTCAGCGTCTGCTCGCGTCCGCGGAAGAGTGGATAGCTGAGTAACCCGCCGAACACCGTTGTCGTGCCATGGTAGCGGAGATCGCGCAGAAAGCCGGACGGCGTCGTCTCGCCGTAGCCCCCGTAGAGGCGCCCCCGCAGGCCGCTGCCGCCGAGAAACGATTCGAGGCTTCCCTGCCCGAAGTTCTGAGTGTTGCCGTCCGTGTGATAGAAAATGCCCTGCGTGCGCTCGCCGAACTCGCTGAAGCTGTTGGCATCGAGCAACAACAATCCCTCCACCGGCCCGGTGAAGCGCGACGCGCGGTTGTCGACGTTCAGCAATCCGTCGAACGCTTGGCGCTCGACTTGCGCGACCAGCGTCAGCGCGCCCGGATCGCCAACCGAGGGCTGCAGCACCGCCCGCAAGGTCACGCCAGGAATGTCTTGCGCGAGTAGGAGCCACCGCTCGAGCGTCGCCGTATCGAGCGGCCGCACGCCCTTCAGGTGGTTCAGGAAGCGTAGTACCTGCGTGGCGGCCGGACCGATGTCGCCCTCGAGCTTGACGTCGGATATGCCGCCCTCGACGACCACGAAACGTAGCGAGCCGTCCCGCCCGATCGTCGCTGTGACCGCGGTCAGAGCATAACCCTCACGCCGGTAGAGATTGAGCAGCGCGGTCCGCGCAGCCTCGATCCGCTGCACGGGCACCGCCGGGCCGACCAGCCCGGCCGTGATCGGCCCGGTCTGCGCCGGGTTGTAGGCGCTCACCCCCTCGACGCGAACCGACCCGATCGCGACGGTGCCGTCGGACGCCGGCGCCGGCGTGGCCAGCGAAACGCCCCGCCCCGGGCCGACCGCGGGCGGCACCGACGGGATGATGTAGGGGAGCGGCGAGCCCTGCGGCACCAGGCTTGCCGGCGCGGCCAAGCCTGGGCTTCCCGGAGCCACGTTGCCCGGCGACACCGGCGATTGCGCCAGCGCGGCCACCGGCAGCAACGCCGCCGCCCATGCGATCCGGCGAGATTGGGCCAGGGTTCGTTTGATTGCAGTGCCGTAGCGCGCGTACATCGTGCCGAGCCTGGATGCGGGTTTCTCCGTTTAGGCCAACGGCTCGTCCGGCCCAACAGGTCTGGGGCATATCCGCAACGATCTATTGCAATTATGCAACACTCGCTGGCTCAGGCAGCCGGCGGCTCGGCGCCGAGAGCGTCGCCCCGCGGGCGGGCGCATGCTATATGGGGCCAAACGAAAACGGGGGAACGCATGACCATGCATCGACGCCGCCTGCTTCAGTTGGCGGGCGCGGCCGCGACCTTGAGCGCGCCACGGATCGCCCGCAGCCAAGAGAAGAAGGCCCTCCGCTTCGTGCCCTATGTCGACCTCGCGATCCTCGATCCGATGATCAACACCGCCTCGCAGACCCGAACCCACGGCTACATGGTCTTCGACACACTGTATGGGCAGGATGCCGACTTCCAGGCGCAGCCGGAGATGGTCGCCGGCCACCAGATCGACGACGACGCCAAGCTCTGGACGCTGACGCTGCGCGACGGCCTGCGCTTCCACGACAAGACTCCGGTCTTGGCGCGCGACGTGGTGGCCAGCTTGAAGCGCTGGGGCGCGGCCGACCCGGCCGGGCGCGCGATGTTCGCCGTCGTCGACGAGATCACCGCCCCCTCCGACAAGATCGTTCGCGTCCGCATGAAGCGGCCCTACCGGTTGTTGCCGGACGTGCTCGGCAAGATCGCCCCGAGCATGGCTTGCATCATGCCGGAACGGCTGGCCGACACGCCGCCGAACAAGGCGCTGACGGAACTCGTGGGCAGCGGCCCCTTCCGGTTCGTCGCCAACGAGCGCGTCTCGGGCTCGCGCGTCGTCTACGAGCGGTTCGAGGGTTACGTGCCACGGCCCGGCGGCGGCGCGCCCGGCCTGACCACGGGGCCCAAGATCGTCAACGTCGACCGCGTCGAGTGGATCACGATGCCGGAGCCGGCCACCGCAGCGGCAGCGCTCCAGGCGGGCGAGGTCGATTGGTGGGAGGTGCCGACGCCCGACCTGCTGCCGCTGCTCCGGCGCCACCGCGATCTGAAGCTCGAGGTGAAGGACAAGACCGGCGTCATGCCAATCCTGCGGTTCAACTCGTTGCAGCCGCCCTTCGACAACCAGGCGATCCGCGTCGCCGCCCTCTCCGCCGCGCGTCAGAGCGAGTTCATGGAGGCCTTCAGCGGTGACCGCTCGCAGTGGCGCGACCATGTCGGCCTGTTCACGCCCGGCACGCCGATGGCGACGACGGCCGGGCTGGACCGGTTCCCCGCCGAGCCGGACCTCGAAGCCGCCAAGCGCGCCATCCAGGCGGCCGGCTACAAAGGCGAGCGGGTCGTGGTCATGCAGCCGACCGACCACCCGGTGAACAACGTCATGGCCCAGGTCGGCGCCGACCTGTTCAAGCGCATCGGCCTGAACGTCGACATCCAAGCGATGGACGCCGGCACCATGTTCCAGCGCCGGGCCAATCGCGAGGGCGTGGACAAGGGCGGCTGGAGCGTGTTCCCGTCCATGGTCGGCGGCGCCGACACGCTCAACCCGGCCGTCTCGTTCCTGACCCGCGGCAACGGCGCGAACGCCTGGTATGGCTGGCCGACCATCCCCGCCCTGGAGGCCGAGCGGGCCGCCTGGTTCGACGCGCCGGACCTCCAGACCCAGAAGGCGCTGTGCAGCGACATGCAGATCGCCGTGCTCGACAACGCCCCGCACATCCAACTCGGCCAAATCCTGCAGCCAACATCGTTCCGGTCAAATATCGGCAACGTGCTCGAGGGTTTCCCGAAGTTCTGGAGCGTGACGAAGAGCTGAGCTACTCGGCCGCCTTCTGGCGATTGATGCTCTCGGTCAGCGCGTCGAGCAGCGTCTCGAGATCGGGGGCGTTCCGCGCCGCCCCCATCTCGGCGCCCCGGCGCCACGCCCAGTCCTGACGCTCGACGATCGCGCGGCTGGCGATCGGCTCGATCCCGGCATCCTCGACCGTGCGGGCCACTTCCCGCATCTCCTCGGCCCGGCGCTTGCCGTGGATCAGCGCGCGGCTGATCACGTAGCGCGCCAGGCCGGGCCAGTCCGAATGCGGCAGCGTGTCGCCCATCGTCCGCAGCACGTCCTGCTCGACGCCGTAATGCCGCGCGGCGAGCATGCATTCGGTCGTCAGCGCCTCGAGCCCCTTGATCATCACGCTGCGGCACATCTTGACCGACGAAGCGCGCCCGATCTCGGGCGAGAACACCGTGAGGTCCATGCCGAGCGGCTCGGCCTCTGCCTTGAACGACGCGGCGTGAGGGCCGCCGAGGAGCATGGGCGTGGCGATCCGCTTGGGCGGAACGCTGGCCATGACGGCGGCCTCGACATAACGCCCGCCCGCCGCCTCGATCGTCTGGCCCGCCTGCTGCTTCGTGCCGGGCGCGACGCTGTTGACGTCGACGACATAGGGCCGCTCCTCGATCGCGGCGGCGACCGACCGCATGGCCGCTGGCACCGACCCGGCGGTCACGCACACGAACACAATGTCGGCGCCCGCGCATGCCAGCGCAGGCGAGTCCGCGCCGATGCCCGCCGCCCTCGCGCGCTCCTGCGCCACCGGGTCCGTATCGAAGGCGGCAAGCCGGACACCGGGCGACGCCAAATCACTGGCGAAGATCCCGCCGACCTCGCCGAAGCCGATAATGGCAATCTTGGTCATATTGCTGCTCATGGCTGCGCCTGTAACACGGCTTTCGGCCGGAGGGAGTGTCGATGAAAGCCAAGCACCCATGACGGGTTGGCGCGCCCGGATCGGCGCGCTGGTACCGAGCCAAGGGCGCGGCAGTGTCGTCGTTCTGCCCGACCCGTCGTCTAAGCCATGCTTCGTCAAGCAAAGCGCCACCGTTCTCGTGCAGCTCCTCCAATCGTCGCGGCCGGACGCGGCGACACGGCAATGGATCCTCGTCGGCAATCCCCCGATCCTGTATCGCTTCGGCCAGCCACTGGGAGCGCCGGCACGGGCATGAACGAGAGGGTGCGTCTGGCCGAGGAGATGCTCGCGCGAGCGTCGGCCACCGATCGGCAGGAGTTCGGCTCGTTCTTCCTGCTCCGGCTGCTCGGCATGGCGGTGAGCTATCCGGAAGGCGGCTGCCTCGTGTCGTTCCCCGTCACCCCCGCCCTGTTCAACCCGCAAGGCACGCTGCATGGGGGCGTGCTCGCGACCGCCATGGACATCTCCATGGGCCACCTCCTCCACCGTGCGGGCGGATCGGGGACAACGCTCGAGATGAAGGTGCAGTATGTGGCGCCTGTGTCGTCGGGCCTGGTCGCCTGCGCCGCGAGCTTCCTGCGGGAGGGCCGCTCCGTGTCGTTCCTGCAATCTCATGCCAGGTCGGAGGACGGCACGCTGCTCGCTCACGCCACGGCGACCTGGAAACGGCCCGCCAAGCGGGACGCCTGACGCAAACCGAGAAAGAAATACATCATGCAACTTAGCGCCTTCGTTTCCGCATCGGGCCGCAACATCGGCCGCGCCATCGCCCTGAGGCTCGCCCAGGCCGGCGTCAACGTCATCGTCAACGGCCGGTCCGACCGGGCCGCCTGCGACGCCGTGGCAGAGGAAGCCCGGGCCCTCGGCGTCCAGGCGGAGGTCGCGATGGGCGACGTGGGCGATCCGGGCCAGGCGCGCGACCTGGCGGCGGCCGCACTCGATCGGTTCGGCACGATCGACATCCTTGTCAACAACGCCGGATTCCGCCCTCACCAGCCGCTGCTGAGCATCACGGACGCGGAGTGGCAAGCGGTGCTGGGGGTCAATCTCAGTGCTTGCTTCTGGCTGTCGCGCGCCTTCCTGCCCGGGATGATGGAACGGCGCTGGGGCCGCATCGTCAACTTCACCGGCATGAACTCCATTCGCGGCGCGAACGGTTATGCCCACATCGCCGCCGCCAAGCATGGCGGGTGGGGCCTGGCCAAAGCCATCGCCGTCGAGTTCGGACCGCACGGCATCACCGCAAATACCGTCTCCCCCGGCCCCATCCGCCAGGACGGCGAGGAGGCGGCGGATACCTCCGATCAGGCCAAGCGCATCGGCGTGCCGCTCGGACGCACCGGTCTGCCGGCCGAGGTCGCGGCCGTCGTGGCGCTGCTCTGCTCCGACGAAGGCGCCTTCATCTCCGGCCAGATGATCGCGGTGAACGGCGGCGCGGAAACATAGGCGGGCTTGCGGCCCGGCAGTTCAGCCGTCGTCGCGCCGGGTCGCCTGCGCCAGGATCGCCGCCAGGGTCCGACCGCTGACACTCAAGACCGCCGCGTTGCCCGACACCAGATAGGCGGCGATCGCGCCGTCGATCACCAGCATGATCTGGCGGGCCAACACGCCCGGCTCGTCGAACCCCGCCTCGACGGCACGCTCCGTCAGGAAGCCGATGACTTCGGCCTGGTGCTCCAGCGCTAATTTGCGCAGCCAGGTCTCGCCTTTCGAATGTTCGGCGACGGCATTCATGAACGCGCAGCCGTAGAATCGATCGCCACGAAACCATGGCTCGAGCGCGACGATGACCCGGCGCAAGCGCTCCTGCGGCTCCGGCGACGCCCTGAGCACCGCGGCGAAGAAGCTGGTCCGCCAGTCCGCTCCCTCCTGCCGCAACACCTCGCGGACAAGCATCTCCTTCGAGCCGAAGCGCGTGTAGAGCGTCATCTTCGACACGCCAGACGCGCTCAGGATCCGATCGATCCCGGTCGCATGGATGCCGTCCCGACAAAACATCTCCCGCGCCACTGCGACCAGCCGCAAATGGGGCGGCAGAACAGCCTCAGCCTCCTGCTTGAGTACGGTTGCCGCCTTGTTCATAGGCATATTCCTCTGAGTATGAACACTTCGCGGGCATATCTCGCCAATCGTCCGCTCAACTGCTCGTCTTCGCTCCACCAACGACCCGAGCACACCGTGGCACGTGGTTTGCACATCGGGCAGTATGCACAATACAGACCGGTCTGTTCTCGAAGGCCGGAAAAAGGAGAAACTCCGTTGAGCGCTACCGCCACCAAGCCTGCTACCGCGATCACCGGCTGCCTCGCTCCGATCGATAAATCCGGCCTGGAAGGGTTGATCGCCAAAGGCCGTGAGAACCCGGCCGCGATCAAAACCGTGAAATGCCGCACCATCGCGGAAGGCAAGTTCCGCCACCTCAACATGATCCGCAACCTGCCTCCCCATATCGTCGACGAGCCGCCGGTTCTGCTGGGTGACGACACGGCGCCAAACCCTTCCGAGGCCGCCCTGGCCGCGCTCGGGTCATGCCTGGCCGTCGGCATCCACGCCAACGCCGTCGCGCGCGACATCACCGTCCGTTCGCTTGAACTCGAGCTGGAAGCCGATATCAACATCACCTCTGTCTGGGGCACTGGTGACGTCTCGCCCAAGCCGGTCGGCTTCGATGCCGTCCGCGTCAAGGTGCACTTGGACGCGGATGCGCCGCAAGCCGAACTGGACCAACTCATCGCCCATGCGACAACCTGGTCGCCGGTTGCCAACACCTTCACCAAGCCCGTAGCCCTCGACGTGTCAGCCGGCTGATGGATATCGGCGCCGCTTCTTTAGAACCAAGCGGCGCTGGCTCCGGCAGCCTGATCCGGGCCGTGGTCGCGCAGTCGATCGCGCCCGATGTGGAACGGATCGACCGGCACGGCTTCTATCCGCGGGACGGCCTGCGGGCCTTGGGCGAAGCCGGCGCGTTCTCCAACCATCTCGCAGCGCACACCGCCCTCCCCCGCCGAAGCATCGCGGCCGCCGTCCGTGCCATGGCGGCCGTGGGCGAGACCTGCATGTCCACCGCGTTCTGCGTCTGGTGCCAGGACACATGCGGCTGGTACCTCGAACAGACGCCCAATCAGGCCTTGCGCGAGCGGTTGCAGCCCGGGATCGCGAGCGGCGACACGCTCGGCGGCACCGGACTGTCCAACCCGGTCAAGGCGCTGGCCGGGATAGAATCCTTTCGCCTCCGCGGCACTCGAGTCGAGGGCGGCTGGTGCGTCACCGGCGTGCTGCCCTGGGTGTCCAATCTCGGCGGCGGGCACTGGTTCGGCACCGTCTTCGATGCGGGCGACCGCCGGGTCATGGCGATGTTCTGCTGCGGACAGAACAACGTGGAGATCCGGCAGAACGTCCACTTCGTGGCGCTCGAGGGAACCGCCACCTACAGCATCCGGTTCCGCCGCGCCTTCCTGCCGGATGCGGACGTGTTGGCCGATCCGATCGATGAGATCATGCCGCGGATCCGGCCTGGCTTCGTGTTGCTGCAAACCGGCATGGGCTTCGGCGTGATCGCCGGCGCTGCCGCCCAGATGCGGCACGACGATGTCAGCTACGCCCACACCAACCGCTATCTCCCCTACGGCGCCAGCTTCTTCGAGGACGAGGGAGCGCGGCTGACAGACGAGTTGGCGGACCTCGCCGACCGGCCCGGCAGCGGGCGCGACTACATGCGCGCCGTGCTCGGCTTGCGATTGGCGGTCAGCGAACTGACGCTCGCGGCGACTCAGGCCGGCGTGCTGCACGGCGGGGCCCGGGGCTACCTGGAAAGCTCCGGCATCGAGCGTCGTCAGCGTGAGGGCAACTTCGTCGCGCTCATCACGCCGTCGATCCGTCATCTCCGCCAGGAGATCGCTGCACTCTCATCCACATGAAGGAGACGATCATGAGTGGAAAAGTCTTGATCACGCCTGCGGAGTTGGATGCGATGCTCGGCAAGCCAGGCGTCGTGGTCATCGATGCGCGTGCGCCGGAAGCATTCGCCGCGGGCCATGTCCCCGGCGCGGTGAACATGCACGACATCTTCAGTTATCTCGCGACTTCCACGCCCGAGGGCATGGATGAGCTGAAAGGCAAGTTCGCCGAGATGTTCGGCAAGGCCGGGCTGTCGGGTGACGAGACGGCCGTGATCTACGAAGGTAGCATGAACACTGGCTTCGGCATGTCGTGCCGCGGCTACTTCCTGCTGCAGTTCCTCGGGTACGAGAAGGCGGCGGTGCTGCACGGCGGTTTCGCCGCTTGGAGAGACGCCGGGCTGCCGATCAGCACGGAGGCGACGACGCCGGATCCCAAGACCTTCCCGCTAGTCGACACCGGAACCAGCTTCATGATCGGACGTGACGAGATGCTCGCCGCTCTGGACGACGACGCCATCTGCAAGCTCGACGTGCGTGACGTGGACGAGTGGGTCGGCACGAGTTCGTCGCCGTATGGTCCCGATTTCTGCCCGCGCAAGGGACGCATCCCCGGGTCGAAATGGATCGAGTGGTATCGCTTGATGAAGCCCTCCCCGCAGGGACCGATGTTCAAGGCGCCGGACGAGATCATGGCAGAGTGCCATAGCGTCGGGATCACTAAGCGCACGCCGGTCTACCTCTTCTGCTTCAAGGGCGCCCGCGCCTCCAACACCTTCGTTGCGCTGAAGGAGGCTGGCGTCGAGGATGTCCGTCTCTACTTCGGGTCGTTCAACGAATGGAGCCGCGATCCGAGCCTCCCCGTCGAGTCCGGCCCGCCCTGGGCGCCGGTTATGGCGGGGACGATGGCCGCGGCAGCCGAATAAGTGAGCGGCGGTCTCGTCTGCGCGGCGATCGACGATCTCGGCCGGCACCCGGCCGGGTGCGGTTGCGGCCGGTCTCCCGAAACTCTCGACGAGGCCGTCGCCGCCGCGGTGTTCCGGGCCGCCATCCCCCAGGCGGCACGGCGGCGCGACCTGCTCCGCGCCGTTGGCGCCACCGCCGTCCTGGCGGCCATGGCCGAGACGTTCCCGCTTGGCGCGGCGACCGCCCTGGCCCAGGACGCGGGCAAGATCGAAAAGCCCAACCTGAAGATCGGCTTCATCCCGATCACCTGCGCCTCGCCGATCATCATGGCCCAGCCGATGGGGTTCTACGCCAAGCACGGCCTGAACGTGGACGTGGTCAAGACCGCCGGCTGGGCCATCGTCCGCGACAAGGCGATGAACAAGGAATACGACGCGAGCCACATGCTCTCGCCGATGCCGATCGCCATCTCGCTCGGGATCGGCTCGAACCAGCAGGATTGGCAGCTACCGGCCATCGAGAACATAAACGGCCAGGCAATCGTCATGGCCAACAAGCACAAGGAGCGGCGCGACCCCAAGACGTGGAAGGGGATGCGTTTCGGCATCCCGTTCGACTTCTCGATGCACAATTACTTACTGCGCTACTACCTGGCCGAAGCCGGCATCGACCCCGACACCGACGTCTCGCTCCGCGTGATGCCGCCGCCCGACATGGTCGCGAACCTGCGGGCCGACAACATCGACGGCTTTCTCGGCCCCGACCCGGTCAACCAGCGCGCCGTCTATGACGGGATCGGCTTCATCCACCTCCTCTCAAAGGAGATCTGGGACGGTCATCCCTGCTGCGCCTTCGCGGTCAGCAAAAGCTTCATCGCCGAAAACCCGAACACCTTCATGGCGCTGTCCCGCGCGATCATCGACGCGACCGGCTATGCCAACAAGGCCGAGAACCGCAAGGAGATCGCCGACGCGATCGCGCCCGCCAACTACCTCAACCAGCCCCCGATCGTCGTGCAGCAAGCGTTGACCGGCACCTACGCAGATGGGCTGGGCAATGTCGTCAAGGCCCCCGATCGCGCCGGGTTCGACCCGTTCCCATGGCAGAGCTTCGCCGTCTGGATCATGACCCAGATGCAGCGCTGGGGCCAACTCAAGCGCGACGTCGACTACCAGCAGGTCGCCGAGCAGATCTACCTGGCGACCGACGCCGCGAAGTTCATGCGCGAACAGGGCCAAACGCCGCCGGGCACAAGCACCAAGACGTTCGTTGTCATGGGCAAGACGTTCGACCCGGCCAAGCCCGCCGAATACCTCGCCTCCTTCCCGATCAAGCGCGCGATTTGACAGCCCGGCTCCGCGCACCGCTCCTCTCGCTCGCCCTCCTGGCCGTCTTCCTCCTGGCTTGGCAGATTGCCGTCAGCGGAACCGGCCCGACCGGTCCGGCGATGGATCCGGAATACGCCAAGCTGATGGGGATCACGGCGACCACTGGCAAGTCGGCGATGCCGGGGCCGATCGACGTCGCGCAGTCGATGATCGAGATCCTGCGCGACCCGTTCTATATCCGCGGACAGAACGACAAGGGGTTGGGCATCCAGCTGCTGTATTCGATCGGCCGGGTCGCGGTCGGCTACGGGTTGGCCGTGCTGGTCGCCATTCCGACCGGTTTCCTGATCGGCATGTCGCCGCTGATGCACCGCGCGCTCGACCCGTTCATCCAGATCCTCAAACCGGTCTCGCCGCTCGCCTGGATGCCGTTGGCGCTCTACACGATCAAGGACAGCAACGTCTCGTCCGTCTTCGTGATCTTCATCTGCGCGTTGTGGCCGATGCTGATCAACACGGCGTTCGGCGTCGCCAGCGTGCGGCAGGAATGGCGCAATGTGGCGCATACGCTCGAGGTTGGACCCGTGCGGTGCGCGTTCACCATCATTCTGCCCGCTGCCGCGCCGACCATCCTGACCGGCATGCGCATCTCGATCGGGATCGCCTGGCTCGTGATCGTGGCGGCCGAGATGCTTGTGGGTGGGACGGGGATCGGCTACTTCGTCTGGAACGAGTGGAACAACCTGTCGATTACGCACGTGATTGTCTCGATCATCGTCATCGGCCTCGTCGGCATGGCGCTCGACCAGATTCTCGCACGGTGCCAACGCCTCGTGACCTTCCCGGAGTAGAGGGTGGCGCCGCTCATTTCCATCGAGGGCATCGGCCGCTCGTTCGGCGACGGCCCGCCGGTGTTCGAAGACCTCTGGCTATCGGTGCAGCAAGGCGAATTCGTGTGCATCATCGGCCATTCCGGCTGCGGCAAGACGACCGTGTTGAACATCCTAGCCGGGCTCGATCGGCCGAGCGCGGGAGCCGTGCTCGTGGCCGGCCAGGAGATCACCGGGCCGAGCCTCGATCGCGCCGTGGTGTTCCAGGGCCACGCGCTGCTGCCGTGGCGGACGGCGCTGGGCAACGTGGCCTACGCCGTGCGGTCCCGCTGGCCGCGCGCGTCGCGGAACGAGGTGGAGGCGCGGGCGCGGCGGGCGATCGCGCTCGTGGGCCTCGCCGGGGCGGAGTTGAAGAAGCCGGCGGAGTTGTCGGGCGGGATGAAACAGCGGGTCGGTATCGCGCGGGCGCTGTCGATCGAGCCGAAGATCCTCCTGATGGACGAGCCGTTCTCAGCGCTCGACGCGCTGACCCGCGGCACGTTGCAGGACGAAGCCCGGCGCATCTGCACCAGCAGCGGCCAGACCACGGTCATGATCACCCACGACGTCGACGAGGCGATCTATCTCGCCGACAAGATCGTGCTGATGACGAACGGCCCCAACGCCCAGGTGGCCGAGATCGTCGTCAATCCTCTGCCCGCCGACCGGGTGCGTACCGACCTCCACCACGACTCCCGCTACACCGCCGTCCGCAACCACCTGATCGACTTCCTGGTGGACCGCAGCCGCACCTTCAGGGACGCACCGCCCGCAGGGTACGACCGCACAAGGCCGCCGGTCGCACGGCCCTATCACGATGTGAGAGGAGTGGTGCCGAACGCCTTGCCGTGATCTTAATTTGCGTCGCGGCCGCTTGAGGCACCATTGAGATCGAACCGGGAGGAGCAGGATGAACATCTCCGTTAGATCCACTGTCGCCTCGAGCGCTGCCCGCGACCCGAGAGAGGCCGGCTACATGTCCGGCTTCGGCAACGGCTTCGAGACCGAGGCGCTTCCCGGGGCGCTGCCGATCGGCCGCAACTCGCCGCAGAAATGCCCCTACGGGCTCTACGCCGAGCAGCTCAGCGGCTCCCCGTTCACCGCGCCGCGCACCACCAACGAGCGGAGCTGGCTCTACCGCATCCGCCCCACGGTCGCGCACTGGGGCACGTTCGAGAAGATCGATGCCGGGCTCTGGCGCACGGCTCCGGCGCACGAGGCCGAGCTGCCGATCGCGCCGCTGCGTTGGGACCCGATCCCGTTGCCTGACGAGGAAGTCGGCTTCCCGCAGGGCGTCCGTACCATGACCACCGCCGGCGACGCTGGTAGCTCGGCCGGCATGGGCGCGCATGTCTACCTGATCACACGCTCCATGCAGGACGAATACTTCTACAACGCCGACGGCGAGATGCTGTTCGTGCCGCAGCAGGGCGCGCTCCGCCTGTGGACCGAGTTCGGCATCATCGACATCGAGCCCGGCGAGATCGCCGTCATCCCCCGCGGCGTCAAGCTCCGGGTCGAGCTCCAAGGCGGCCCGTCGCGGGGCTATCTCTGCGAGAACTACAGCGGCGCCTTCACGCTCCCCGAGCGCGGCCCGATCGGGGCCAACTGCCTGGCCAACCCGCGCGACTTCCTCACCCCTGTCGCCGCCTACGAGGACCGCGACGCGCCGGGCAAGATGGTGGTCAAATGGGGCGGGTCGCTGTGGGCGGCGGAGATCGGCCAGTCGCCGCTCGACGTGGTCGCCTGGCACGGCAACTACGCGCCCTACAAATACGATCTGCGCCGTTACGCGCCGGTCGGGCCCATCCTGTTCGACCACGCCGACCCCAGCATCTTCACGGTGCTGACCTCGCCCAGTGAGACGCCGGGCACGGCCAACATCGACTTCGTCATCTTCAGCGACCGCTGGCTGGTGGCCGAGAACACCTTCCGCCCGCCCTGGTACCACATGAACGTCATGAGCGAGTTCATGGGGCTCGTTCACGGCGTGTACGACGCCAAGACCGGCGGCGGCTTCGTGCCCGGCGGCATGTCCCTGCACAACACCATGCTGCCGCACGGTCCCGACGTGAACGCCTTCGAGGCTGCCAGCAACGCGGACCTCAAGCCGCACAAGCTCGAAGGCACCCTCGCGTTCATGTTCGAGACCCGGTTCCCGCAGCTTGTCACCCGATTCGCTGCGGAAACGCCCTCGCGACAAGCCAGCTACGGCGACTACGGCCAGCAGCTGAAGCGGTGTTTCGACCCGAACAGGCCCTGACCGCTCCGGCCACTGGGGCGCTGCCGACCTGCCTACCGACACTGCCAGTTGGCGGGATCGGCCATGCTACCCCCACCGCTGAACCGACCTTGCTGCGGGTATGGGCAGAGCGGCAGGCGGTGCGGGGCCGGGCTGTCGGGCCTCGTGCTGGCCTGGATCGCGGCCGGCGGCTTGCCGCGCTCCACCCAATCCTCCAGCGCGGAGAGCGTGTCGAACTGATCCGGCCCCGGCCCGCCGCTGCAATGGTGCATGTCCGGGACCAGGAACAGCCGCACGCTGGCCGCGTTCCGCGCTGATCCCCGCTGCTGCCGAAGCTCGTTGTAGAAGGCGATCGACTGCGAGGGCGGGATCGAGGGGTCGCTGGTGCCGTGATACAGGATCATCTTGCGGCCTTGCGCGAGAAAGGCCGCCAGCTTGCGCGGGTCGCGCACCTCTCCCTCGGCATACGTCTTTTTCATCAGGGCCAGCATCTTGTCGCCGACCGTGTTGGTCTGGCCGTCCACGTCCAGGTCGGCGACCGACGCCTTGGGGCCGAGCGCGAGCCAGTGCGCTACCATCTCCTGCACGAGCGCCCAAGCCCGCGGCTCCTGCTCGGGATCAGCCTTCCACGGCGCGGACAGGTCCGAGAGATCCGGTGCCGCCCGGCCCGTCACCGTGTATCCGACACCCTGCGGGTCCGCCATGTCGGTGATCGGCCACGGGCCGAATACGACCCGGCCGCGTCGGTCGCGGAACGGCGACGTGTAGCTCTCCAGCACCCGCGCCTGATCCTTGTTCAGGCAGGCGGCGGTCTCGCCGGGCTTGCAAATCAGCTCCTGGGCGCGCACGGGGCACGCTGCGGAGGATTGGACCAGCCCGTCTTTCGCGCCGTCGATCGCGTCGCAACGCCCGGTCACACGGGCGTCGATCGCCTTCAGCAGCTCGGGTGAAATGTACGCGGCCGGCACCGTCAACGCCGCCCGTTGCACGACAGCCCGGGCGGTGTACGTGTGGAAGCTCATCATCGGATCGCCGGCGATCACCCCTTCGTAGTCGGTCGGGTAACGCTCGGCCTCCATCATCGCCATGCGGCCGCCGGTCGAGCAGCCATCGAAATACGCGTGCTCCACCTTGCCGGCGTAAAAAGCCTCCGACAGCGCTTTGCCGGCAATCGTCACGTCGTGCGCGGCGCGGTGGAAGAAGTCGGTCCGCTTCGGGAGGTCCGGCTTTCCGTCCGGTCCCAGAGTCCATTTCGCGGAGGTGCCGTCACCTTCGTGGCCGGTGTCGGTCAGGACGGTGACGTAGCCTTTGCCCAGCGCCGAAGCCCGGTCCACCGCGTTGGCCGACGGCCTCAGATTGCCCGCATTGCCGCCGACACCGAGGAACAGGAACCGGTGTTGCCAAGCGTCCGGCAGTTGCATCGCGAAGCGCGCCAGCCCGTCTGCCACGCCCGCCCCCTTGGTCACGACCGTGCCCTGCACATCGCAATGAGCCGGCGTGCTCCCGGACGACGCGACCGGCTTGGCTTCCGTCACGCTCACATCCGGCACATGCAACGCGGCGATCGCGTCCAGGCTGCATTCCGTCGCGGCCTCGGCCCCATTGGAGAGACCCACCATCCCGGCGATCACGCCGATGGCAGCCATACCCACCTTCATTGCAGTTTCCCTCCCGCTCTCGTTGCCCCAACGGTGCGCCATCAGCGCTCCGGCAGGCAAGGCGGGAAAGTCGACCAGGAACGCAGGGCCGCCCCGCGCGTCGTTGACCCACCGCGCGCCGATGCACTACGCAAGGGTCAACCGAATTACGGACACCGTAATCGCGCGCGGGAGGCAGCACGGATGGCGAATGGTGCGGAGACGGTCACCTGCCCGATGGCGTCCCGCTCGCGCCGGGCGGCCCAGTTCGATGCGTTCGACGAACCCTACCAGATCGACCCGGCGGAGGCCCTGCGCTGGTCGCGCGAGCGCGAGCCGGTGTTCTACAGCGACGCGCTCGGCTACTGGGTCGTCAGCCGTTACGCCGAGGTGAAGGCCGTTTTCCGCGACACCGCGAATTTCTCTCCCTCGATCGTGCTCGACAAGGTGACGCCGAACTCGGACGCGGCCAACGCCATCCTGGCGCGCCACGATTACGCGATGAACCGCACGCTGGTGAACGAGGACGAGCCGGCGCACATGAAGCGGCGCCGGGCGCTGATGCTGCCCTTTGCGCCGGAGGAGCTCGCCAAGCACGAGCCGATGGTCCGCCGGCTGACGCGCCAATACGTCGACCGCTTCATCGACCGCGGCCAGGTCGATCTCGTCGACGCCATGCTGTGGGAGATTCCGCTCACCGTGGCACTGCATTTCCTCGGCGTGCCCGAGGACGACGTGGCGACGCTGCGGAAATACTCCATCGCGCACACCGTCAACACCTGGGGCCGGCCCACGCCCGATCAGCAATGCGCGGTGGCCGAGGCGGTCGGGAACTTCTGGCAGTATGCCGGGGGCGTGCTCGAGCGGATGCGGGCGGATCCGTCCGGGTCCGGCTGGATGGAGTATGCGATCCGGCAGCAGAAGGAGCTGCCGGAGGTGATCACAGACTCCTACCTGCACTCGATGATGATGGCCGGTATCGTCGCCGCGCACGAAACCACCGCGCACGCGACTGCCAACGCGCTCCGTCTGCTGTTGCAGGACCGCGACGCGTGGGACGCGATCTGCGCGGATCCGTCGCTGATCCCCAATGCGGTCGAGGAATGTCTCCGGCTGTCAGGCTCGATCGTCGCGTGGCGCCGGCTGGTGTTGCAGGACACCACGGTGGGGGGCGTCGCGATCCCGAAGGGCGCCAAGCTGCTTATCGTGATGACGTCCGCCAACCACGACGAGCGCCAGTTCGAAAATCCGGATGCGCTGGACATCTACCGCGACAACACGACGGCCCACCTCTCCTTCGGCTATGGCAGCCACCAGTGCATGGGCAAGAACCTGGCTCGCATGGAGATGCGGATCTTTCTCGAGGAGCTGACCAAGCGGCTGCCGCACATGGAGCTCGTGCCGGGCCAGGTGTTCAGCTTCGTGCCGAACCTGTCGTTCCGCGGGCCGGAGCATCTGCTCGTGCGGTGGGACCCGGCGTGCAATCCCGAACGCGACGATCCCGGCTTGCTGGCTCGTCACAGCAGTTTCGCGATCGGTGCGCCGCCCAGGCACGGCCTCGCCCGCCAGATCCGGGTGGCAGAAACCGTGGCCGAAGCCGGCGACGTGACCCGTCTGGTGCTGCAGGATCTGCACGGACGCGCCTTGCCGCGCTGGTCGGCGGGCGCCCATGTCGACCTCGAAATCGGGCCTTACCTCCGCAAGTATTCGCTCTGCGGCGATCCCGACGATGTATCGCGCCTCGAGGTCGCGGTGCTGCTCTCCGAGGGCGGACGTGGCGGCTCGGCCTTCATCCACCAAACCGTGACGCCGGGCGCCGTCGCCCGGCTTCGCGGCCCGAAGAACCATTTCCGGCTGGACGAGACCGCCGACCAGTTCATCCTGATCGCCGGTGGCATCGGCATTACCCCGATCATCGCCATGGCCGACCGTCTCCGGCGCATCGGCAAGGACTATACGGTCCATTACGCCGGCCGCGCCCGGAGCCGGATGGCCTTCCTTGCCCGCCTGGCGCGCGACCACGCCGGCCGCGTGCACCTCCATGTCGGGGCGGAGGGCGGCAAGCTCGATTTGGCCGCGGCAATCGGTAGCGCTCCCGCCGGCGCGCAGATCTATGGTTGCGGCCCCGATCGGATGCTCGCCGAGCTGGGGCAGCTCATGGCCGACCAGCCGGAGCGGCTGCATGTCGAGCATTTTGCCTCCGCCGCCGGGCTGACCGGCCATGATCGCGACACCCCGTTCGAGGTCGAACTAGCTGACAGCCAATTGTCGCTCTCGGTGCCGTCCGACCAAACCCTGCTGCAAATCCTGCAGGCCTCCGGCATCGACGTCCCCTGCGATTGCGAAGAAGGCCTCTGCGGCTCCTGCGAAGTGCCCGTCCTGTCCGGCAGCATCGAGCACCGCGACAAGGTGCTGAGCGCGGCGGAGCGGGCGGGGGGCGGCCGTATGATGGCCTGTTGTTCGCGGGGGCGAGGCAAGCTCGTGCTCGCACTATAATCAAAACAAGCAGCGCGGGGAGCGTCGAGCATGAATGCATTGTTGAGCAGGCGAGCGGTGTTGGCCGGCACGGCCGCGATCGCCAGCGTGGGGCGGCGCGCCCGTGCGCAAACGGGGGCGCCCATCCGCTTCGGCGTCCTGGCCGATGAAACGGGGCCATACGCCGCCTCTTCGGGCCCAGGCGCCTCGCTTGCCGCCCGCATGGCGGTTGCCGATTTCGGCCCCAGCGTGATCGGCCTGCCGATCGAAGTGCTGCACGCCGACACCCAGAACAAGCCCGATGTCGCCTCCACCATCGCCCGGCGCTGGTTCGATCAGGACGGCGTCGACGCGATCACCGACCTGCCCGTCACTCCCGTCGCCATCGCGGTGCAACAGGTCGCGCGGGAGAAGACGCGCTCGGTCATGATCACCGGCGCCGCGGTCACCGAGTTCACCACCAAGTTCTGCGCGCCGATCAGCTCACATTGGACCGACGACAACAACGCTCTCGCGGTCGGAACCGGCGGCGCGGTGATCGCGAACGGCGGCAAGAGCTGGTTTTTCATCACCGTCGACATCGCGTTCGGCAAGGCTCTGCAGGCTCAAACCACGGATATCGTCGACAAAGCGGGCGGCAAGGTGGTTGGGTCGACGACATTCCCGATCGGCACCACCGACTTTTCCGCGCTGCTGGTGCAGGCGCAAAATGCCGGCGCGGAGGTGATCGGCCTGGTCGCGGTTGGCGGCGAGCTGGTCAACCTGGTCAAGCAAGCGGGCGAGTTCGGGTTGGGCGCCTCGGGCAAGACGCTCGCCGGCTTCCTGGTCTATATTACGGATATTCATGCGCTCGGCCTTAATGTGGCCGCCGGGCTGACCTACACGTCCGGCTTCTACTGGGACATGAACCCGGGCGCGCATGCCTGGTCGGAGCGCTACTTCCAGACCGCCAAGGCGATGCCGTCCAAGGAACAAGCCTACGTCTATGTCAGCGTCTTGCACTATCTGAAGGCGATCGCCCAAGCCGGAACCCGCGACCCGCTTGCCGTCAACAAGGCCATGCGCGCCATGCCGGTCGACTATTTCGGCACACCCGCGTCGCTCCGCAGCGACGGCCGCTTCATGCATGACCTCACGCTCTACCGGGTCAAGAAGCCGTCCGAATCGCACGGACCGTGGGACTACCTGCAGGAGGTCCGCACCATCCCCGCCGGCGAGGCCTTCCTGCCGGAGATGGCCTCCTGCAAGCTGAGCTGAAACGTTCCCCAAGCGGCTGACGGCGGTGCGCGCCATCGGAGATTCGATGGACACCCCATTGTTGCTCTCCTATGAGCTTGCAAAAGGTAGTTACAAAACACAAACGAGGGAGGTCCCGTGCGCCCCAGCCGAATTACGCTCCGTATCGCCATCCTGTCGGCTCTTGCGATGGCGACCATCGCGCCGGCGCAGGCGCAGGATACGGTCAAGCTGCCCTGCCTGTGCGAACTGTCGGGCGCGGGTGCGGTCTCGGGCACCAATTTCCATGATGGGGCCCACCTCGCCATCGACGAGATCAACGCCGCGGGGGGCGTTCTCGGCAAAAAGATCGAGATGGTCGACTACGATACCGGGACCGACCCGCAGACCTCGCGCGCGCTCGCCCAGAAGGCGATCGACGCGGGTGCCTATGCGATCATGGGCACGATCTATTCCGGCTCCACCATCGTCAACATGCTGGTCGCCAAGCAGGCCGGCGTTCCGCAGTTCACCGGCGCCGAGGCCCCGGCCATCACGGAGCGCGGCAACCCCTACATCTTCCGCACCTCCTCGAGCGCGGCCAAGGGTGTGCCGGGCCTGACGCCCTACTTCGTCAACACGCTAAAGGCCAAGAAGGTCGCCGTCGCCTGGGTCAACAACGAGTTCGGCAAGGGCGGCCGCGACGCGTTCCTCACGGAGATGAAGAAGGCTGGCATCACGGTCGCCGCAGACGTGCCGAGCGAGCAGGGCCAAGCCGATTTCGCGTCCGACGTCGCCAAGATCAAGCGCGCCGACGTGGACGCCGCCTTCGTCTATCTGAACGAGGAGGAGAGCGCGCGCTTCCTCAAGGAGGCCAAGAAACAGGGCTTGACGATCCCGCTCGTCGGCGAAGTGACGCTGACCGGGCAGAAGGTGATCGACCTGGCCGGCGACGCCGCCAACGGCGCCATCGCCCATGTCGGGCTCACCACCGAAGCGCCGGTGCCGGCGATCCAGGCCTTTGCCGACAAATTCCACAAGCGGTACAACCGCGATACCGACCATAACGGGATCAAGGGCTACATCGCGGTCTATGCCGTCAAATACGCCACCGAAATCGTCGGCAAGCTCGACCGCCAGGCGCTGGCCGACAAGCTGCACGGTCTGACGCTGGATGCCGCCAAATACCCGCAGATGCTGCTGACGACCTCCTGGGACGACAAGGGCGAGCTCTCGCGGGAAAGCTTCATGACCCAGGTGAGGGACGGCAAG
Organism: Acetobacteraceae bacterium; assembly: GCA_032249615.1. Taxonomy (GTDB): domain Bacteria; phylum Pseudomonadota; class Alphaproteobacteria; order Acetobacterales; family Acetobacteraceae; genus JAVVHH01. Next base: position 50,444 of record JAVVHH010000004.1, read on the forward strand.
CAGGTCGTCATCGGCACGGTTCCGGCCAACTGACCTGCGGCCGGAAGGACCTGCGCAGCCATGGCTGAGTTCGCCCAGGTCCTGCTTTCCGGCCTGTCCACCGGATCGATCTACGCGCTGGCCGCCATCGGCTTTACGCTGCTGTGGCAGGCCGCGCAGACGGTGAATTTCGCGCAGGGCGAGTTCGTCGTGCTGCCGGGCTTCGCCGTGCTGTTCGGGCTCCGGTGGCTGGGTTTGCCGCTCTGGGCCGCGCTGCTGTTCGGCCTTGTGGTCGCCGTCTTCGTGCTCGGCTTCCTGTTCAAGCGTGTCGTCGTCGACCCCATGCTGCCCAAGGGCGGATTGCCACTCATCATCGCGACGATGGCGCTGAGCACGTTCCTGAAGGAAGGCATGAAGCTCTCCTTCGGCGCGGAGGCGCAGCCCTTCCCCAATCTATTCCCGGACACCACGCTCGACGTCGCGGGCGCGGTCGTGTCGGCGCAAGACCTGCTGAACCTGGCCATCTCGGTGACGGTCGTGGTGCTGCTGACGCTCTTTCTGAACCGAACCCGCACCGGGCGCTGCATGCAGGCGACGGCGCAGAACCCGGCCGTCGCGCAGATCCTCGGCGTCGATACCAAACGGATGGTCCTCTACGCCTTCCTGATCAACGCCGCCCTGGCCGCGCTGGCCAGCTTCCTGATCTCGCCGATCTTCCTGGCGAAATTCTCCAACGGCGAGCAACTCGGGCTGATCGCGTTCATCGCCGCCATCATCGGCGGCTTCAACCAGATCCGCGGCGCCATCGCCGGCGGCCTTCTGCTCGGCGTGCTGGACAACATGATCGCGACCTACGTCACGGCCCAATACCGCGCCGCCGTACCGCTGGTGCTGCTGATCGCGATTGTCCTCTGGCGTCCCTATGGTCTGTTCGGCACATCGGAAGGCCGCCAGGTATGACCCGGCAGCAGGGCGTCCTGGCCGCGCTCTTCCTCGTGGCCCTGCTCGTGGCGCCGCTCGGTCAGGGCAATTACGTGATATATACGCTCTGCTCCTGGCTCATCTTCGGCATCGCCGCGATGGGGCTCAACCTGACGCTCGGCTACGCCGGACAGATCTCCTTGGCGCAGGCCTCTTTCATGGCCATCGGCGCCTATACCACCGCGTTGCTGACGCTGGCGGGCGCGCCCTGGCTGGTGGGCATGCTGGCCGGCTGCACGCTCGCCTTCGTCGTCGGCCTGCTGCTGGGCTTTCCCGCGCTTCGCGTGCAGGGACATTTCCTCGCCTTCGTGACGCTGGCCTTCAACACGCTCGTCTTCCTCGTCACGCGCAACGAGGATTGGCTGACCGGCGGGGCGCTGGGGCTTTCGGGCATGGACCGGCCGAAATTCTGGTTCCTCGATACGGCGCGGCAACTGCCGTTCTACTACTTCACGCTGATCGTGTTCCTGATCGCCGCCGGGCTGATGTGGGGAATTGTCCGCTCGCCCTGGGGCCGGGCCTTCCGTGCCCTGCGCGAGAACCCGATCCGAGCGGAGAGCCTGGGGCTCGACCGCCGCCTGATCACACTGCTCGCGTTTGCGATCGGCTCGGCTTACGGCGGATTGGCCGGCGCGCTCGTCTCCCCGCTCGTGCAGTTCATCGAGCCCGGCTCTTTCGCGCTCGTCCACTCGTTGCGCATTCTGCTGATGGTGGTCGTGGGCGGGGCCGGCTCGTTCTTCGGCCCGATTCTCGGCGCGGCCGTCGTCATCCTGCTGCCCGAAATACTCCGGTTCACCGAGGGTTATTACCTCATCATCTATTCCGGCCTCGTCGTCGTGCTGATGATCTTCTGCCCGACCGGGCTGATCGGACTCTGGGGCCGTTTGCGCGATCGGGTCCACCCCCAGCGCAAGGTCCGCGGCGACATGCAGCAGGGCGCGCAGTTGTGAGCGCCACCTTGTCGGTGCGCGACATCAGCAAGAATTTCGGCGCGATCCGCGCCGTCGATGGCGTCAGCTTCGACGTGCAGCCGGGCGAGGTCCTCGGCCTGATCGGGCCCAACGGCTCGGGCAAGTCCACGCTGTTCAACTGCATCCTCGGCCAGCTCACGCCCACCACCGGGCAGGTCGAGGTCAAGGGCGCGGGCGTCTCCGGCCTACGCCCCTGCGATCTCAGCCGCCGCGGCGTCGGCCGCACGTTCCAGCAGCTTTCGGTGTTCCCGCAACTCTCCGTGCTGGACAACATCATCTTCGCCGGCCAGGAGCACCAGGGCACGCTGCTGACCCGGCTCTTCGGCCGTCCCGACGCCGGGCTGACCGCCGCGGCCGACCGCATGATCGATTTCTTCCGGCTGACCCATCTCCGCGACGAGATGGCCGGCGCTCTATCCTACGGGCAGCAGAAGCTCGTCGACGCCGCGATGGCGTTCATGGCCGGGCCAGACCTCGTGCTGCTCGACGAGCCGGCGGGCGGCGTGAACCTGACCATGCTGGCCCACCTCAAGGAACGGCTCATCGCCTACAACCGCGAGCACGGCACGACCTTCGTCGTCATCGAGCACAACATGGAGTTCGTCATGTCGCTCTGCACCCGCATCATCGTGCTCGCGCAGGGGCGGATCATCTGCGAGGGCACGCCGGACCAGGTGCGCCAGGACCAGACCGTGATCGACGCTTATCTCGGAGCCTGACCGATGCTGGAATTGCGCCACGTCTACGGTGGCTACGGCAAGATCACCATCTTAAACGGCACCAGCTTCACCATCCCGAAAGCCTCCATCACCACGTTGATCGGCCCGAACGGCGCCGGCAAGTCGACCGTGTTCAAGGCGGTTTTCGGCCTCCTGACCATCCATTCCGGCCAAATCCTGCTCGACGGCGAAGACGTCACGCGCCGCAGCCCGGCCGAAATGATCGCACGGGGCGTCACCTACGTGCCGCAAGGCCGCAACGTCATCCCGCAGCTTTCGGTGTGGCACAACCTCGAACTCGGCGGCGTCACCGCGCGCGACCGGGGCAAGCTGCGGGCGCGGATGGAACAGGTGATGGACCAGTTCCCGATCCTGCGCGAGCGCCGCCAACAGAAAGCGATCGAACTGTCCGGCGGCCAGCAAAAACAACTCGAGATCGCGCGCTCGCTGCTGCTCGACCCGAAGCTGATTCTGATCGACGAACCCTCGATCGGCCTCTCGCCCAACCTGGTCCAAGATGTGTTCGCGACGCTGCGGCGGCTGCGCGACGAAGGGGTCACGATCCTGATGGTCGAGCAGAACGCAAAGGCGGCGTTGGCGATGTCCGACGACGGGCTGGTGCTCGAGCTCGGGCAAACCCGCATGCACGACCGGGCTTCGGCGCTGCTGACCGATCCGCGCGTGGGCGCATTGTTCCTGGGTGGCCACATCGAGGACGCGGCCTAG
>JAVVHH010000005.1:0-51796 GCA_032249615.1 Acetobacteraceae bacterium
GGTGTCGGCAGGCAAATACGGCCGGGCGGCGTCGTGGATCAGGACGATGTCGGGCGAGTAGGGAACCAGCGCTTCCAGCCCGGCGCGCACGCTGTCCTGCCGGGTCGCACCGCCCGGCACCACGGGCAGGTGCTCCAGTCCGGCGAGGGCCGCGGCGAGCGGCGCTGCGTCGCCGACCGGCTGCAGCCATCCAACATGGGGGGCGAGACGCTCGGCGGCCCAGCGCACGACCGGCTTGCCCGCGCAGTCGAGATATTGCTTGGGCCGCTCGGCCCCGAACCGTTGACCGGAACCGGCCGCAACCAAAATTGCCGCAATACGCATGCCGCCTGCAATGCTGGGCGCGCCGCAGCGCGTCAACCCCGCGTCATGCATGGCGCAGATTGTTTGCACCGGAGCGGCTCACGGATTAGTTTGCCCAAATCATGGGCAGCACTGACACTAACGCGGGCGGTCTCGCGCCCCGTTTCGCACCGATCTCACTGGGCAACGGTTCGACCAGCGTGCGCATCGAGCGGCCGGTGATCCTGGCGCCGATGTCCGGTGTGACGGATCTTCCGTTTCGGCGGCTCGCGAAACGGCATGGCGCCGGACTGGTCGTGTCCGAGATGATCGCGTCCTGGGCGATGGTGCGCGAGAACCGGACGACGCTCCGCATGGCCGAGGTCGATGGATGCGGTGGCCCCGCCTCGGTGCAATTGGCGGGCTGTGACCCGGCGGCCATGGCCGAGGCGGCGCGGATCGCGGTCGATCACGGCGCCGACCTGGTCGACATCAATTTCGGCTGCCCGGTGAAGAAGGTCGCGGTCGGGCAGAGCGCCGGGTCGGCCCTGATGCGCGACGAGGTTGCGGCGGCGCGTCTTCTCGAGGCGACGGTGCGGGCGGTCGACGTCCCCGTCACGCTCAAGATGCGCATGGGCTGGGACCACGCCAATCTGAACGCCCCGTCGCTGGCGGCGATCGCCGAGCGGTGCGGCATCCGGATGGTCACGGTGCATGGTCGGACGCGGCAGCAATTCTACACGGGCACCGCCGATTGGCGGTTCGTCGCGTTGGTCAAGGCCGCGGTGTCGATCCCGGTCATCGTCAATGGCGACGTGCTGACGGTGGATGACGCCGCCGAGGCGATGCGGCAATCGGGCGCGGACGGGGTGATGATCGGGCGCGGCTGCTACGGCCGGCCATGGTTTCCGGCCCAGGCGGCGGAGTTCCTTGCCACGGGCCGGCGGGTTCCTGACCCCACGCTGGCCGAGCAGAAAGCCATCCTGCTCGAGCACTATCAGGCGATGTTGCATCATTGCGGGCGGGAGGCCGGAATGCGCGTCGCCCGCAAGCACGTCTCTTGGTATTCGACCGGGCTTTGGGGCTCGGCCGAGTTCCGGGCCTCGGTCAACCGCTGCGCCGACGCGGACGCGGTAGAGACGTTGATCCATCGCTTCTACGATCCGCTCATCGAGCGCGATCGCGTGGACCGCTTGGGAGCGCTGGCGGCGTGAAAGGTGTCGTCTCGCGCGGCCGGATCGCGCTGGTCGAACGGCTGACCCGGCGGCCTGCTCCGATCGACGCGCTCTCGGTCCTGAGCGCGGTGCCGGTTCCGGTCGTGCTGCTCGATCCCCAGGACAATTTCCGCTACGCGAACCAGGCGGCCGAGCAGTTTTTCGGCTTGTCGTTGCTGCAGCTGGGGCAGCTGCACCTCAGCGCGTTGCTGCCGGACGATAATCCGCTGTTCCGCATCGTGGCACAGGTCCGGGCGAGCGAGACGACGATCTCCGATTATGACCTGCATCTGGAGAGCCCGCGGCTCAATAAGCGGCACATCAGCGTCTACGTCACCAGCCTGCCGGAGGAGCCCGGCTGCGTGTTGCTGACTTTGCAGGACGGGTCGGCCGCGCGGGCGCTCGACCGTCAGATCGCCTACCGGGGCGCGGCCCGTAGCGTCAGCGGCATGGCCGCGATCCTGGCCCACGAGGTCAAGAACCCGCTCTCCGGCATCCGCGGTGCGGCGCAGCTGCTGGAGCCGAACGTGCTGCCGGCGGATCGCGAACTGACGGATCTGATCCGCGACGAGGCCGACCGCATCCGCGAGCTGGTCGATCGCATGGAGGTGTTCGGTGAACGGGCGGGAGACCGTCGCCCGGTGAACATCCATCGCGTTCTGGAGCACGTGCGCCGGCTCGCCCAGAGCGGGGTTGCGGCCGGCATGCGGATGACCGAACAATACGACCCGTCGTTGCCCTCCGTCTGGGCCAACCGGGACCAGCTGGTCCAGGTGCTGTTCAACCTGGTCAAGAATGCCGCCGAAGCGATCGAGGGCGATCCGCAGAGCCGCGAGCGGGGAGAGATCACGCTCATCACAGCGTATCAGCATGGGATGCGCCTGGCGGTGGCGGGCAGCTCGCAGCGGATCCATCTGCCGCTGATCGTCACCGTGCGCGACAACGGCCCCGGCATCTCCGACGACATCCGACCACATCTGTTCGAGGCGTTCGTGACCAGCAAATCGACCGGGAGCGGATTGGGGCTCGCGCTGGTGGCCAAGATCGTGGGCGACCATGGCGGGCTGATCGAGGTCGACAGCCGCCCGGGCCGCACGGAATTCCGACTTTGCCTGCCGGTGATCACCGAGTCGGACGGCGAAGGCCAATGAAAGCGCGCCCATGACATTGCCGACCGTGCTGGTCGCCGACGACGACCGCTCGATCCGTACGGTGCTGACGCAAGCCCTCGGCCGCTCGGGATACCAGGTGCGCTGCACCGGCAACGCGGCCACGCTGTGGCGCTGGGTAGAGGACGGCGAAGGCGACCTGGTCATCACCGACGTGGTGATGCCGGACGAGAACGGGCTCGATCTGATCCTCCGCATTCGGCGGGTTCGGCCCGATCTCCGCGTCATCGTCATGAGCGCGCAGTCCACGTTGATGACGGCGGTCAAGGCGGCCCAGCGCGGCGCGTTCGAATACCTGCCCAAGCCGTTCGATCTAAAAGAACTTCTCTCGGTCGTGGGCCGGGCGTTGGCAGCTCCGCCGAAGGCGGAGGGCGGTGCGGCAGAGCCGGCCGACAGCGAGGAGCGGCTGCCGCTGATCGGCCGCTCGGTCGCCATGCAGGAGATTTACCGCAGCATCGCCCGGCTGACGACGACCGACTTGACTGTCATGGTCAACGGCGAGTCCGGCACCGGCAAGGAGTTGGTGGCGCGCGCGCTGCACGATTATGGGCGCCGCCGCACCGGTCCGTTCGTGGCCATCAACATGGCCGCTATCCCGCGCGAGCTGATCGAGAGCGAGTTGTTCGGGCACGAACGGGGTGCCTTCACAGGGGCGCTCAACCGGTCGCAAGGGCGGTTCGAGCAGGCGGCCGGCGGCACACTGTTCCTGGACGAGATCGGCGACATGCCGGCCGAGGCGCAGACCCGGCTGCTGCGCGTGCTGCAGGAAGGCGAGTTCACCACCGTGGGCGGCCGGCAGCCGATCCGCGCCAACGTGCGCATCGTGGCGGCCACGCATCGGGATCTGCGCCAGGCGATCCGGGCCGGGCAGTTCCGCGAGGACCTGTTCTACCGTCTCAACGTGGTGCCGATCCGCTTGCCGCCGCTCCGTGAGCGGCTGGAGGACATCCAGGTCCTCGCGCGGCATTTCCTGGAAAAGGCACGGGAGAGCGGGCTGCCGCCGAAATCGCTGGACCAATCGGCGGTCGAGCGACTGCGCCAGCATCGCTGGCCCGGCAACGTGCGCGAGTTGGAGAACCTGATGCGGCGGCTGGCGGCACTCTATCCGCAGGAGACGATCAACGCGGAGGTGATCGCGGCCGAGCTGCAGGAGAGTGGCGGCGCGACGGAGGCGCCGAGTTCGGGCGGCGGGCCGGAACCGCTGGCCACCGCGGTCGAACGGCACATTCGGCAGTTCCTGGCGGCGAGCCGCGACGGCATGCCGATGCGGGACATCTACGACCGGGTCATCGCCGAGGTGGAGCGGCCGCTGATCCAGATGACGCTGTCGGCCACGCGGGGCAACCAGATCAAGGCCGCGGCGATGCTCGGTTTGAACCGCAACACTCTGCGCAAGAAGATCCGGGACCTCGACATCCCGGTGGTGCGCGGCATCGGTTAGGTGAACGCCGGCAACAAGGCCGCTCAGCTGCGGCCGGAAACGAAACGGCAGCGTCTGGCCGACATCCTGCTCGGCAAAGTCGTCACGCTGGTGCTCGCGGCCATCGCGCTGGTGCTCGGCATCGCGACGTTCGTGCTGCTGTCGGGGGGCATGCGGCTGCAGCTGACGCCCAACGCGTTGCTGGTGATGGTGCTGGCGAACCTGGTGGTGCTCCTGCTGCTTGGCGCTGTGCTGGCCGGGCGGGTGACGCGGGTTTGGGTCGAGCGGCGGCGCGGCTCGGCCGGGTCGCGCCTCCACGTGCGGCTAGTCATGCTGTTCAGCGTGGTGGCGGTGACGCCGACGATCCTGGTGGCGCTGTTCGCGACGGCCTTCTTCACGCTCGGGATCCAGGCCTGGTTCAACGACCGGGTGCGTACCGCGCTGAACGAGGGGCTCGAGGCGAGCCGGGGCTACCTTGAGGAGCACCGCAACAACATCCGCACCGACGCGCTCGGCATGGCGAACGATCTCAGCCGCGCCGGGGCAATGCTGGCGAACGACCCCTACGCCTTCGCGCAAGTGCTGCAAACGCAGACCGTGCTGCGCGGCCTGACGGAAGCGATCATCTTCGAGCCGGTGACCGGGCAGGTGGTGGCCGGCATCGGCGCGATGGAAGGGCTCGGGGTCGAGCTGGCGCCCCCGAGTGCAATCGAGCAGGCCCGCAACGGGGAGGTCGCTGTGCTGGGCTCCCCGGACGACAATCGCGTGCGGGCCGTGGTCCAGCTCAATTCGACGCCACCGCTGATGCTGCAGATCGGCCGCCCTGTCGATCAGGACATCCTCAACCACATGGTCCGCACCGAGCGGGCCGTCGCGGAATACAACCGGCTCGACGAGAACCGGACCAAGCTCCAGATCAGCTTCGCGCTGATCTTCGCGCTCGTCGCGCTGCTGGTGCTGATGGCGGCCGTGCTTATTGGCCTGGTGCTCGCCAATCAGATCGCCCGGCCGATCGGCGGGTTGATCCGGGCGGCCGAGCGGGTGCGCGGCGGCGATCTGACGGTGCGGGTGCCGGAGACGGCGAGCAACGACGAGGTGGCCGGGCTCTCCCGCGCGTTCAACCGGATGACGGGGCAACTCGGCTCGCAGCGGAGCGAGTTGATGGACGCCTACAGCCAGATCGACGAGCGCCGGCGCTTCACCGAGACGGTGCTGGCCGGCGTGTCCGCAGGCGTGATCGGCCTCGATGTGCAGGGGCGGGTGGAGCTACCGAACCGTGCGGCCAGCGAACTGCTCGGCACCGACCTGCTCAACAGGATCGGGGCGCCCTTGGCGGAGACGGTGCCGCAATTCGCGGAGCTGCTCGCGTCGGTTGCCGCCCAGCCGGAACGGGCGCACACGGCCGAGGTCGAGATCGGCCCGGCGCAGCGCCGCCGCACGCTGCTGGTGCGGATCGGCACCGACCTGCGGGGCGGCCGGCTCGACGGCTACGTGGTGACGTTCGACGACATCACCGAGCTGCAATCGGCCCAGCGCAAGGCGGCTTGGGCGGATGTGGCGCGGCGTATCGCCCACGAGATCAAAAACCCGCTGACGCCCATCCAGCTCAGCGCCGAGCGGCTCAAGCGGCGATTCGCCAAGGAGATCACGTCGGACCCGGAGACGTTTGCGCAGTGCGCCGACACGATCGTCCGCCACGTGGGTGACATCGGGCGCATGGTCGATGAGTTCTCGGCGTTTGCGCGGATGCCGCAGCCGGTGCTGAAGCCGGACGATTTGGGCCGGGTCGCACGCGAGGCGCTGATCTTGCAGCGCAGCGCGCGGCCGGAGATCGAGTGGGTGACTGACATTCCCGAGCGCGGGCCGATGGGCTCTTGCGACCGGCGGCTGCTGGGCCAGGCGCTCACGAATTTGCTGCAGAACGCGGCCGATTCGGTGGCGATGCGGGCAGCGGGGCAAGCGCGGGAGGGCGGCGGCAAGATCGGGCGGATCGAGGTCAGGGTGCACGTGCAGGAGCAGACGGTGCTGATCGACGTGATCGACGATGGGGTGGGGCTGCCGCAGGAGGACCGAGGCCGGCTGACGGAGCCCTATGTGACGCACAAGCCGAAAGGCACCGGGCTCGGCCTGGCGATCGTCAAGAAGATCATGGAGGACCATGGCGGCCGTCTCGACCTGGACGATCGCGCGGAAGGGCAGGGGGCCGTCGCGACGCTGGCCTTACCGCTGATTGTGCCGCACCCGGTTCCGGCTTAGAGACCGGCCCGATGGCCCAGGAAATCCTCATCGTCGATGACGAGCCCGACATCCGCACGTTGATTGCCGGGGTGCTCGACGACGAAGGCTATTCGGTCCGGCAGGCTGGCGACTCCGAGGCGGCCGTCGCGGCCTTCCGGCACCGGCGGCCGGCTCTGGTCATCCTGGACGTGTGGCTCCAGGGTTCGCGCCTGGATGGGCTCGGTATCCTCAGGGTGCTGCACACCGAAGAGCCGCATGTGCCGGTGGTGATGATCTCCGGCCACGGCACGATCGAGACGGCGGTGACCGCGATCCAGCACGGGGCCTACGACTTTATCGAGAAGCCGTTCAAATCGGACCGGCTGCTACTGATCGTGCGCCGGGCGCTCGAGGCGGCCCGGTTGTCGCGCGAGAATGCCGAGTTGCGGCTGCGGGCGGGCGCCGAGTCGGAGCTGACCGGGCAGAGCGCCGCAATCTCGCAGCTACGCGCGGCGGTGGAGCGGGTGGCGCCGACCGGGTCGCGGGTACTGATTAGCGGACCCGCCGGGTCCGGCAAGGAAGTGGCCGCGCGCATGGTGCATCAGCGCTCGCGGCGGGCGGACGGGCCATTCGTGGTGCTGAACTGCGCCACGCTCAATCCGGCGCGCTTCGAGGAGGAGTTGTTTGGCGTCGAGGCCGGTGCCGATGCCTTGGCCGTTCCGCGCCGGGCCGGTGTGCTCGAGCGCGCTCACGGCGGCACGCTGCTGCTCGACGAAGTGTCGGACATGCCACTGGAGACGCAAGGCAAGATCGTCCGCGCCCTGCAGGACCAGACGTTCGAGCGGCTCGGCGGCGCGACCCGGGTCAAGGTGGATGTTCGCGTGCTGGCGACCAGCAATCGGGATCTGCAGGCCGAGATCGCGGGCGGCCGCTTCCGCGAAGACCTTTACTACCGTCTTGCCGTGGTTCCGGTGCGGATGCCGAGCCTGAAGGAGCGGCGCGAGGACGTGCCGGAACTGGCGCGGCACTTCATCGAGCGGTCGGCGGAGAACTCGGGCATCCCGAGCCGCGAGCTTTCGACCGACGCGCTCACGGCGCTGCAGTCATACGACTGGCCGGGCAACGTGCGCCAACTGCGCAATCTGATGGATTGGCTGCTGATCATGGCGCCGGGCGGCGCGGGCGATCCGATCCGGGCGGAGATGCTGCCGGCCGAAGTCAGCCAGGGCGCGCCGTCGCTGCTCAACTTCGATCCGTCGGCCGACCTCATGTCGCTGCCGCTGCGCGAGGCGCGCGACCTGTTCGAAACCCAATACCTCCAAGCCCAGTTGCTGCGCTTCGGCGGCAACATTAGTCGAACGGCTGGTTTTGTCGGCATGGAGCGCAGCGCCCTGCACCGCAAGCTGAAACAGCTCGGGGTCAACGGCGATGATCGGAACTCGCCATGAGCCGCATTGCCTATGTGAATGGCGCCTACGTCCCGCAACGGGAAGCCAGCGTGAACGTGGAGGACCGCGGCTACCAGTTCGCCGACGGGGTCTACGAGGTGGTCTATGTCCTCGGCGGCCGCCTGGTCGACGAAGACCTGCACCTCGCGCGACTGGAGCGCTCGCTGCGCGAGATCCGCATCAGCATGCCGATGACCCGGCCGGCGCTCGTGAATGTACTCCATGAGGTCAGCCGCCAGAACCGGATCACCGAAGGCCTGATCTATATGCAGGTCACCCGTGGCGTGGCCCGGCGCGACCACGCGTTTCCCAAGGCGCCGGTCAAGCCGGCCCTCGTCGTCACCGCCCGCCGCACGCCGCCTTACCCGCGCGACATCGACGCGTGGGCGACGACGGCGATCACGCAGCCGGACCAGCGTTGGGCGCGGTGCGACATCAAGTCGGTCGGGCTGCTCGCCAACGTGCTGGCCAAGCAGGCGGCGCGCGAGCAGGGCGCGGCCGAGGCGCTGCTGATCGACGCGGATGGGCTGGTCACCGAGGGCGCGTCGACCAGCGCCTGGATCGTCGGCCGCGACTCCGTGCTGCGGACGCGGCCGTTGAGCCATGCGATTCTGCCGGGCTGCACGAGAGCGGCCCTGGTGACGCTGCTGGCGGAGGAGGGTATCGCCTTCGAGGAACGCGCGTTCACCGCCGACGAGTTGCGCGACGCGAGTGAGGTGTTCATCACCAGTGCCACCAGCTTCGTCCGCCCGATCACCGCACTCGACGGCGTGGCCGTGGGGAGCGGCGCGCCAGGCCCGGTCACCCGCAAGCTGTTCGCGCTGTTCGCGCGCCACGCCCAGGGCAGCCTCGCCAACGCGGCCTAGGCTCGTTGCTCCGGGCTCTTCTCCTGGCGTGTTGGCTGTTGGCCGGCACGGCCGCCCGGGCCGAGACGCTCGCAGGGACGGAAGAGCAGAGCCGACAATGCACGACCGCCATCGCTGCGGCCCAGACCCGGCAGGCGACACTGCCCGGGTTGCTGCTGGCAATCGCCAAGGCGGAGAGCGGCCGGCCGATCTCGCCGCTACCGGGCCTGCAGCCATGGCCTTGGGCCGTGAACGCTGATGGGGGCGCCTATTATTTCGATAGCAAGGCCGCGGCGGTCGCCTGGGTAACGCAAGCGCTGGCCCGCGGCGTCGCGCAGATCGACGTCGGTTGTATGCAAATCAACCTGCAGTCCCATCCCCGCGCGTTCACGAGCATCGAACAGGCGTTCGACCCGGCCGCTAATGCCGACTATGCCGCGCGATTCCTCAATCAACTTCGCGCCGATGCGGGCGGCAACTGGTTCGACGCGGTCGGCTTCTACCATTCGCGCACGCCCGTGCTGGCGGCCGATTATCGCGCGCGGGTCTCTGCCACCGCGCAGGGCCGCATCCCGCCTGCCAGCCTTGGCGTGCCGCTGTATATGCGTGCGATCGCGCAGGGAACGCTTCGCATTCCGCTCGCGGGCGGCGGGTTCATGCGGATCAACGTGCGCCGGCAGCCGTCGCCGCGGGGTCCCAAACGGATGAGCGCTTGCCAGATCGCGCAAGTACTCGGAGACTTCATGCCCGCGCGGGCACGAGGCCGGTGTTTTGCCGCGCGATGATCTTGGCAGCGGTTGAGAAAAGCCGCTAAGGTGCGCGCATGTCGCACGGTGACGGCTTGGACCGCCGCAGGTGGGCATTATGTTTGTTTCGTCCACCTGTTTGAGACCAAGATATGAGCACACCAGACCGCCGTTCTTTTGACAGCCCACGCCGAGGCGGGCGCGGGCGTGACCGCTTCGACGATTTCGGAGGCGGTGGTCGGGGAGGCCGTGACGAGCCGTATGTGCCGCGGGACGCGTATGTTCCCGCTGGCGGCGGCCGCGATCGCGGTCCCTCCAATTTTGGTGGCGCCCCGCGGGGCTTCGGCGCTCCGGGCGGCCCGGAGACCGGGGCCACGGTAAAGTGGTTCAACGGTGAGAAGGGCTTCGGCTTCGTCGAGCTCGAAGGCGGCGGCGGCGACGCTTTTCTGCACATCAGCGTTCTGTCGCGCGCCGGCTATCAGACGGTCTCGCCGGGCGCCACGCTTCGCGTCTCGGTGTCGCCGGGTCAGAAGGGCCCGCAGATCGCCGAGGTCGTGAGCGTCGACGAGAGCACGGCGACGCCGGGCGGCGGTGGTGGTGGCGGCGGCGGCGGAATGGGCGGCGGCGGCGGCGGCTACGGTGCGGGTGGCGGTGGCGGCGGTTTCGACCGTCCGCGTGCGTCGGCCAGGCAGCCTGTCGACATGAGCACCGCGGTCGAAATGCGCGGCACCGTGAAGTGGTTCAATGCCGAGAAGGGGTTCGGCTTCGTTATGCCGGAAGGCGGCGGCAAGGATGTGTTCGTCCACATCTCCGCGCTGAACCGCGGCGGCATGAGCTCGCTCGAGCCCAACCAGAACGTCAAGATGCAGGTGGCCGACGGCCGCCGCGGTCCGGAGGCGGTGTCGGTCGAGTCCGCCTGAACGGCTCTCGATCACGACTGAGAACGAACGGCCGGGTCGCAAGCCCGGCCGTTTGCATGTGGAGAGGTTGCCGGGCGGACCGAGCGGATTACAGTGTCGAGCGGGACGTCTTGGAACATCAACCATGCCTGACACACATGCTGCCGCCGACACGCACGCCGCCGTCCGGCTGCCGCTCGATAAGATCGTCGTTCTCGACCTGACCCTCGCCCGCGCCGGGCCGACCGCCGTTCGTCATCTGGCGGACTGGGGCGCCGACGTCATCCGCATCGAGCCGCCAGACACGGGCGGGGAGGAGATCAGCGGCGACCGCGACGGGCCCGACTTTCAGAACCTCCATCGCAACAAACGGATGATGCAGCTCAATCTCAAGTCGCCCGAAGGTCATGCGGCGTTCATGAAGCTGGTCGCGACGGCGGATGTGATCGTCGAGAACATGCGGGCGAACGTGAAGCACCGGCTGAAGATCGCCTGGGACGACGTCCACGCGGTCAATCCACGCCTCGTTTATGGCAGCATCAGCGGCTTCGGCCAGACCGGGCCCTACAGCGCGCGGGCAGGCGTCGATCAGATTGCGCAGGGAATGGGCGGGTTGATGAGCATCACCGGGCTGCCCGGTCAGGGCCCGGTGCGCGTCGGCATTCCCATCGCCGACCTGACTGCCGGCAACCTGCTCGCGTTCGGGATCGTCACCGCACTGTTCGACCGGGAGCGCACCGGGCTCGGCCGTTGGGTGCAGACGAGCTTGCTCGAAGTGCAGACCTTCATGCTGGATTTCCAGGCGACACGGTGGCTCATGCGGGGCGACGTTGCCCAGCAGGCGGGCAACGATCATCCGACTGGCATTCCGACGGGGGTGTTCGCCACGAGCGACGGCCACATCAACATCGCTGCGAGCTCGGCTCGGCTCTTCGAGCGTTTCAGCCACGCCATCGGGCATCCGGAATGGGTGAGCCGCCCCGGCTGGACCGACCAGAAGGGTCGCAGTGCCGACCGGAAAGCCATCAATGAGGCCATTTCGGAGGTGACCCGGACGAAGCCGTCTGCGCATTGGATCGAGTTGTTCGAGAGTGCCGGGATCCCTTGCGGACCCATCAACACGATCGATCAGGTGTTTGCCGATCCGCAGGTCAAGCATCTCGGCTTGGCGACGCCGGTCGAGCATCGCCGACTCGGCCATATCGAACTCGTGGCCTCGCCCGTCAACATGTCAGGACTGCCGCGCGGCGTGCGAACTGCGACGCCCGAGCGTGGCGAGCACACCGAACAGGTGCTCCGGGGGCTCGGCTATGACGACGAGACCATTGCCGCATTGGCCAAGCAGGGTGCTATTTGAAGCAGGGTGGTGACACTTGTGGCCAAAATGTCAGTCTAGCCTATGCGGCTGAACGGCCAGCCACTACGTTTAGGCCGTAACGGTAGGCGATGTGCTTGCCAGAGTGAATTCCGAAGGAGACCGTCATGAAGTCGCTCACCACTGCGCTATCGCTGACTTTGCTGCTGGGCGTGGCTGCTTGCGCCAGCAATCCGTCGTCTGTTCCCCCGAGTGACACCGGCAGCATGGGCTTTCCGCGTCCGCAGTCGGTCGGCAATGTCGGCACGAGTCAGCCGGCGTCGCTCGACACCGGCAGCATGAACACGCCGAGGTCGACCGGCGGCATCGCGTCGCGTCCGAACCCTGGCTTCGACACGGGCAACATGGCGCTGCCGAACCGCGCTCAGGGCAACTCGGCCCCGCGCAGCTACTAAATAGGACGTGTCGGCCGGAACCCTGGTTCCGGCCGTGTCACTCGGCGGCGACCGACTCGGTTCGGATCGTATCGAGCGGTACGAGCTTGCCGCCGCGGTCGACGTGCCAGAACGTCCAGCCGTTGCAGCTCGGGGTATTCTGCAATTGCGCGCCGAGCTTGTGCAGCGAGCCGCGCAGCGCGCCCGCGGTCAGCGAACCGTCAGCGGTGACGGTGGCGCGGACCCGGCGCTGCCTATCGGTCAGCACCGTCCCTTCCGGAACCAGGCCGCGCTCCACCAGGCTGCCGAACGGCACGCGTGGCGCATCGCGTTTGGTGGGCGATGATGCGGCCGCGTCGGCTGGTGCGGGACGGATCCGACGGATGCGCCCGATCGCGGCTTCCGCATAGGCCGGATGCCGCTCGAGACCGATGAAATGCCGGTGTAGCCGCTTGGCGACCGCCGCCGTCGTCCCGGTGCCGAGGAAGGGGTCCAAGACGACATCGCCGGGCGAGGTGCTCGCCAGCAGCACGCGGTGAAGCAGAGCTTCCGGCTTTTGCGTCGGATGCAGCTTGAGACCGTGCTGGTTCTTCAGGCGCTCAGGTCCGGTGCAGAGCGGGAACGACCAGTCGCTGCGCATCTGGATGTCATCGTTCAACGATTTCATGGCTTGATAATTGAAGCGGTAGCGGCTGTCCCGGCCGCGCGCCGCCCAGATCAGCGTCTCGTGCGCGTTGGTGAAGCGACGGCCACGGAAATTCGGCATCGGGTTCGATTTGCGCCAGATCACGTCGTTGAGGATCCAGAAGCCGAGATCCTGCAGGATCGTGCCGAGGCGGAAGATGTTGTGATAGGCGCCGATGACCCAGATCGTACCGTCCTTACGCAGGAGGCGGCGGCACTCGGTCAGCCACTCGCGGGTGAAGGCGTCGTAGGCCGCGAAATCGGTAAATTTGTCCCACTCGTCGTCGACGCCGTCGACGAGGCTGTCATCGGGGCGCCGGAGTTCACCCCGGAGCTGCAGGTTGTAGGGTGGGTCGGCGAAGATGCAGTGGACCGAGCCGCTCGGCAGCATCCGCATCAGCGGGATGCAGTCGCCCAGCAACACTTGGTCGAGCGGAAGGTCGGGCGAGATGTCCATTGCTGTGCGGCATCGTGACGATGTGTTCGACACCGCGTCAATCGGCGGCGTCGGCTCCATATTGGTCGCCGGCCGCGAGCAGGCGAACCGTCCCGAACGCTGCCCGATGGTGACGGGAGGGCCCATGCTGCCGGAGAGCCGCGCGGTGCAGCGGGGTCGCGTATCCCGCGTTCTCGTGCCAGCCATAGTGTGGGTAGCGCGCGGAGAGCCGCAGCATGGTGCGGTCGCGGGTGACCTTGGCGATGATGGACGCCGCCGCGATGGACAGTGAGGTGGCGTCACCGCCGATGCAGCACTCGACCGGGCAGGGCATCCCGGTCGGGGCCCGGTTGCCGTCCACCAGGGCGAGTTCGGGCGCGAGACGCAAGCGGAGGATGGCCCGGCCCATCGCCAGCATGGAGGCGTGCAGGATGTTGAGCGACTCGATTTCGGCCACCGACGCCGCGCCGACAGCGATCTCCGCGCAGCCCCTGATCGCGATCGCCGCCCTGTGCCGCTCCGCCGCGGTCAGCTTCTTGCTGTCGTCGATCAGCGGCGCGACCCGGCGCGGCACGCCGCCGGGAAACACGACGGCGACGGCGACGACGGGACCGGCGAGTGGGCCGCGGCCCACCTCGTCGACACCCGCGACCCTTCCGCCATGCGCCCGCTCACGCTTGAAATGCGGCCTCATTGTTCATCGGTAGCATTCCCAGGCCCGAGTCGGACAGCCCTGAGAGAAGCCGGCGGGACGTGACAGCACGGCGATCCTGTGAGAGAGGGCAGGGATGCCCGACACCCCTCCCGACCGGCTCTCCGCCGATCCCGACAGCCCCCACTACGACGCTGCCCTGCTCGAGCGTGGCGTCGGCATCCGCTTCAAAGGCGTCGAGAAGACGAACGTGCAGGAATATTGCGTCAGCGAGAGCTGGGTGCGGCTCACCGTCGGGAACACGACGGACCGCAAGGGGAAGCCGATGACGATGAAGCTGCAGGGCAAGGTCGAGCCCTATTTCAGGGACGAAGCTCCGGAGGCCTAGCCGAACCGGGCCCGCAACTCGTCGACCTGCTCCGGGGTGAGTGGACGCGTGCGGTGGCCTTGCAGAAGCAGGAACAGGCGCGCGGTCTCCTCGAGTTCCTCGATCGCGCCGGCGGCCGCGGAGAGCGACGTGCCCGCGACGACCGGGCCGTGGTTGGCCAGGAGCACGGCGTGATGTTTGCTGACGAGCGGACGGACCGCTTCGGCCAAACGCGAATCGCCCGGCGGGAAATACGGCACGAGCGGTAGCCGCCCGACCCGCATGATGTAATAGGCCGTGATCGGCGGGAGCACGTCGTCCGGGTCGATGTCGGCCAGACAAGAGACCGCGACGGAATGGGTGGAGTGAAGGTGGACGACAGCACCCGCATCGGGTCGGCCGTCATACATGACCCGGTGCAAGACACTTTCTTTGGTGGGTTTGCCGCCGCTGACCCAGTTCAGATCGAGGTCCAGCTTTGACAAGCCGGCCGGGTCGAGATCGCCCATCGAGACATTGGTCGGCGTCATCAGCCAGCCGTCGTCCAAACGCTGGCTGATGTTTCCCGTGCTGCCGAAGGTGAGGCCGCGCGCAAACAAGCTATGGCCTAGGCGGCAAATCGCCTCGCGGGCGTCGTTCTCCGCCATCATGGTCACCGGGCGAGCATATTTGAGAGCGAAGGCATCACTCTCGCGAATAGACGCGGCATGCCTGCTTTGTCGAGCGCTCCGTGTGGGAACGGTTCAATTCTGGAAGCGCCAACAGCGTGGACGTAGGCCTCAGGCGGAGCAATCGCGGCGGAAATCAATGTGGTTCTCATTGATCGGCAAGTAACCTCCGCATTTCTCATCGCCCAGGGTTATCGTTTACCAGTGCCGAAGTTCCTGGGTCCCTGCGCCAGCGGCTTGTTTCTCGCCGGTTAAAAAGGCTCCCGAAGCGGGTGTTGTTTTGGGCGACAACTCAGAGCGAGCAATTGAGTATCTACCCACGACACGCTATTATTTCGCTCGAAGGAGTCACGATCATGTCTGACCAAGTTCCGCCAAATGTTCTAGATCTTACGGCAAGGATCGTATCGGCGCATGTTTCCAAGAACCCGGTGGCGGTCGATGCGCTGCCTGGACTGATCCAGGCGGTCTATCGTTCGTTGTCGACGGCTGGTGAGGTGGAACCGGCGCCGACACCGACGCATACACCTGCCGTTCCGATCAAAAAGTCAGTGTTTCCGGACTACATCGTCTGCCTTGAAGACGGCAAGAAGCTGAAAATGCTCAAGCGCCATTTGCAGACGAGCTACGGGTTGAGCCCCGACGCTTACCGCGCCAAGTGGGGCCTGCCGCGCGATTATCCGATGGTGGCGCCTAACTATGCGGCGACCCGGTCCGGTCTGGCCAAGCAGATCGGTCTTGGACGCAAGGCGGTCGCTGCGCCGGCCGAACCGGTCGAGTCGAAGCCGGCGCGCAAGTCGCGCACCCAAAAAGCTTCAAACCCGTAACGTTGTCACGGCAATGTGAATCACGGATCTACGCTGCTTACCCATAGGACCGCCGGAGTGGTTTGGACGGAGCAGCGTTGGACGGGGGAGGGGAGCACGGGCCCGAGAGGGGCAAGGTTTCGGACAGAGCCGTCGAGCCTCCCAGGGACGGCGGCCCTGGCCCGTCGTTCGGGATCTCCGTTGCCGTCATTGGCGCCGGGCTGCTGTGGTTAGTGCTGGCCGGCTTGTATTTGTACTTCCGAGCCTGATCCGTCCTCAGCGCGGCTGCGCGTGTGCCAGCGTGTCTTCTATCGCCTGCAGCGCCGGCGCAGGGCGAAGGTCGGGGCCGAAGGGAAGGGGCCTCCCCGGCTGATGATCGGCGCGGACAAACCCGGTCCGCGCCGGATCATTGAGCCAAGAGTAGCGGTCGCCCAAACCCCAGAATACCACGGCACGAACGCGTGGCTGGGCGAGCGCGGTTTCCAGGAAGCGGCGGTAGATGTCAGCAACCTGGCTGTCCCGCATCCCGACATCGCCCGCGACCTGATCTTGCACGTCGAGCTCGGTGATGAAGACGTCGAGCCGCCGCGACGCGAGTTCATCGAGAAAACGCCGGTAGCTGGCAGCGTCGAAACGATCGAATGACCGCGTCCGCAGATGGGATTGCAGCCCGACTGCCTGGATCGGCACCGACCGGCGAGCGAGCTCGTCGAGAAGACCCAGCAAGCAGCGCCGCCGGGCTGAGTCGTTCGAGGTCTGCAGCTCCAAATCGTAGTCGTTGTAAATCCGCAGCGCGGAGGGCTCCGCATCGCGCGCCGCCTCGAACGCGATATCGAAGAACGCGGAGCCGAACTTCTCCAGCAAGGGGCTGCGGCGAAGCCCGCCTGGCATGCCGTCGGCGGGCCGGATCGCCTCGTTGACAACGTTCCACGCTGCCGTTTCGGCGCCGAATTGGGCGCCCACCCGGCGGATGTGCGCGACGATGGCGCGTTCTGTCGCTCGGCGGTCGAGCGCGCCGAACCAATCCGGCAGGCGCTGGTGCCAGAGCAGATGGTAGCCGGTCAGCCGCAACCCGTTTCGACGCGCGAACACAAGGTTCGGATCGAGGTCGATAAGGTGCTGATCAGGGGCGGGGGACAGGCGTTGCCAGCTCATGTTCGGCGCGAACAGTGAGCAATTTGCGGCAATCAGCGCGGCATAGGCCGGGTCGAGCGCGAGATCGATCTCACTGGACGACCCGATCTGGATGCCGGCACGACGCGCCGCGTCCCGCAGCGAGGGTGCTTGGAGCGGGCCGGTGGCAATCGAGGCGGCTGCCTGCAGCAACTGGCGGCGCTTCACGCGGCCGGCCCGGCCAACGGCCCGACCCGGCGCAAGCGCCGCACCAGCTGGGTGCGTAGCCCGATCACGTCGAGCGCCAGCGCGGCCGCCGCATAGGTCAGAGTGCCCGCGCCGATCTTGCCCGCCAGCGCGGCCGGGCCCGTGCCAGGAACGGCCAGCACCGTCACCGTCATCAGGGCACAAGCCCCCCCGACGCGGATGGCGGGTGCGAGCGGCAGCGGGATCGCGAATGCCTTCCGCCCTGCGGCCACGGCGTGAACGACGGCCACCGCTGCGCCCGCGGTGACGGCGATCGCCGCGCCGCGCGGGCCCATACGGGGGATGAGCAAGGCATCCAGACCCAGCGTGACCGCCGCCGCGGACGCGGTCACCCATATCTGGCCACTCATCCGATGGCCGAGCTGAAAAGCGTGGTCCAGGTAGTGCGACCGGAAACCGGAGAGGAACGCCCCCGCCGCCATCCAGGGCGTCAGGACGGCCACCGCGGCGCGGAAGTCGGGGCCGACCAGCGTGGCCGCGAGGCTATCGGCGGTCAGCGCCATGCCGAGGGAGGCCGGCGCCAAAACCGCGAGCAACAGGGCCCCGTTGGCAGCGAGCTGCCGCCGCGCGGCCGCCGCATTGCCGGTCTCGAGCGCATGGACCGCGAGCGAGAAGCCGGCCGAAGCGAGCCCCGAGGAGAGGACCACGAGCGTGTTCTGCACGAGCACGAAGGCCGCGGTGTAGAGGCCGAGCGCCTCGATGCTGCCGAGAGCGCCAACGAGCCCCCGGGTGAGGCTCCCTGTCGCGCTGCTCAGCGCCAAGCTCGCGGCCAGCGGTACCCCGAACCGCAGGACGTCGCGAGCGAGCGCCGGGTCGAAGCCCTTGCCGGACGGACGGCGCCCCCCTGCATAGGACCCGGCGAACGTCGCCGAGGCCGTCGCCAGCACCGTCCACACCGGCTCGCGGGTGAGCCAAGAAGCCGCGCTGGCGGCCAGCAGGATCAGCGCCGCGCGGGACACATTCATCCTCAGGTAGGCTTGCGGCGCGAGCCCCGCGACGTGGAAGCGTGCCCTGAATTCGAACGAGGCGTAGCTCGCCATCAGGACCAGGCCCGCGGCGACGATCGCCCGCTCGCCCCGGGGCAGAACGATCACGGCGACGGCTCCGGCCAGCACGCCCAGAACCAGCAGCGCTCGGAAGAGCTGAACGAACGTGCCGACCGCCAGCGCTGGATCGGTTTGGCCCCGGGCGAAGCGGAGATAGGCCAGGCCGAGCCACTCGAAGACCAGGGTGGCGCCCAGGCTCATGATGACCAGCGCGATCCCGTAGAGCCCATATTGTTCGGGCGGCAGCGATCGGGTGAGCAGCGCGGTCGTCACCATGCCAAGTGCGCCGGGCAGCAATTTGGCGGCGATGTAGACGACGCTGTGGCGGATCAGCATGCGGGCAGGCAGAGGGAGCCGTGGAGCGCAGCCAGGCGGCGGGACAGCAGGTCGATGTCGAGCTTCTGGTCGTAGACGGCGTGGCCGGCCTCGGCGATCGCGTGCCGCAGCGCCGGGTCGTCGATAAGCCGAACGAGGGCGTCGGCGAGGGCCCCCGCGTCCCCAACCGGCACGAAGAGGGCGGAGCGCTCGTGGGTCAGCAGTTCGGGCGTGGCGCCGACAGGGGTTGCCACGACGGCGACACGCGCCGCCAACGCCTCGATGATAGAGATCGGCAGGTTTTCGGCATGGGACGGCAGCACCAGGATGTCGGTCATCGCGAGCCGGTCCGCCGCCGCGGCGGCATCGAGCCAGCCCGGCAGGACCACGCGGTCGCTCAGACCGGCCGCATCGACCTGGCCGCGATAGAGCTCGACCTCGCCATCGCCGGCCAGCACGGCCGTCCAGGCGCGAGCGCGGACCGCTTCCGTGCCCAGCGCTCGGATGAGTTCGGGGACACCCTTCCGCGGCCCCAGCCGGCCGAGCAGCAAGATCCGGCACGGTCCGGCCGGGCGCTCCCGGACCGCCGGGCGCGGAACGCCGTTGTTCAGGATGTGGACACGGTCCGGCGGCACGCCCAACGTCCGGGTCACCCAGTCAGCCCAACCCTGCCCGAGAACGACGACACGGTCAGCGCGGCGAAACATCGCGGTCACCCGCCGCTGCCAGAAGCCCGGGAGAGCAGCAAAGAAGCTGTCGTAACCACTCCCGTGCAGGTGGATGACAAGGGGGATGCGTAGGCGCGCTGCCACCGCCGAGACGATCAACTTACGCGCGGTGCTTCCGCGCTTGGAGAGGTTGGCGTGCACGGCGCCCAGACGCCCGGTCGCGTGCAGCCTCAGCAGCCGAAGCAGGGCCGTGGTGAACGCCCAGCCGGCCCGGCCGGCGTGCCCGGTGCCCCTCGTATTTATGATCTCGAGAGGCGGCTGCAGCTGCTGATCACGCCAACTCTTCTCCAGATAACCCGCCCAGCGGCCGATCCCTCCGGAATGCTCGAGACTGCCCGGAACGAGCATGGCGATCCGGACGCGGGAGGAAATCCCTTGTGACACGGTCGGACTGGCGGCGGCTGATGGAATTGAAACGGCTCCCAGCGTCGAAGGCGAGCGTAATCGGCGGTGCTGCAACTGGTCCAGCCTGTTACGGGAACATTCTAACGTTCTACGTTCTAGCGGTTGTGCCGTAGGAAGCAGAAGGAGAAGCAATCAAGTCATTACACGCCTAAGGTGTGCTGTTAACCATTGCTTAGCTCACGAAAATTTGTTAGCTCCGAGTCGCGGGCCGCTGGTCGGTTCGGACGGACAAAAAATTTATCCGGAAACGGATGGCCGAAAGAGCATAATATATGCAAGGCAGCGTTCGTATCGATCCTCCCTACGCGGCAGCTCTCGCACTGCGCCAGCCGTCGAGGACGCAACGATCAAAGCGCAGGGCTGGCGCCAGTATCCGTCATATGCTGACGGATTTGTTAGTCGTTTGGGATGTCGCCGCTGTTTTGTCCTGCGGACTTGCTGCGACGTTCTTGCACGGCGCGATCGTGAACCTCCATGCGCCAACCCTGGGCGAATCTGGACAGTTTGACGAAACCCTGATCCGGCTATCATCGATTGCCGCGCTGCTAGCGCCGTTCGTTGTGCGCGAGCGGGTGCTGCGGCGCCCGTGCGTCAACTCGGTCGTTGCAATCGGAAAGAGCATCACCGCTCTTACTGCCATCGTTCTGGTCGTGGCGTTGACCACTCGGCTGGTCACGGCGGTGCCGTTGCCCTGGATGTTGGCCTGGTTCGGGTCGACCACGCTGGCGATGCTGGCCGGGCGGGCCTCATGCTTCGGGTTGCTGGGATGGACCGCGCGGCGCTTCGGGGGCGAGCGGGTCGCCGTGATCGGTTGCGGCGCCGAGGCGGACTGGTTGCGGCGGCAATTGCGCCAGGCAGGCGCGGCAGGTGTCGACCTGGTGAGTGCCATGACACCGGCGAGCCTCGAGAAGACCGTTGCCGACCTGGTCGAGCAGGGTCGACAAGGCAATCTGGACCGCGTCGTGCTTGCCATGCCGGGCCTGGGGAACGACGAGATCCGCCGGATCGCCCATGGACTGAAATCGCTGCCGATCGAAGTGGCCTCACTGTTCCCGATGGTCGGTGCGGGAGCGCTGCAGCGTACGACGGATCTGGTCGACACCCCGCTCTACCTAGTGACCCGGCAGCCGCAGCGGGGCTACGGCGGGCTCTCCAAGCGGATCATCGACCTTTGTTTCGCCCTGGCCCTGCTTCTGTGGACCTCGCCGCTGCTGCTGCTCATCGCGCTGGCGATCCGGCTCGACAGTCCTGGCCCGATCCTGTTTCGGCAGCGTCGCCACGGTTTGAACGGCACCGAATTCGACATCTACAAGTTCCGGACCATGTGCTGGCAGGGCTACGGGGCAGGGAACGGAGCCGTGCAGACCCGCCGCCGCGACCGCCGAGTCACCCGGATCGGCACGTTCTTGCGACGGAGCAGCCTCGACGAGGTGCCGCAGCTACTAAACGTGCTGAACGGAACGATGTCGCTGGTGGGTCCCCGCCCACACCCGACGGCGATGCGGACGGAGGCACGCCTGGGCGACGAGATCGTCCCGGAGTATCCGCACCGCCACCGGGTCAAGCCAGGTATCACCGGTTGGGCGCAGATCAACGGCTTGCGGGGCGCCATAGAGACGGCAGATCAGCTTCGGCACCGGATCGAACACGATAATTTCTACATCGAGAATTGGTCGCCGTGGTTCGACGTGCGGATCTTGGCTGCGACACCAGCCAGCCTGCTGTTCCGTCGCGACAACGCTTTCTAGGGGCGAGCCATGACAAACGTCGATCAGCTGCTGTGCCCGCCGGCGAGCGCCGACGCGAGCAACTCGGTTCCGAACGATAGCCGGCACGCCGAGCTGGCGCCGCTCCTTTCCATTTTGTTGTCGATCATCGATGAAAGCCAGTCGCTGGTCGTCAACTTTACCTCGGCCTTGCCGGGGGCGGGGACGTCGACGGTGGCGCGCAATATTGCGGCGGCGGCGGCGGCCACGGGCTGGTGCCGGGTCGCACTGCTCGAGGCTCGGCCGAGCGCGGATGGTCTGGGAAGGGGGCTGGTCGACGCGGTCGAGCGCGGCGAGATTCCAGCGCTGAAGCCCCGCCGGATCGGCGGTTTCGAAATCGATACCGGCCGGCTAAGCACGACCGGCCGGCCGCTATCGCGCATGGACAGTCTCCGCAAGCTCTACAGTACGCTGCGTGAGCGCTATTTCCTGGTGGTGGTTGACTGCCCAGCGGTCTTCGCCGGGCAGCAGACGCTCATGGTCGCCGGGGCGGCAGACGAGACCGTGCTCGTGGTCGAGGCGGAGCAGACGGCGCTGCTTGACGTCGCACGGGCGCGCGGGGCGCTCGAACGGCGCGGCGCGGGTGTGCTTGGGATGGTCATGAACAAAAGCCGGTCCCGCATCCCGGCCGCCTTCGGCGGCAACGCGTGAGCGCGGCGGCCTTCCCGGCCGGACGGAACCGTCGCGACGTCGTCCCGCCGCACGGCGAGGAGGCGCCCGTCAGTGCCCGCGAGATGGCGGCCATCGCTCTCCGGCACCGGTGGAAGATCGCGGTGGCCTTTCTGTTGCCGCCCGTCATCGCCGTCGCGCTGGTGATCCTACTGCCCAAAACGTATCGCGCGCAAAGCGACATCATGGTCAAGACCGGTCGCGAATACATGGCGCAAGGCGACCTCGAAAGCGCCAACCTGACGGCGCCGACCTCGACCAAGCAGGAGGGCATCAACTCCGAGATTGCGCTGCTGACCAGCCGGTCGGTCGCAGAGGCAACCATCGCCGCGATCGGCGTCGAGGAGCTCTATCCGGATCTCGTCGCCCATCCGCCGTCTTCCGGTTCGGTGCTCGACGCGGCCGTGCTGCAATTCAGCTCGGATTTCAGCGTCGCGCCGGTCAAGCTGTCCAACGTGATCGCGACCTCCTTCGACGCGGCGAGCCCGGCGCGGGCCCAACAAGTCCTGAACACCATCATCCGCCTATATATCGACAAGCATACCCAGGTCTTTGCCGGCCGGCGCGCCGACGGGTTCCGCGATTCGATCGAGAAGGCGTTGGGTGAGATCCGCAGGCTGGAGGAACGCCGGTCCACGCTCAAGCTGACGGGCGGGGTGTACGACATCGATGCGCAACGCCGCGCTCTGATCGCCCAGCGCACCGATGCGGAAACCAGGCTGCAAGACGCGAAAACCCGGCAGGCGCGCCTGGTCGCGCGGCTGGCCTATCTCGAGAAGGCGCGTGGCCAGGTGGCGCAAACGACGCTCCTCGCGTCGACCGAGCGGAGCGACGCGCAGTCGCATGCGGCGCAGTCGCTGGTCGATCTGCGACAGCAGGAGGCTGCGCTCAGCTCGCACGTCGGCAGCGCCAATCCCGACTTGCAACGCCTACGCTCGGAGCTCGACGCGGTCCGGCGCGCCGCAGAGACGGCCCGCAAGGAGCGCAACGCCACGACGGCTCCCTCGCCGCTGCGGCAGCAGATCGAGCAGGAGTTGGTCTTCGCAGGCGCCGATCTGGCCACCACGGGTAGCGAGATCCAGCGGCTCGGCACCTTCGTGGCCAGCTGCAGCGCCGAACTCGCCCGCCTGGAGCGCGTCGATCTGGAGTTGCGCGACATCGTCCTGCAGATCGACACCATGACCCAGAGCCTGCGCTCCATGCAGGCGCGTTACGAGCAGGCGCGGGCCGATGAGCAGACCGACATCGCGCGGCAAGCGAGCGTGGTGCAGATCGCCGGCGCGAGCGGGTCGGAACGGCCGGTTTCCCCGAAGAAGCTGCTGGTCGGGGCGGCTGGGGTGCTCGGCGGCCTGTTGCTTTCCGGGATCGTCGGGTTTCTCGCGGTCCTGACGAGCAAGACCGCGGTGACGGGGGAGGCGGCCGAGCGCCGCGTCGGCCTGCCCGTACTGGCGGTGGTGCCGTTCCGCAAGATGGTCGACGAGCCGGTATTCGGCAGCCCGTGAGACTGCGCTGGTATGTCGACCGCATCCGCCGGATGTCGCTCGGAGAGATCCTGTCGCGCGCCGGCGTGGCACTCCAACAGCGCTATTGGTCGCGGGCGAGCCGGCGCCCAAACGGGCTTGGCCGGGTGCTGCCGGGCCGGCGGGAGGCCGCCGTCGCGCTGGAGCGGCACCCCATCGAGGCGCCGGCCGTCGTCGTCGCCGCGGACAGGTTGATGGCGGGGCAGTGGCCGCTCTTTCATCTGCGGCCGGCTCTCATCGGCGAGCAGCCGGACTGGTTCCGTGACCCGGCCTCCGGCATCGCCTCCGCGCCCCATACTTACGCCTTCGCCGTCCCGTATCGCGAGGAAGCGGCGGTGGGGAACGCAAAATACGTCTGGGAGCTGTCGCGGCATCAAGCCACGACGGTGTTGGCCGCGGCGTGGTGGCTGACGGGCGACGACCGGTATGCCGAGCGGGTCCGGATGCATCTCACCGGCTGGTGGAACGATAACCCGTTCCTCTGCGGCATCCACTGGACGGGCGGGATCGAGGCCGGGCTGCGGCTGATCTCCTGGGTCTGGATCCGGGCGCTGCTGGCGGACTGGTCCGGGGTCCGGTCGCTGTTCGACGACAACGACGCCTTCGTCGGGCAACTCTACCGCCACCTCCTCTACATCCGCCGCCTCCACAGCCGCGGCTCCTCGTCCAACAATCACCTTATCGCCGAGCTAGCGGGGGTCGTCGCGGCCTGCGCCGCGTTTCCGTGGTTCCACGAAACGGCGGGTTGGGACGCCTGGGCGCAGGCCGGGCTCGCGACGCAGGCGGAGGCACAGACCCACTCGGACGGCTTCAACCGCGAGCAGGCGAGCGACTACCACCTGTTCGTGTTCGAAATCCTCGCCGGGACCGCGTTGGCCAGCCGTCTCGCCGGGCGGCCCGCGCTCGACCGCGTTGAGAACGTCATGCGGCGGATGGCCGATGCGCTCGCCTGCAGCCTTGACGCGACGGGGCGGCCGCCCCGCTTCGGCGACGGCGACGATGGCCGCGGCGTTCTGCTCGACGCGCCGGAAACTCCCGCGGAAGCCATCGTGCTGGACGTCGCCGGCGCCATGGCCGGGCCCATCGAGTGGTGGCCGGAAGCGGAGGCGACCCTGCTCGGGACCGTTGCCCGGCTCGTCTGCCCCGCCGCGCTGCCGCGCCAGCGCGCCCGCCGCAGCTTCTTTCCCGATGCCGGCATGACCCTGCTGCGCGCCGGTGCAGGAGCCGATGAGATCTACGTTCGCTGCGATGCTGGTCCGCACGGCTATCTCAGCATCGCCGCGCACGGGCACGCCGACGCGCTATCGATCGAGGCGCGGCATGGTGGCGTGGACATCCTGTCAGACCCGGGAACCTACTGTTATCACGGCGAACCCGAGTGGCGCTCGTATTTCCGCGGCACGCTCGGGCACAACACGCTGGAGGTGGGCGGGCAGGACCAGGCACGGAGCGGAGGGCCGTTCCTCTGGCTCGACCGGCCCGCCACCGAGCTTATCGAACAAAGGGTCGAGGAGCCCTTGCTCTGCTGGTCCGCCTGCCACCACGGCTACCGGCGGCGCGCCGCCGGGGTCACGCACTACCGCCGCGTCCAGCTCGACCCTGACCGGCGCGCACTCACCCTTGAGGATTGGATCGACGCCGATTCGGCGCACCCCGTCGCACTCGCCTTTCACTTTGGCCCAGCCGTTACCGCCGAGCTCGCGGGCAGCGCCGTTCGCCTGCGGTGGCCGGGGTTTTCCGGACGCCTCGTGCTCGCGGACGGACTGTCTTGGCGGCTCCATCGCGGCGAGCTCGATCCGCCGCTGGGCTGGTACTCGCCCGGCTTCGGCCAGCGTGTCCCCGCCTGGACGCTGATCGGCCGCGGCCGACTGCCGCCCGCGACCCGGCTCAGCACCGTCCTGCACTTCCCCCCGAGCACAAAGGTTTCCGCAGAATGCGAGTCCGTGAACGCCGCGTCCTGATCGTCGTCGAGAACCTGCCGGTTCCGTTCGACCGCCGGGTCTGGCTCGAGGCCACGACGCTCGCCCGCAACGGCTACTGCGTCTCGGTCATCTGCCCGAAAGCAAAAGGCTTCAACCGAAGCCGGGAGACGATCGAGGACATCGACGTGTTCCGCTACCCGATCCCGTTCGAGGCGCGCGGCGCGGGCGCTTACGCCGCTGAATTTGCCTGGTGTTTTACGTGTACGGCGCTGCTCAGCATCTTCGTGCAGCTGTTTGGCCGCGGCTTCGACGCCCTGCATGCCTGCAACCCGCCCGACACGTTCTGGCTGCTCGGCCGGTTCTGGAAACTGTTCGGCCGCTGCTACGTGTTCGACCACCACGATCTGTGCCCCGAGATGTTCGCCGTCAAATTCGGGCGGAGCAGCGGATTCCTATACCGCACGCTGCTCTGGCTCGAGCAGCGCAGCATGCAGGCCGCCGACATCGTCATCACGACCAACCAGAGCCACAAGCTGATCGCGACCACCCGCGGCGGGCGCGCACCGCAAGAAGTCGTGGTCGTGCGCTCCGGGCCCGACCTGGCCCGCTTCCGCCACCACCCGCCCAACGCGGAGTACCGGGCCGGGCAGCCGCATCTGCTCGTGTATTTGGGCGAGATCTGCGAGCAAGACGGCGTCGACCACATGGTCCGCGCGCTGAAGCTGCTGCGGGAGTCGCTGGGGCGGACCGATTTCCACGCGATATTCGTCGGCGGCGGACCGCACCAGAAGGCGATCAAAGCCTACGCCGAGGAGCAGGGCGTGACCGCATACGCGACATTCACCGGGCGTGTTTCGGACGAGGAACTCTGCCGCATCCTGTCCTCGGCGACGCTCGGGATCGATCCCGATCCGCAGAACCCGTGGTCCGACAAGAGCACGATGAACAAGGTCGTCGAATACATGTTCTTCGGCCTACCCGTCGTCGCCTACGATCTGCATGAAACCCGCGTGTCGGCGGGCGAAGCCGGGCTGTTTGCAGCGCCCAACGACGAACGCGCTTTGGCCAAGTCGATCAGCGCCTTGCTCGACGACCCCGACCGGCGGGTAGCCATGGGCCAGGCGGGAGCCGCCCGCGTGCGCGACACGCTGGCGTGGGATCATTCCGTCGGCCCGCTGTTGATGGCTTACGAGCGGGTTCTGGGTAGGGCGGCTGCCGCCCCGGCGGTGGCCACCGGCGACCCGGTCCCCGTGCCCTGAAGCCGTCCGCGCAACTTCTGCCGCAACCCGGCCGGCACGAGCCAGAACGCGGCGAACGCGGCCACGTGCATCGGCCGCGGCGCCCCCTGGTGGAACGCGTGCCAGAGCAGGACCGGAACGCCCCGCCAGTCGTGCCGCCGCGCCGCTTGCGAACCGAGATAGATCAGGACGAAGCCTGCGTAGGCGCGCCGGGTCAACAGGGAGCGGCTCGCCTCCGCCCAGCCGAGCATGGTGCGCCACTCGTAATTCGGTCCCAACGAATCCAGCGTCGCCTGCGCGTGCACGATCACGAGCACGTCGGGCAGCATCTCGAGCGGCACGCCGGCCTCCTTGGTGACGCGGAGCAGCAGGGTCGTATCTTCGTTGTGGTGAGTGGTCCCGAAGCGTGTCGCCAGGAACACGTCGCGTGGCAGCAGGTAGGTGGACGTGGCCATGTAACGGGCGCCGCGGAACAGGGTGCGCCGGTCGAACAGGTAGTCATCGACCGTCATCTCCGGCCGGTAGACCTCCCGCGGCCAGACGTAATCCGCTTCCGGCATCTGCACGCGGCACCGGCAGCACAGCATGACCCGGCGCCCGCCCGCCGCGTCGAGCATCCGCGCGAGCATGTCCGGCAGCAACTCGTCGTCATCGTCGAGAAAAGCGATCCATCTTCCCCGCGCCTTCTCGCCGCCACGGTTGCGCGCGCCGCCCGGGCCGAGCGCCCGCTCGTTGGTCACCACGCGCAGGCGCGGTTCGACGAGCCGCGCGAGCGCCGCTTCGGTTTCAGGATTTGGGCCATCGACCACGACGATGATCTCAAATTCGCGCAAAGTTTGAGAAACGACGCTGCGGATCGCTCGCTGGACCAAGTCGTGTCGGCGGGTCGTCGGAATGATTACTGAGACGGCCGGCTCTGGTCGCGGTTCATTCGAGGTATTAGCCACGGTTCGACCAGAGACCGTTGTGCACAACGCGTCAAGAGTTGCGGGGCCGCTACATTGGACTTGCCCTCTAGACTGGTTGCGGTAGGTGTACCCAAAGACAATCGCGAGCTGCTGTGTGCCGAGCACCGCAAGATGAGCCGATGGGCGTCCCGTTGCTTCGCCTATTTCGGACTGAGTTACTACAGCCAAGGCGTCATCGCGGCGCTTCAGGCCGCCCAGGGCGATGTGGCGCGGACGGTTGCGGGCGAGACGAACCTGTCGAGCACGGTGGCGCAATCGCTCATTCTGGCCGGCCTGTGCATCGCCGTGATCCGCGCTCCCGATCGCTATTGGCGTCTTTGCGGGCCGCTGATCCCCGTACTGGGCGTCCTCGGCTTCGCCCTCTTGTCGGTACTCTGGTCGAGCGATCCGGCGCGGAGCCTGCGCCGGTCCGTGGCGCTGTCCGAATGCGTGCTGTTTGGCATGTTCCTGTTCCAAGCGGGGGGGCTGGAGCGGACGGTCGGGCGGGTAGGGCGGGTGTGCGTCACCATGGCGGTGCTGTCGCTGCTGGCCTATGTCGCCCTGCCCAGCATCGGCCGAGAGACGGCGTCGGGCTATGAGCAGGCAATGCGGGGTGTCTTTCCGCAGAAGAACTCGATGGCCGAATGCATGCTGCTCGGATTGTGCTGCTACGCGTATCGGCTGGTCGCCGCGCCGCGCTGGCATCACGGAGCGGCGGCTCTCTTGCTCATCATGTGCCTGGGGCTGGGGCGGGGCGCCTCCGCACTGGCGGTCGCGGGGGTGGTTTGCTTGGTGGCGGTCTGGCTGCGGCTGCAGGGCAATCCCTTGCTGCGCGCCGTCCTGCTGTTCCTGGTCGGCTGGTCGGTCGTGGCCGTCGCCGTCGCCCTGATTGTCTCGCCGCAGGAGGTGTTCGCGCTGGTGGGCCGTGACGCCTCGCTGACGGGCCGGGTGCCGCTCTGGCAGGCGATCTGGCCGGAAATCCTGCAAGCGCCGGTGATCGGCTACGGCTACGCCGCGTTCTGGGACGCCAACGCGCCAGCCGTGCAGATGATCTGGCGATACAGCGGCTGGCCCGCGCCAGACGCCCACAGCAGCTATCTGGACATCCTGCTGCAGCTCGGGGCTGTCGGCCTGATCCTCTACATGGTGGTATGGACGCGGCTGTTCACCGCCGCACGCGATGCGCTTCGGACCGGTCTGGGCTCCGCACGCTTCGTTCTGATCTACGGCACGACGTTGCTGTTGGCCGGATTGGACGAAGGCGTGATCCCGATACCGAACGCCTGGACCGCGCTGCTTCCGGTAACGCTGCTCGCCATGGCCCGGTATCGCAGCCTCTACCGGGCCGCTCATCGGATCCCGTTACCGGAGACAACCTCACCGAACCATTACTTTCCATAATTATCGTTATCGGGTTCTCGGCTGCGGCCGAGCTCACGTTATTTCCTTCTTGCTGCGGACGGGACGAGACCCTCTTCTGCCGAAAACACTTGGAGTGCCGCGTTGACGGGGTATGGCTTGCGATTTCACCATCTCGGACTGGCGGTGCCTGGGCCCGAGCAGGCATTCCAGTTCCTGGGATCGCTCGGCTATACCGCCGGCGCCGAGGCGTTCGACCCGCTGCAGAACGTCCATCTGGCGATGCGGCACCACGCGGCCATGCCCGATGTCGAGGTCATCTGGCCCGGCGAGCCGCCGTCGCCCATCGACCAGATGATCAAGCGCGGGCACATGATCTACCATCTTTGCTACGAGACGGACGCGGCCGAGGCGGCGCTGGCGGCAATGGAGGCCGATGGGTTCCGGGTCATGTCCCTTGGGCCCCCGAAACCGGCCCGTCTCTTCGGCGGCGTACCTGTTTCGTTTCACCGGGTCGATGGGTTCGGCCTGATCGAACTCATCCACGGGACGCCGCTCCCACCGGTCGATTAGCTACCGATGGAAGCCACCGCGATGCAAGCCGCCCTCGTGGAACCCACCCTCATGGAAGCCGCTGCCGCGGAAGCCTTCGTGGAACCCGCCTTCCCGGAAGCCGCGATAGCCGCCGTATCCGTAGCCGATCCGGTGGAAGGCGCGTCCGCCGTATAGACCGCCGTAACCGAACCCGATCCCAAAGCCGACATACGGGCCGACATAGCCTGCGCCATACGGGTAGAGGTAGCCGGGGTAAGCGTAGGGATAGGCCACGACCGGCGGGTAGGCGTAAGGGACATAGGCCGGCGCCGTATAAGCGTAGGCCGGGTAGGCGCGCGGCACTTCCTCGATGACCGCCTCGCCGCGAGAGGCCATGCACGCGTAATATTGCTCTGCCGTGACGGCAGGCGCTTCCGCTGTACGTGTCGTCGTGGCCGCGGCGGGAGCGCGTCGGCAGGCCGCATCGTCGGCGCGTAGGTTAGCTTCCGTCTTTCCTTGGCCGGGGATGACCGTGTACGTCGGTTGCGCCGGCACAGCCACACAGCCGCCTAGCGCCAAAGCTGCCGCGGCAAACAAAACTCCCGTCGATCTGCTCATCTCCGCCATCGCACTTCTCACGATTCGCCAGATGAGACCGCGCGACGCTCCTTTCCAGCCGGCGGCGACCCGGCGCCGTTCACATCTGACGGCGTTGCCGCAGGCGCCAGGCCACGAGCAGCATCGAATCGATCGGAACCGCGGGGAGCTCGCGCAACCGCCAAAACCAGCGCTTGCTCCAGCGTTTGCTGGCAGCCATGCCCGTCGTGCGGCCGGGCCGCGCCCGCACCCCGGCCAACCGAAGCAGCAGCACGCAGCGCGGCATATGGTAGGCCGAGGTCGCGACATAGGCCGGCCGGCCGTTCCCACGCAGCAGCGCCGCGCAGGCCAGCGCCGAACGCATCGTGTTGCGCCCCGTCGGCTCCAGCTGGATGTCTTCGCGCCGGACTCCGCCCGCGACCAAGGCATCACCCATCACCACGGCTTCCGGTCGGCCGAAGCGCCCCTGCCCGCCCGTCGGCATGTAGATCGGATCGTCGAGCGCCCGCCCGGTCTCGAGCGCGGCGGCGACGCGCGCCCGCAGCGCGCCGCTTGGCTGCCCACCGGCCCGCACGGCCGCGCCGAAGATGATGACGACCGGCCTCAAGCGGGGGCGGCGAGCAGGATGCGGTTGACCTGCACCAGGGCGGTGAACGTGTCGCGCCAGGCGCGCTCGGCCTGCGCAGGCGCAACCCCCTTGGCCGTGACTGCCTCGAGGATGCTGCCGACGGACCGCTCGCCGTCGATCTGGTGCAAGATCGCCGCGGCCAGCTTGGGCAACGGCACCGGCACGCGCAGCCCGTCGAACAGCACCGGCAAGGTGGCGTCAGCCCGGATCGCCCGCGCGATGTCGGCCGCTGGCATCTCCCGAGCGACCGGCACCGCGCCGGGCTGCAGCGGATCGGGCGGCGCGGGCGCCTCGCTGCTCCGCACGCAGTAGACCACATGCGTGCTCATGTTCCCGCTCAGCGCTTCGGCGAGGGCGGCGCGCTCGACTGGCGCCAGGCCGGCGATGCGGGCGCGCAGCTTGGGGTCGGGAAGGAGAGCGGCCGGGTCATAGCGCATCGGCTCCATCCAGGCAGTGACGGCGAGCCCCTCGCCCGCCAGCAGCGCGGCCAGCGCCGGCACCGTGTAGGCCCGGTCGCGCGGGTTGAGCAGCAGATCGTAGAGACCAGCGTCGCCGCCCTCGATGTGGTCGCCGAAATAGCGGTTGGCGCGCAGCCACGCCGTCTCCGGCAGGTGCCGCATGACCCGGCGCGCGACATCCAGCCGCGCCGGCGGGGCCTCGTCCGCAGGCGCCAACAGGCAGAGCGCATCCTGCAGCATGTAGACGCCGGTGCGGCCATGCGGGGCGTATACCATCAGGCCTAGCCCGCCCCCGGGCGCCAGCACGGAGAGCAGGGCGCGCAGCCCCGCCGCCGGGTCGGGCAGGTGATGCAGCACGCCGCAGCAATCGATGTAGTCGAAGGGGCCCAGTCCCGAGCGCGGGAGATCGAGCAGGGAGAGCGATTGCCAGTCGAGCACCAGCCCCCTCGCCTCCGCCCGGCTCCGTGCGATCGCCTGTGCAGCGCGCGACCGGTCCAGATGGGTGACCCGGCCCGGCCGCCCATCGCGACGGAGCTGCTCGGCCAGCATGATCGCCCCGTCGCCGGTGCCGCCGCCGGCCACCAGCGCCCGGAGCCCGGCCGAGCGGGGCCGGGCTGCGCCGAACACCCAGTAGTCGATCTCGCGCAGGTGGCTCGGGCTGCCGACGACGAGCCGCTTGGCCTCGTCGCGCGGGTCCCGTTGCGGATAGGGGTAAGCCTCATACTGCGCGGCGAGATGCCCGTCTGTTGCGTCGGTCATGGCGAACGCATACTGGGCCGCGATGCATCCCGCCAGGACAGCACCCCCTACCTCACGCGGTTACTGCGGGATCGGCGCGGAGGGCGTGTCCAAATCCGCCAATTTCGGCGCCCTGCTCCGCACCGCCCACGCTTTCGGGGCGGCGTTCTGCTTCACGATCGGGGCCGGCTTCGACGCCCGCGCCGGCCGCCGCTCAGACACCGCGGACACGCCGGCCCACGTGCCGCTCTGGCGGTTCGAAAATGCTGATGCCATTGCCCTGCCCCGCGAATGCGCCCTGGTCGGGGTCGAATTGCTGGACGACGCGGTCGACCTGCCCTCCTTCCGCCACCCGCTGAACGCCGCCTACGTCCTCGGCCCCGAGCGCTCCGGGCTGTCACCGGCGGTGCTCGCGCGCTGCCGCCACGTGATCCGTATCCCGACCCGGTTCGCGCTCAACTTGGCGACCGCCGGCGCCATCGTCTTGTATGACCGGCTCCTGCAACACGGCCGCTTTGCCGAGCGCCCCGTCAGTAGCGGCGGACCGTCCCAGGACTTGGAGCCGCCGAGGTCGCACGGTGATCCCCGGTTCCGCCGCACCCGGCCGGATTGGCTTGGCCGAGACACGGATCGGGACGAACCCTGAATGGCGGCTTGTCCCGCCACCCCGCCCGCCATATTTTCCGCCGATGAATGCACTCCTCAGCCGGTTGCCGGCGGCCGTTCTCCTATCCTGGCCCATCGTGGCGGGGGCGGTCCCGGCGGCGGCGGCCGAGTCTCGGACCAGCCACACCCCGGCGCACCTCGCGCGTCGCCATACTGCGACTGGTCCTAAGCGGATTGGTGTTTGGGAAGATTGGCAGGCTGCGACCAACCAGGAAGCGGGGCAGCCCGTCTGCTACGCCTTCACCCGCCCTAGCAGTTCGTCGCCCGCCCTGCCCGGCCGCGGCGACGTCGTGCTGACGGTGACGGAGCGGAGCGCCGGGCGGGATGCCGTCGCACTGACGGCCGGCTTCGCTTACTCGCCCAACGCGGAAGTGGAGCTTTCGACCGAGGGCGTCACCCTGCCCTTCTACACCGCGGGTCGTTCCGCTTTCGCCCGGGATGGCCGGGCCGCGGTCGCGCTGTTTAATCGGGGGCGGCAAGCCGTGGCACGGTCGCCCGGTCCGCGCGGACAGACGGTGGCCGATACGTTCAGCCTGCGCGGCTTCAGCCAAGCCTACGCCGCGATCGTTAAGGCGTGCCCGGCGCGATGAACGTCGCCCTCACGGAAAGCGAACGGGCCCGCGTCCTAGCCAAGTCGGCGCTGTTCGATCCACCACCGGGCCGCCTGCCCGACGGGCGTCGCGAGCTGGTCGGGTTGTCCCGCGAGGCGCTGGCGGCAGAATTGTTGGAGATCGGCGAGAAATCGTTCCGCGCCAAGCAGCTCTGGCACTGGATCTACCACCAGGGCGTCACCGATTTCGCGCGCATGTCCACCGTGTCGCGACCGTTGCA
Organism: Acetobacteraceae bacterium; assembly: GCA_032249615.1. GTDB lineage: Bacteria > Pseudomonadota > Alphaproteobacteria > Acetobacterales > Acetobacteraceae > JAVVHH01. The sequence goes on from JAVVHH010000005.1 coordinate 33,350, forward strand.
GGAGCGGCTAGCCGAGCGCTTCGTGATCGGCCGGCCGAGCGTCGCCACCGAACAGGAGAGCACGGACGGCACCCGCAAGTGGTTGTTCCGGTTCCGGGACGGGCAGGAGGCTGAGACCGTCTACATTCCCGACCGGCACGAGGATCGTGGCGCGGTATGCATCAGCAGCCAGGTCGGCTGCACCCTATCCTGCCGCTTCTGCCACACCGGCACTCAGGCGCTCGTCCGCAATCTGGGGGTGGCGGAGATCGTCGGCCAATTCATGGCGGCGCGCGACACCTACGGCGAGTGGCCGAGCCCGCAAGGCGAGACACCCCGCCTGCTCTCGACGATCGTGCTGATGGGCATGGGCGAGCCGCTCTACAATTACGAGAATGTCGCGCAGGCGATGAGGATCGTGATGGATGGCGAAGGCATCGGCCTCTCGCGCCGAAGGATCACGCTCAGCACGTCGGGCGTCGTGCCGCTCATGGACCGGTGCGGGGAGGAGCTCGGGGTCAATCTCGCGATTTCGCTGCATGCCGTGCGCGACGATCTGCGTGACGAGTTGGTGCCGCTGAACCGTAAATACCCGCTTGCGGAGCTGCTCGCGGCCTGCCGGCGCTACCCGGGGGCCAGCAATGCCCGACGGATCACCTTCGAATACGTGATGCTGCGGGACGTCAATGACAGCGAGGCGGAGGCGCGCGAGTTGGTCCGGTTGATCGCGGGCATTCCGGCAAAGGTCAATCTGATACCGTTCAACCCATGGCCGGGCAGTGCCTATGAGCCGAGCACCGGCAACCAATTGGCCCGCTTTGCTCGAATTGTGCAGGACGCGGGGTTCGCGGCACCAATCCGGGCGCCACGCGGGCGCGATATCCTCGCGGCCTGTGGGCAATTGCGGACGGAGAGCCGGCGCACCAAATCAGCGTCATGATCACCGACGACGACGCCAAGTCCCCGCCGCCCGGCACGCCGCTCGTGCCACCTGAGGAACTCGCGCCGGAAGTGGGCGGACGTAAGGGTCCAGAACCCACTCGCTACGGCGACTGGGAAAAAGACGGTCGCTGCACGGACTTTTAGGCGCGGCGCACCACCGCAGCGTCGATCGTGTTCTCCAGCAGGCATGCGATCGTCATCGGGCCCACGCCGCCCGGGACCGGCGTGATCGCGCCCGCAATCGGCAAAGCCTCCTCGTAGGCGACGTCGCCGACCAGCTTCCCGTCAGCCCGGCGGTTGATCCCCACGTCGACGACGGTCGCGCCCGGCTTGATCCAGCCGCCCCGCACCAGCTCGGGGCGGCCAACCGCGGCGATGAGGATGTCGGCTTCCCGGCAACGCTCGCAGAGGTCCGCCGTCCGGCTGTGCGCGATCGTGACGGTCGCGTCGGCATTGAGCAGCAAGGTCGCGACCGGGCGTCCGACGATGCTCGAACGGCCGAGCACGATCGCGCGGGCTCCGCGCAAGCGCGTGCCGGCCTTATCCAGCAGCTTCATGACGGCGCGCGGTGTGCAGGGAGCCAAGGTCGAAGCGCCATCTTGCAGGCGTCCGACGTTGAGCGGGTGAAAGCCGTCGACGTCCTTCGCCGGGTCGATGGCTTCGATGATGGCACGGGGCGCGATCTGCGCGGGCAGCGGGAACTGGACGAGGATACCGTCCACGTCCGGATCGCGGTTGAGTTGGTCGACGAGGCTCAGCAGCTCGGACTGGCTCGTCGACGCCGGCAGGCGATGCGTCGCCACGGCGATTCCGGCGCCCTGGGCGGCACGGTCCTTGTTCCGCACGTAAACGGCGCTCGCCGGGTCATCGCCGACGAGGACGACGGCGAGGCCCGGGCGGAACCCGATCTGCTCCACGCGGCGGGCCAGCGCGTCACGCACGGTCGCAGCCAGCGCCGTACCGCTGATGATCGCTGCCGTGGTCACCGTCAGTAGAAGCTCCAAACGCCCGTTGCGATCCCACCGAAGATCGTGCGCACCAACGGAACGGCGATGTATTGGAGCAGCAGGATCGCGACGAGCGGGCTCAGGTCGACGCCGCCGAAATTGGGCAGGAAGTTGCGGATCGGGCGCAGCATCGGTTCCGTGACGCGGTAAAGGAAGTCGCCGATCGTCCACACGACGCGGTTGCGCGTATCGAGAACGCCGAACGATATCAGCGTCGATACGACTGCTGACAGAATGAGCGCCCAGATGAACAGGTTGATGACAACCAAGATCAGTTCGTAGAGGCCTGCCAGTAGAGTCACTTTTCAATCCTTGGAGCGGGCGGACCCTACCGTGCGCTCTGTTTGCCCGCAACCGAGGCTAACGACGATCGGGAGGGTTGACTCGGTGGGGCGGTCTAAGCATTTTCCGCTTCCTGCACGGCGGGGCTGTAGCTCAGTTGGGAGAGCGCCTCGTTCGCAATGAGGAGGTCAGGGGTTCGATTCCCCTCAGCTCCACCACGCCGGCAGGTTACCCTCACTGGGTCGGCTTGATCGCGAACAGGCTTATCCCCTGTTTGCGGCCCCAGTGGACCGCCTCCTGGGTGCAGGGCTGACCCATGATCCATTGCGCTTTGCCCGCGGCAGGCAGGGTTGGCATAGAGGCAAAGTCGGGCGACCAGGCGAGCTGAGCGTAATCGAGATCGAGGGCCGGGAGGCTGAGCGCTGGCAGAAGGGACGCTGTTAGCGCCCGCAGGCAGACCCGGTAGGAACGGGCTTGGGCGAAGTTGCGCGCAAACGCGAATGCGGCCGCGTCGGAGGCGATATCGGTGGGCAGAAAGCTGACGACGACATGGCCGCGCAGCACTAGCGGCAGCGCTGCATCGAAGCGCAGAAACGCCGGGCTGAGCACGCTGGCGACGTTGAGCGTCAAGCTGAACGGACCGGCTCCCCGCAGTTCCTTGGGGTCGCTCAGGAGAGAAAGCATTCGGTGGTCGAGCACGCGCGTGAGGCGGCGGAACAACCACATGTCTGCACGCGGGTCGCGGCCTGGGACGACGGTGCCCATCAGCTCGGGGATCGAGAGCGAACGCTCTTCCCACGCGAGACGCGCGATCTTTCCGGTGAAGCTGCTGATCGCTCGCCGTCGAGCGAAGCGGCTCAGATCGGTATTGGCCAGGCTCTGCTCCAACCGGTCGAGCTCCGCTGTCGCGAGCGGCCGGAGCGCCGCGGAGACGTCCGGCTCCGCCACGATCGGATCGGGCTCTGCCCCGTCGACCAGAACGCCGGTCGTGGCCGCCTTCATCAAGGCCTCACCCTGGCTCGGCAAGTCGTACAAACCAACAAGCTCTTCGAGCGACGGGGAGCCGATCGGATTGGCTTGGAGGAGATCGCTCAGACCCTCCATCGTCTGCTCGAGGAGGCGAGCCGGGTTGCCTCTCCAACTGAGGACGACCCGGCCGCCAGGCAGGTCGTGCCTTTGCGAGCGATCTGCGCCAATCAGTGGCGCCAGCGCAGCCCGGGCGGTGCGGACGTGCTCCGGCCCTGACAGCGGCGGGGGAAGGAGATCGGTTCGCAGCAACAGCGCCCGGCGGGCCACGCCGGAGGCAGTACTCGTGCGAACCAGTTCAGCCAAGGCGTCGAGGCCGTCATCGGCGTCGGTCACGGCGGCAGCTCCGCCCCGGCGATCGAATTGTCGAGCAAAGCCTGATTTCGGCAACCGATACGCCCGGCTGCAGTGGTCGCCTGCTCCCGCGAGAGGCATTCCCGCAGGCTGCACTGGCTCGCCGCCGAGCAGGTCGTGAGCCGTCCGGCCGCCAGGATCGCGTCCGTGTGCCGGCCTTGGAACCGGCGAATGCCGCGGGCGACTCCCCACCGGATCGCATCCTCCGTGTCGGCTTTCTGAAGGATGACCGTTTCCGGGCCGATCTCTTTCAACGCCGCGTCGAGGGTGTTGCCGGCTTGTAGGATCTGACGAGACCAGTCGAGCTTCAACCAGTCGCCCCCTAGAGCCGCCAGCTTGGTCACGAGCAGGGCGTGATGCGTGACATCGTCGAGCACCAGGCTGAACTTCGCGTCGCGAATGCAGGACCGCGCCCGGAGGAACGCTTCGGTATCGGCAAAGGCGTCGATGAGCGCAATCTCGACGGCGACGCGCGCCCCGGTCCGCTCAGCCATGTCGACGAGAGTGGAGAACGCGGGAGACAGCACCGCCTCCAAGCTCAAATTCACGTGCAAGACCGTCTTGCCGCCTCTGACCGCGGCGAGCATGGGCCGATCATGTTCCAGGTCGGCTACGGTTGCGGCCATCATTGCCGCTCCGAGCTTGGCGGCAACATGGCGGATCAGGAAGGGGTCAGCGGCGAGGCGGCCCGGCGCCGCAGCCCTCTCCTCGAGCGCGGGAAGCGAGAACCGCACCTCGCGAAACAATGGGATGAGCCGCTCGGTGCCGCCCACTGTCAACAGCACGCCCGTCTGCCGCTCGAGCACCTTGCGGATCCGGCGCGCGTCGATGGTGTCGAACAGGGTGGCCAGCGCGGTCAGGCCGACCTCGGGCTCCAACTTCGCCGGAGTCGAGCCGACCTTCGGCAGCATGTCGATGAAGTCGTTGAGTTCCGAAAACTGATGCGGGAGCGGCCAGCGGCTGAGGATCAGGTCCGGGTCGGGAGCATCCGCGGCAAAAAGATTGCCCAGCGCGCCAGCCAGATCTCGGCCGCTATCGCCAGGAGCGTAGAGAAGCGCCAAATCGCCATTCATAAGCGTGAAGACTTGGCCTTTTTGCCGAGATGCCGCGTCGTTCAGCAAGACGCTGGCGATCCGCCGGTGATGGGGCCGGGGCGCCGGAGCAGCCAGGCGGGACAGATGGAGGCCAAGCACGACCCACCCGGAGCCACGCCCGCGCAGCGCGCGCTGGACGGCATCGAGCAGCGGCGATCCTGCGTCCTGCGCCGCTCGGATCAGCGGCTCCTCATTTTGGGCCGACAAGAACACGGTCGTCGTCTCCGATAGGCCCAGCTAGGATGGCGTCTCATGATTACGAAAGCATTAACGGCGGTGCCGGACGCCCTTGAACAGCCAGATCGCATCTATGCGATCGGCGATGTCCATGGTCACGCCGATCGGTTGCAGGCGGTTCACGCGCTGATCCGGGACGACATTGCCGACCGGCCCGTCGCGGACGCGTTTCTGGTCCACCTCGGCGACTACATCGATCGCGGACCCGACTCCGCGGGGTGCCTGGAGCAACTCGCGCATGGTTCGCCGATCAGCGGCCTCCGCTGCTTCAATCTGATGGGCAATCACGAAAGCATGCTGCTGGACGCGTTGGAGCAGCCCGCCGCTGCGCGGCTCTGGCTTCACAACGGCGGCGATGCGACCCTGCGCAGCTGGGGTATCGACCCCGAGAGCGATCCGCGACGCTGGCGCGAAAACATCCCCCCAGCGCACCTAGCGTTCCTCGAGACATTGCTGCCGATGGTCGTCGCCGGGGTCTACCTCTTCGTGCACGCGGGTGTGCGACCGGGGATCCGGCTGCCGAAACAGAGCCTCAATGACCTACTGTGGATCCGGGAAGGCTTCCTCGATTGGAATGGCCGCATGCTGCCGGACGCGCCGAAGTTGCGGATCGTGCACGGTCACACGCCGACCCCGGAGCCCGAGTTGCGGCCCAACCGCCTGGGCATCGACACCAACGCGGCGCGCGGCGGCAAATTGACTTGTGCGGCGCTCCGTGCGGACTCTGTTTACTTTCTTCAGGCATGATGCCTGCGGAATGATGTCATCTGCTTGCCACTCCCGGTCCAAGAAGGTAGCCGTGACGCATGGATAGTGCCGATCTCTCGAGCGACGACGCTGCGTTGTCGAGCGCGGTTCGCCGCCTCGCCCGCACCAGCGTCACCGTCATCGGCGACGTCATGCTTGATCGCTATGTGTATGGCGTGGTCGACCGGGTCAGTCCCGAAGCGCCCATCCCGATACTGCGCGTCGAGCGGGATACCGCGGTGCCTGGGGGCGCCGGCAACGTCGTCCGCAACCTGACGGCGCTGGGCGCCGCTGTCGCGTTCGTGTCGGTCGTGGGTGACGATCAGGCCGGATCGGACCTGACGGGGCTCGTTGGTGGCCAGCCCGGCATCGAACCCTGGATGTTGATCGAAGGGGCGCGCACGACCACCGTCAAGACGCGGTTCGTCAGCCAAGGCCAGCAATTGCTGCGCGCGGACCGTGAACAGATCGAGCCGATCGGGCCGAAGCTGGCTGAACGGCTCCTTCGGATCGCGGGGGACACGCTGGCCGCCACGTCGGTCACCGTCTTGTCCGACTACGCCAAAGGCGTGCTGTCGGGAGACATACCAGCCCAATTGATCGCTGCCGCGCGGCAGGCTGGCCGGCCAGTGGTGGTCGACCCGAAAGGGCGCGATTTCGCCCGCTATGCCGGCGCGGATGTCATTACGCCCAACCGCCGCGAGCTGTCCGAAGCCACGGGCATGCCGGTGGACGAAGAAGCCGATCTCGTGCGCGCGGCAACCTACCTGCGCGAGTTGCACGGCTTTGGCGCGGTGCTGGTGACCCGGTCCGAAGACGGGATGACGCTGGTCGATGCGGATGGCCACCATCATTTCCCGGCTGAAGCCGTCGAGGTGTTCGATGTTTCGGGGGCCGGCGACACGGTGGTCGCCACGCTAGCCGCCGGGCTGGCTGCCGGGCTGGAGATGAGGGTCGCGGTGCGGTTGGCGAACATTGCCGCCGGGGTCGTCGTCGGGAAAGTGGGCACGGCCGTGGCGCGAGGCGAGGATCTGCTTCGGGTCCTCACGCCGCAGGTGAGCACGCTGCGCAAGATCGTGACCCGGGAGGCGGCTGCCGAACAGATCGAGCGCTGGCGCCGTAAGGGCTGGCGCACCGGCTTCACCAATGGGTGTTTCGACCTGCTGCATCCAGGGCACGTCCACCTGCTCGAGCAGGCGCGCGGCCAGTGCGACCGCCTCGTCGTCGGCCTCAATTCCGATGCGAGCGTTCGTCGCCTGAAGGGCAAGACCCGGCCGGTGCAGCCTGAAGCCGCCCGCGCAGCCGTGCTGGCGAGCCTGTCGGCCGTCGATCTCGTGGTAATCTATGACGAAGACACGCCCCAGGAAACGCTCGAAGCGTTGCGGCCGGACCTTCTCGTGAAGGGCGCGGATTACCGGATCGACCAGGTCATCGGGGCCGAACTCGTGCAGAGCTGGGGCGGCAAGGTGTGGCTCGCTGAGCTGTTGAGCGGTTACTCGACGACAGCGACGGTCCGCAAACTGTCCGCTGGCGCGGGCTGACGCTACTCGGCGAGAAGCGCCGCACGAAGATGGGCGATCCCCTCGGGGTCGTCCCGCGACGCCAGCCGCGTTGCCGCCAGCATGGCGAAGCGATGGAGCAGAGCGCGACGCCGGGAGGGCGCGAGCGGATGCGCCGGCGCTTCGCGGACCAACTCGGCTTCCCGTCCGCAGGCGACGATCAGCCCGGCATCGTCGGGTAGGCAATCGCTCGGGAAGTCGTCGTCGACCGCGAAGTAGAGAGCGTCCGCATAGTTGCGGTACTCGGGCCATTTCGCGTCGGTCTGGAAGTCGCGCAGGCCGGATTTGACCTCGATGCACGCGAAGCCGCCATCGCCGCGGAGGGCCAGGATGTCAGCGCGGCGGTGGTTCGGCAGCGGCACCTCATGGATGGGGGACCAGCCGAGACGGACGCACAGCAGCGCCGTCGCCCTGCGGATCGCGACCGCCCGTTCCGGGAAGCTCACCTCGTTCATTCATGTTTTGTACCAGCCTGCGCTGGCCTGCGCTAGCCTGGTGGACCGGGCATTGCTGCCCGGCCCAGGCGTCAGCCGAACAGCCAGCGGGTCAGCCGGTTGATCCCGCTCTCCCCGGCATCCTGAGCGTCACTCGCCAACTGCCGCACGCGGTTTCGTCCGGCTTGCACGGCGTCGTCCATGTCGTCCCGTTCGGGCAGCCGCTCGCGCGCACGCTTGGCGAGCTTGCGCCCGCGCTTGCGACCTTGTTCGACCGCATCATCGACGTCGTCGCGATCTGGCAGCTGGTTGCGCGCGGCCCGGGCCCAACCCCGCGCCCGGCTGCGCCCTTTCTCGACCGCGTCGGCGACGTCGTCCCGTTCCGGCGCGTAATCGGCGACGCTACCGGCAAAGCGTCGCGCCCGCCGGCGGCCCTCGTTGAGGGTGTCCGCCACGTCGTCGGAATCCGGCAGCCGCGACCGGAGGTCACCGGCATATTGGCGTGCCCGCTCCCCCAACTCGAGCTCTTCCAGCCGCTCACGGGCCTGCTCGGCATAGGCGCGGCCTCGGTCCAGCACGTGGCGGCCCTGGTCGTAGAGATAATCGCGACTATCGGCGATCGCCTGCCGTCCGCCTTCGAGCCTCTCGTGCAGCGACGGTCCGCGCAGGATGACGACCTCGTCTTCCCAGGGGGCCAGCAACCGCGTGCCAAGATCGGTCAGCAGCCCGAAAACAACGTGGGCGAGCGCGCTTTTGGCGTGGTCCCGGGCGGGATAGTCAAACGGTCCTTTGGACAGGCCCAACGCCGGCGCGCCCACCTCGTCCCCGAGAATGAACGTCGCCACGCCATACAGCGCACCACGTCCGGTGGTGACGGAGGGCGCCATGCCGCGGAGCAGGCCGTAGAGCGCGCCGATCCCGACCCCGATCCCGTAATGGACGGTGTGGCCCATCGCTTTGCGCTGCTGGTCGGTGACCTGAACCCCCGCCGCACCGGCGGCTTTCGCCGCGGCGGCATGGGCCGGCTCCGGATTGCTCGGCGAGGCCGGGCCAGCGCGGCCGGAATGGGTCAATGACCAATCCATCTTGTTGATTAGCCAAACCGCTGCCCCGCCCGCGATTGCACCGGCCAGAACGTCACGGCCTACGCCGCCCGTCGTATAGCGTCCCATCGGAAACTCCCCATTCACGTCCTACTTCAACCTCAGCCGGCGGCAAGGGTTCGGTCCGCTTGGGGTTTTTTCAGGCCCGGGTGTGCGGCAGGAACGCGTCGAGCGTGGCCACGAAGGCGTCCGGCGCATCGGCGTGCAGCCAGTGGCCTGCGTCGCGCAGCGTGGTGAACCGGGCGGCCGGAAACAGCGCGCGAAATAACGGCCGGTCCTCCGGCTTGATGTAATCGGACCGTTCGCCGCGCAGGACCAGCGTCGGGCCGTCGTATCTCCCCTCCCCGTCCCATCCCTCGATTGCCGGCAGCGCCGCCGCGATCTCCGCCAGGCCGATCCGCCAGGAGGGTGTCGCGCCGAACCGGAGATTGGACAGCAGGAACTGCCGCACCTCCTGGTCCGGCACCGCGCTCGACAACTCGGCGTCGGCGGCGGCGCGGGTCAGACCGGGTTCGAGCGGCAAGCTCAACATCGCGTCGGCGATCGCGCGGTAACGGGGCGGATAGGGGACGGGCGCGATGTCGGCGACGAGCAACCGGGTGATGCGCCCGCCGTGGCGGAAGGCCGCCGTCATGGCGACTTTGCCGCCCATCGAGTGGCCGACCAGCGCGGCCCGTTCGAAGCCGAGCGAGGCCATCGTCGCCAGGACGTCGTCGGCCATGGTCGCGTAGTCCACGACTGGGTCGTGCGCGCTGCGGCCGTGGTTGCGCAGGTCCATCGTCAGTACCCGACGGCCCGTCGCCAGGCGCTTCTGGATCGTCGCGAAATTGCTGGCAGTGCCGAACAGGCCGTGCAGGATGATCGCGGGCGGCCCCTCCCCGATCGAATGAGTGTGCAGAATCACGCGGCTCCGCCTTCCGTGTTGAACAGCAGCACGCGGCTCGAACCGTCGAGCGCAAAAGCGGCCTTGAGATCGGGATCTGCCGCGGCCGCCAGCAGACCGGCGAGCCCGGCCGCACCGGACGGCTGCGACTCGATGTTCAGGGCGGCCAAGGCGTGCACGGCCTCTGTCGCCCAGTCGTCACCGATCGCGAGGAACGCGGTGGCCGAGCGGCCGAGCTCCTGCCAGGCCAACAGGCTCGGCTCGCCACAGGCCAGGCAGTCCATCGTCGTGGCGAGCGGCCCGGCAATCGCAGTCCACCCGCCGCTCTGGGCACTGGCGAGCAAGCAAGCGGCGCTGTCCGGTTCGACCACGATCAGCGTCGGCAAGGTGCCCAACCGCGCCCGCAAATGGACTGCGACGGCGGCGGCCAACCCCCCGACGCCCGCTTGGACGAACACATGCGTGGGTGGCGCGCCCGCCCATTGATCGAGCGCTTCGTCGACCAGGATGCGGTAGCCCTGCATGACCTGGCGCGGCACCTCCGTGTAGCCCGGCCATGACGTGTCCGAGACCACGAACCACCCCTCCCGCGCTGCGACCTCACCGGCGACGCGCACGCTCTCGTCATAGGTGCTGCCGGCCCGTCGCACCTCCGCCCCATGCTGCTCGATTGCCGCCACCCGCTCGTTGTCGACACCCTCGTGCACGAAGATGCAGGAGCGCTCGCCCATCCGCTGGGCGCCCCAGGCGACGCTGCGCCCGTGGTTGCCGTCGGTCGCGCATGTAAGGGTGAGCGGGCCGCCAGCCCGCCGCGCCCGCTCGTTCAGCACGACCTCGGCCGCTGCGTACGCGCCGCCCAGGGCCTTGAACGAGCCGAGTCCGAAGCGGCCAGCCTCGTCCTTGATGGCGACGCTCGCCACACCGAGGTGCCCGGCCAGCGATACTCCGTCCTGAAGCGGCGTGGGGGCGTAGCCGGGCCAGGCGGTGATCTCCGCTTTGGCGCGGCGGAAGCCTCCGGCGGGCAGGACGACGATCCCGGGGACGCCCGGCTTGGGGTTGATGACGTAGCGGACCATCGTGGGTGACTTAGGCCCGGGCTGCCGCCTGCGACTAGCCGCAAAAACTATTTACGTTCTGAGAATATCAGCCAAGCCGGGTTGATCCCGCTGCCGTCTCGACGCACAACGGTTCCTGCCATCCTCGATCGGCATGGAATGCGTCCGTTCAGCGCCAGCCTCAATTTACGTGACGCAGCGACGGCGAGTGTGTTGCGGCAGCGCCGCCGGTTCGAGCACGCCATCGCGCACGCGCCGGCCAAGTTGCGCGCGGTTGTCCGTGCCGACGAAATCTGGCTCGTGGTTATGGCCGGGGCCGTCGGTGCTGGGGCGGGGGCCGTCGTGGTCGCCATGTCGATGGTCGCGCAGATGATGCACCGGGCCTTTTATGGCCTCAAAGTCGGTGAGTTCCTCTCCTCCCAACTCGCGATCGATCCTGTGCGGGCGTTGCTCGTGCCCTCACTCGGCGGGTTGGTGTTGGGGTTGGCGGGACTGGCCGCCGCGAAATGGGTGTCGCGCCGGGTCGTGGACCCGATCGAGGCCAACGCGCTGTATGGCGGCTCGATGTCGCTGAAGGACAGCCTCGTCGTGGTCGCGCAGACCATGTGGTCGAACGGGATCGGTGCGTCGGTGGGCCTCGAGGCGGGCTACGCGCAAATCGGGTCGGCGTTGGCGTCGCGACTCGGGCGCTACTTCCGGCTGCGGCGGTCCGACATGCGGCTGATCGTGGGGTGCGGCGCTGCGGGGGCCATCGCCGCAGCGTTCAACGCGCCGTTGACGGGCGCCTTTTACGCGTTCGAATTGGTCATCGGCACCTACTCGCTGGCCTCGCTCGCACCGGTGGTCATGGCGGCGATCTCGGCGGTGACCGTCATGCGGGTGCTGGTCGGCGGCGGCGACACGTTGGATATCCGCGTGCCGACTGTCATCGAGGCGGTGGATTACGTGCCGATCCTGGCGCTGGGCATGCTGTGCGCGCTCGTCGGGATCGCGATCATGCGCGGGGTGACCATCGTCGAGGACGTGTTCCGGCGCAGCAAGCTGCCGCTTTGGGCGCGGCCAGCGGTGGGCGGGCTCGCGTTGGGCGCGCTCGCCATCGTCACGCCAGCCGTGCTGTCCTCCGGGCACTCGGCGATGCGGGCGACGCTCGACTCGCCCTATCCGCTGCAGCATTTGGCGCTGCTGATGGTGCTGAAGGCGGTTGCGTCGGCGATCAGCATCGGCTCGGGCTTCCGGGGCGGCTTGTTCTTCGCGTCGTTGTTCCTGGGCGCGCTGCTCGGAAAGCTGTTCGCCGGGCTGCTGGCGATCGTAACGGTGGTGCAGGCGCTGCCCGCGGTCGTGTGCGCGCTGGTCGGCATGAGCGGGCTGGCCGTGGCGGTCGTCGGCGGGCCGCTGACGATGGCGTTCCTGGCGCTCGAGAGCACGGGCTCGCTGCCCATGACGGTCGCCGTGCTGGCGGCCTCGGTGGTCTCGGCGATCACTGTCCGGCGCACCTTCGGCTACAGTTTTGCGACCTGGCGTTTTCATCTGCGCGGCGAGGCGATCCGCAGTGCGGTGGACGTGGGCTGGATCCGCACCTTGACGGTCGGCAAGATGATGCGGCGCGAGTTCCGCCGGGTGCCGCTCGACATGACGCTCGAGACGTTCCGGCGCCAGTTTCCGCTGGGTAGCACCGGCCGTGCGGTCGCGGTCGATCAGGCGGGGCGATACGCCGGCATCCTGGCGGTGTCAGAGGCTCATGCGGCCGATGACGAGAAGCAGACGGTGGCGAGCGTCATGCACCACTCGATGGCCGTCTTGCTGCCGCAGATGACGATCAAGGAAGCCGTCGGCCTGTTCGAGGCGGCCGAGAGCGATGAGCTGGCGGTGGTGGACTCGGCGGAATCGATGCGGGTGATCGGCACGCTGACGGAGCAGTATGCGTTGCGGCGCTACACGGACGAACTCGAGAAACGACGCCGCGAGCTCTCGGGTGAGTAAGCGGCCCCGCTACGAATGTAGCGCGAACAGCACCAGCGAGCGCCCAGCCAGCGGACAGATGGAGCCGATCGCGTAGGTCTGGCCGCCGACGTAGCTCGGCTCATTGGTGTCCAGCAACCGCTCCCAGCGCTTCCCGGCGGTGCACTCCGGCAAGGTGAACCGCAATACGTCCGCATTGGCGTTCAGCACGATCAAAACCGTCACGTCGCTGCCGGGGGTCGGGATGCCGGTGCGCTGTGCGCGACCGTCGATCAGCATGCCGAGGCACTTGATCCGCGTGTCGCACCAATCGGCATAGCTCATCTCGCGGCCCGCGGCGGTGATCCAGGTAACGTCTTTGATCCCGCCCAGCGCGCGGTTCTCCTCGCCGGTGAAAAAGCGGGCGCGGTGGAGGATAGGGTATTGCTGGCGTAGTTGGGTGAGGCGGCGGACGAAAGCGGCCTGCTCGAGGCCCCATTCCGGGATGTCCCAGTCGACCCAACTCGTCTCGTTGTCCTGGCAATACGCATTGTTGTTGCCGCCCTGAGTGCGGCCGAACTCGTCGCCGGCCAGGAGCATGGGCGTGCCTTGGGAGAGCAACAGCGTCGCGAGCAGGTTCCGCATCTGACGCTGGCGGACCGCGATGATGGCGACGTCATCCGTCTCGCCCTCGACGCCGTGATTCCAACTGTGGTTGGCGTTGTGGCCGTCGCGGTTGGATTCGCCGTTCGCCTCGTTGTGCTTTTCGTTGTAACTGACCGCGTCCCGCACCGTGAATCCATCGTGCGCGGTGATGAAGTTGACTGCGGCCCAGGGCTTGCGGCCGCGCTTGTTGAAGACATCGGCCGAGGCGCAGAGTCGTGCCGCCAGCGACGGCACTTTGCCCTCTTCGCCGATCCAAAATGAGCGGATTTCATCGCGATAGCGGTCGTTCCACTCCGCCCAGCCCGGCGGAAAGCCGCCCACCTGGTAACCGCCCGGGCCGAGATCCCACGGTTCGGCGATCAGCTTGACGCCGTTGAGCACCGGGTCCTGCTGGCACACGTGCAGGAACCCGCTGCCCTGATCGAAACCGTGCCACTCGCGGGCCAAGATCGTGCAGAGGTCGAAGCGGAAGCCGTCGACATGCATCTCCTGCACCCAGTAGCGCAGGCTGTCGGCCACGAGCTGCACGACGCGCAGATTGGAGAGATCGAGCGTGTTTCCGGTGCCCGTATCGTTGATGTACAAGCGCTTGTTATCCGGAAGTAGGCGGTAGTAGCTCTCGTTGTCGATGCCGCGGAACGAGAGGTTCGGGCCCAGCTCGTTGCCTTCTGCGGTGTGGTTGTAGACGACGTCGAGGATCACCTCGAGCCCGGCATCGTGCAGATGCGCGACCATCTCCTTGAATTCGGCATGCGCGAAGGCCGGCTTGCTGCTGTAACGCGGATCCGGCGCGAAGAAGCCGATCGTGTTGTAGCCCCAGAAGTTGACGAGATCCTGCTCCATCAGGAACCCGTCATCGACCATGGCATGCACCGGCAGCAGCTCGACGCTGGTCGCGCCCATGCCGCGGATCCACTCGATCACGTGCTTGTCGGCGAGCCCGGAATAGGTGCCGCGCAGCTCGGGCGGCACTTGCGGGTGCAGCTTGGTGAAGCCTTTGACGTGGGTTTCGTAGAGCACGGTCCGCTCCCAGGGCACGTCCGGGCGGCGGTCGCGCAACCAGGTGAACGCCGGGTCGATGACGACGCATTTCGGCACGAAGAGGGCGCTGTCGCGGAGGTCGAAGGTCAGGTCGTCACCCGTCTCCCGCTTGTAGGCGTAGACCTCGGGCCCCCAGGTCACACCGCCGACATGGCCTTTGGCATAGGGATCGAGAAGGAGCTTGTGGGCATTGAAGCGGTGACCCGCCGTGGGCTCCCAGGGTCCGTGCACGCGATAGCCGTAGACGGTGCCTGGACGCGCGTCCGGCAGGTAACCGTGCCAGACCTCGTCGGTATATTCCGGCAGCTCGATCCGCTCGAGCTCGCGCGATCCGCTCTGGTCGAACAGGCAGAGCTCCACCTTGGTCGCGTTGGCGGAGTAGAGCGCGAAGTTGACCCCTACCCCGTCCCATGTTGCGCCCAGCGGGTGCGGCAATCCCTCTGCGATCCGCGAGGCTCTCATCAGGTCGGTTCACTCTCGTCAAAACGTGCGGCAGCATCCGACACAGTCGCCGGGCAATTGCAATGGCTTGACAAAGCAGGGCTCGACAGGCGGGCGGAATGAGTGCATGTGCACCTAATGTCGATGCCGAGCGCGACCATTGCCCCGAACGCCCGCACTCTCCGCCTGCTCGAGGCGCCGGTGCTGGCCACCCTGCTGCGCCTGGCGTTGCCGAACGTCCTGGTCATGCTTGCGCAATCGGCCACCGGTCTGGTCGAGACGGCGTTCGTGGGGCGGCTCGGCACCGATGCGCTGGCGGGCATGTCGCTCGTGTTCCCCGGGGTCATGCTGATGCAGATGATCGGCGCGGGCGCCATGGGCGGCGGGATCGCGTCGGCGATCGCCCGCGCGCTCGGCGCGGGGCGGCGCGACGATGCGGACGGGCTCGTGTTGCACGCGCTTGCCATCAACGGCGCGTTGGGCCTGGCGTTCACGGTGGCGGGGCTGCTGTTGGGGCCGGCATTCTATCGCGCGCTCGGGGGTGATGCCGGGGCGCTCGCCGCAGCCAATCAGTATTCGAGCGTGGTCTTCGGCGGCGCCATCCTGATGTGGGTGATGAACGCGCTCGCGAGCTGTATCCGAGGTACCGGCAACATGCTGGTGCCCGCTCTGGTGATCGGCGGAGGGGCGGTGTTGCTGGTGCCGGTCTCGCCGATGCTGATCTTCGGCTATGGCCCGGTCCCTCGTCTCGGGGTCGTCGGCGGCGGCGTCGCGATGCTGCTGTACTATGCGGGAGCCAGCGTCATCTTCGCCGCTTATCTGCGATCCCGGCGCGCGGCGGTGCGGCTTCGCCTGGCGCGCCTGCAAGGGCGCGCGCTGTGGGACATCCTGCGGATCGGGCTCGTCGCCGCCCTGGTTTCGCTGCAGACGCAGATCATCGTCAGCGTCGCGACGTCGTTGGTCGGGCGATTCGGCACGCCGGCCATTGCCGGCTACGGCGTGGGCGCCCGGCTCGAATACCTGCTGATCCCGCTGGTGTTCGGCTTCGGGGCGCCGCTGGTGGCGATGGTCGGTACCAATATCGGCGCCGGGCAGCAGCAACGTGCGCTCAGGGTCGCTTGGATGGGGGCCTGGCTCGCCTTCGGGATGACGGAGTTCATCGGCATCGTCGCCTCGCTCTACCCGGACCTTTGGCTGCGCATCTTCGCCCAGGACCCTGCCGTCCTGGCCGCCGGGCGCCTCTATCTGCGGCTGGTCGGCCCGGCCTACGGCTTCTTCGGGCTGGGGACCGCGATCTACTTCGCGTCCCAGGGTGCCGGACGTATGCGCTGGCCGCTGATCGCGGCCCTGCTTCGAACCGTGTTCGCCGCCGCCGGCGGCTACGCGGCGCTCACCTGGACGGGGCGGCTCGCACCCGTGTTCATGGCACTCGCGGCCGGGCTGCTGGTGCTCGGGGTGGTGAACGCCGCGGCGCTGGTGCGCGGCGCCTGGTTCGGTCCCGCGCTCTCTAATCGGTGAGCACGCCGAATCCAGCTTGGCGCAGTGCTGCCGCTTTTCCATAGTCTTCCCGCTCAGGGAGACCAGGCTTGATCGATCGACGGATAGTTCTGCTTGCCCTGCTGGGCTTGTCTGGCTGCGGGAGCGTTCTGACGGAGGGCACCGCGACGTTTTCCGGTATCGCGGGTGCGGCAACTGGCGCCGCCATCACCAGCAACGCCACGGTCGCCGCCGCAGTCGGCCTTGGCGTTGATTCCGCGGCGCGGGAAGGATTGCGCTATCTCGAGCGCCGGGTCCATCGGTTCGAACAACAGCGCATCGCCGAGGCGGCGGGAGCACTTCCGGTCAATGCGATCGGCAGTTGGTCGGTCAGCCACGACATCCCGATCGAGGATGACGAGCAGGGCCAAGTGGTGGTCAGCCGCGAGTTCGGCGGCTTGGGCTTCCCGTGCAAGGAGATCGTGTTCTCCGTCGACACCAAGACCAAGGAGGGGCTCGACCGCCAGTTCTACACCGCCACCATCTGCTCGGACGGAAAGGCGTGGCGGTGGGCGACGTCTGAGCCCACGACCCGGCGGTGGGGCGATCTGCAATGAAGCGGACGGCCGCGCTGTTGCTGGCCGGATTGAGTCTCGCAGGCTGCCACGCCATCCCTGACATCGCGGGCGTGGTGGCCGGCGCCGGCACCGGCTCGGCCACCGCTAACCCGGCCGTCGGCCTCGCGGTCGGTATCGCCGTCCGGTCCGGGGTGCGGGAACTGACTAATTACATCGACCGGCGCCGGGCTGCCGGGGAGCAGGATGCGATCGCGGAGACCGCCGGCAACGCCCCGCTCGGCCAAGCCCGGCCCTGGGAAATCCGCCACACCATCCCGATCGGCAACGAGCACGGCAATCTGGAGGCGGTGCGCGAGTTCAGGACGCCGCTCGCCACCTGTCGCGAGATCGTTTTCACCGTCGTCGACGGGGACGATCGGGATGTGCTGGAAACCAAGCTGTGCAAGCAGCCGGACGGCTGGCGCTGGGCGTCAGCCGAACCTGCCGTCTCCCGCTGGGGCTTCCTGCAGTAGCCCGGGGCTTACTCGGCGGCGAGGGAGGCGAGCTCGAAATCCCGGAACTGCTGGCGCAGCGCCAGCTTGTTGAGCTTGCCCGTCGCCGTGTGCGGCAACTCGTCGACCACGACCACCTCGTCCGGCACCCACCACTTCGCGACCTGGCCCTCGTACAGCGCCAGCAGGCCGGCCTTGTCCAGCGTCCGCCCTGGTTTGGCCACGACAATCAGCAGCGGACGTTCGTCCCAGCGCGGGTGCCGCGCCGCGACCACCGCCGCCTCGGCGACGTCGGGATGCGAGACGGCAATGTTCTCGAGCTGGATCGAACTGATCCACTCTCCCCCGGATTTCACGACGTCCTTCGTCCGATCCGTGATTTCCAGGAAACCGTCGGGGTCGATGGTGGCGACGTCGCCGGTCGCGAACCAGCCTTCATCGTTCGCCGCGTCGGTCTGCCCGCCGAAGTAGCGCTTCAGCACCCACGGCCCGCGTGCCTCGAGATTGCCGAAGGTGCGCCCATCCCATGGCAACTCGGCGCCCTGGTCATCCACGATGCGGATCTGCAGCCCGGGCACCGGCCGCCCTTGCTTGAGCATCAACGACCGCTGCTCGGCCGCGGGAAGGGACTCGAACCCCGGGTACGGCGCGAAGATGGTGCCGAGCGGGCTTGTCTCAGTCATGCCCCAGGCGTGGATCACCGAGACGCCGTAATCATGCTCGAACGCTTCCGCCAGGGAGGGCGGGCAGGCGGAGCCGCCGGTGACGAGACGCTTCAGCGTCGTGAGCCGCTCGCCGCTCTTCTGCAGATGGGCCAGTACGCCCATCCAGACGGTCGGAACGCCGGCGCTGAAGGTCACGCGTTCGCTGTTCATCAGGGCGGCGACTCCGGGCCCGTCGAGATGTCTCCCCGGCATGACGAAGCTTGCTCCGGCCAGCGGCACGGAGTAGGGCAGCCCCCAGGCATTGACATGGAACATCGGCACGATCGGCATCACTCGGTCGACACTCCGCAGGCCGAACACATCCGCCGCGTTCAGAGCGTAGGCATGGATCAGCGTGCTGCGGTGGGTGTACAGCACGCCTTTCGGACGCCCCGTCGTGCCGGAGGTGT